>JBKPMO010000176.1:0-4403 GCA_046732175.1 Verrucomicrobiota bacterium
AATGGACCTACGGGCTCGTTTACAGCCCGAATTGGCTCAAGGGTCTGACCGTGAGCGCGAATTGGTGGCATTTTCACCTGCGATCATTCATATTGATCGGCCCCCCCGCGGAATTCATTATTGACGATAACCCCCCGCCCGAACCACCTGCTGTGCAGAACGGGCCGCTGGTGTTTCGTGCGCCCGGCAGCACTCCAGGCGTGGTTGGTCCAGTTACCTTGGTAATCAATCCTAACCTCAACCTTCCTGAAGCCCTCGGCGAAGGTCTCGACTACGAAGCGACCTACATTCTGGAGTCGTCGATTTTTGGCCACGGAGATTATGGTCGGCTGACATTCACGGTCAACGGCACATGGCTCTCCCGGGTCGAGTTTCAGTCTGCGCCTAACACGAAAGGGTTTGGGATCTCGGGTACGTTTTTTCTTACCAACAGTTTCCCATGGCATCGCGCCAGTTTCGCTTTGTACTATGAGGGGCCGCCCGACACGTGGATGCGAGGTCTCGATGCCGGCGCAGTGGTCCACTGGACTGGCCAATACCATGACGACTTTGACGCTCCCGCGCGGAAAATATCGGCGTGGACTACGCTGGATCTCATCTTGAACTACACGTTCAACCTGCCGCGAGCCGCGCCGTCCGTGCCAGTTCCTGGTTACGCCAAGGATGGCGGTAAGAAGGTAAAGATGACCGATGGCAAGGAGAAAAACGTCTTGCCGGTCTCCACCGCTGAGTATGACCCCGGTGGACGGCGCTGGTGGTTGAATAACACCACCATTTCCCTTGGGATACAGAACGTGCTCGATGAAGATCCGCCGTTCGCCGCCGGCAACTTTGAGAACGGCTACGATGAGTCGATTGCCACGATCAAAGGCCGGTTTTGGTACGTCGGACTGAAGAAGAGGTTCTGAGACGCCGGCATTTTAGGGCTCGATTTGGTCTGGGATCTGTTACGCGCGGATCCCGCGTTCCAAAAACTCTGCGAAGACAAGCAGAAGAAGCTAGCCATGAATACGCGTAATCGTTTCTAACCAGGTTTAGGAATTCGTGTTCATTAGTGTTTATTCGTGGTTTTAAGTCTCGGTTCCTTATCCGTGACATCCGGTGTCTGCCCGGAGTAGTTCGCAAAAGCTTTCGAAGTAGCTCTTAATGCGACGATGCGTCGTCCGCGCTTGCCGCTTCAACACTTCCCTGACGCGCAGTAGGCCAACGATTGCGGCGACAACATGCGGGCTTCTACAAAAAATCGAAACGTTCCGCGTTATATCTGGCCGAATTTGCTGCAGTACCTTTGTGAAGCCAGAAATGACTTCTCAATGACGAGAAGTCACGGAAGGCAAAACAATGAAAGGTAAGTGTATGAAAAATCGAAACACGATAATAGTGATGGCGCTTGCGGTCACCGCTCTCTTGGCGGCGATCGTCGCTCCGGTGGCGAGTGGCAACCCGCCGGGGGTGACTACCACCATTACCACGAATTTCAGCATCTCGTTCACGGCCGACAATCCCTGCACCGGCGGAAGCGGGACGGTGAACCTTGCCGGGCGCGACGTTCTCCATGTCACCGATTTCGGCAACGGGGTCTCCCATATGGTCGATAGCCAGACCGGGCTTCTGACATTCACGCCAGACGACCCGTCCGCTCTCACGTACACCGGTCACTTCACGAACACAACGTACAACAATCAGAGGGGCCAGCAGTTGACCACGGGTGGACCCTTTAACCTCGTCGCAGTGGGAGCAGACGGCTCGCGCGTGGTCTTCCACCTCATCGTGCAAACAACTGTGACTCCGGACGGAACCGTGACCGTCTCGTTGCTCGAGGCACACACCCAGTGCCTACCGCGCTGAGCGTGACGCGCGGCGTTCGAGGAAGTCCTTCGATGATCGAATCAAGAGTGCAGGCCGCCCAGCGCGGCGGCACTCTCCACCGGCTGAACATCTGCGCTTTCCTCGCCGACTTAAATGTGCTGGCCACTGTTAACCACGAATCAACATCCGCCTTCGCCCCGCTTCGGCGTGGCGGGCGAATCGACACTAATCCGGTTTATATTCGTGTTCATTTGTGTCCATTAGTGGTTGAGATTCCGTACCAGGACTGCCTCTCGCGAGACTAGTGGAGGCCCCCTTTCCTCCTTATTTCTCTGTTCCTGGTTTTCATCCGCGGCCTGCCACGCCTCGCCGGTCGCCTGCGCACGAAAGCTTTCGGAGTAGCTCTTACCGCGACGACGCGTAGTCGCGCTTGCCTCTTCAACACTTGCCTGACACGCCGTAAGCCCACCACCGCGGAGACAGCAGGCGGGCTTGTACAAAAATCGAAATGTCCGCGTTATATCTGGCCGGATTTCCTGCAGTACCTCTGTGAACGGTCGGAAATGAGTTCTCAATGACGAGAGATCACGGAAGGCCAGAACAATGAAAGAAAAGTAAGTGTATGAAAAATCGGAACCCACTGATATCACATCTGCGCACAAGTTTTTGTGCGCTCGTAATTGTCGGCGCGCAATTAACGTTGCCGAGCGCTGAAGCTAGCGGACCTCCACTCCCTGCAAAGGGAGAGTTTGTTGCCTGCTTCAAATACGCTGCTCCTCCTCGCCAAGTCGGTGAAAACGTGATTATCATGTTCAACATTTCAGGAACGCTTACTGACACTTTCACCGGATCTTTCGTAGGCACCGAGCTAGATGTAGTTCATCGCGACGGTTCCATAACAAAGCACGGCAGCTTTGTCTTCACCGGTTCGGTTACCGGCAGGTCGGGCACCGGCACGTTGCAAGTCACTTTTGAAGGCATAGGCAACGCTGTGACCGGCCAGGAAACTCTGCGCGCCGTGGGCAGAGAGGGAACCGGCGCTCTAGCCGGTGTGTACGATGAAGTAACGGTTGAGGGTGACGTAGGCGCCCCCGAGCCAGGATGCAATTTCTCCGGCGCGGGCACCTATACCGGACAGATTCTGTTTGCCCCCTAAGTTGATCCACAAAACGCATAGTTAGCAAAAAGCCTTCATGCTTGGGCGCATGACGGCTTTAAAAGTTATTTCACAACGCTTCGGATCTTTCGCCGACGTACAAGCATCTTCATCTTACTTTTCCTTTAGCGGTCATTCCATCTGTTACATCAGAATGCTTTTGCTTGCAGGCGTCTGAGCTGAACCAAAGGCCGATTTCTAAAATCCCCAAATTTTCCGCGTTATATCTGGCCGGATTTCCTGCAGTACCTCCATGAAAGGTCGGAAATGAGTTCTCAATGAAAGGAAGGTAAGTGTATGAAAAATCGGAACCGACTGATATCACATCTGCGCACAAGTTTTTTCGCGCTCTTTTGCTCGCTGGCTTGCGCGGTATTGCTGAGCTGCAAGACCCACATAACCAACCTCTCAACTCGCGCCTCGGTCGAAACCGGACAAAGCGTTGCCATTGCCGGATTCATCGTCACGGGAACACAATCTAAACAAATAGTGATCCGTGGGCTGGGGCCCACCCTCACGCAAGATGTCTCAGGCGCGCTGGCCGACCCGTTCCTTAGCTTGTTCGATGGCAACGGCAAGGTCCTCTGGACCAACAATAATTGGAAAGACTCGCAGCAGGCGGCAATTCAGGAAACCGGTCTGGCGCCGACGAATGATCTGGAGTCCGCGATTCTGAGAACCGTGGAGCCGGGCAATTACACCGCCATCCTATCCGGCAAAAATGGTACCACCGGTATCGGACTGGTAGAAGTGTACGATGTAGGTAACCCCTTCGTTGCGCAGTTAGCAAACGTTTCGACTCGAGGTTTTGTCGGCACTGGTCAGGCAGTGATAATTGGCGGCTTTATCGCCGGCGGAGGCACAAACAGTATTCAGGTGGTGGTTCGCGGACTCGGGCCAAGCCTTGCGCAACATGGCGTCTCAGGCGCGCTGGCCGACCCGTTCCTTAGGTTGCTCGATAGCAACGGCAATGTCCTCACGAACAACAATGATTGGAAAGACTCGCAGCAGGCGGCAATTCAGACGACTGGCCTGGCGCCGACCAATGATCTGGAGTCCGCGATTCTGAGAACCGTGATGCCGGGCAATTACACCGCCATCCTATCCGGCAGAAATAACACCAGCGGTATTGGTCTGATTGAAATTTATACGCCATGATAGCGGCCCCGGGTCCTAAATGTCGTCATTGAAAATGCGGAAACGACCGAGGCAATGGCGAACTAGAGTTGCGGCGGCGGTACTGTTTTCGCTGTTCTGCGCTCGACCTGGGTGCGCCCGAGCGACTGATCCGTCGCAAACAAAAACCATCTTTGTGTTCGGCGATAGTCTATCGGAAGGCCTTGCCATTAGTCCGCGCCAAGCCTGGCCAATGCTGCTGGTCGAGAAATTGCGCCCCATCGGTCCGAATTTTCGCGTGATCAATGCCAGCGCCAGCGGA
>JBKPMO010000177.1:0-34870 GCA_046732175.1 Verrucomicrobiota bacterium
TGGCCAATTTTTGCCGACGTTTCGATTTTATCACTGGCAGCACAAACAGCAGCAATTGACCGTAAAGCAATGTCGCCCCGATGGTATGGCCACTGGCGAAACTGTAGCCCGACCAATCGACGAACCAGCCGTCCAGAAACGGTCGATGCCGGTGCACCGCCAGCTTCAGCAATTCGTTTAGCAACATCCCGCCGGGAACGGCGATAATGATGGTGGCGAGAGCGGGCCATGCTCGTTTCCAAACTAACAATATTACGGCGACAACTAGCACAACGCCGATCCATTCGGCGGCACCGGGCTCGCTCAAGACACGGAGAAAATTGACGAATGCCTGGGTGAGATGCCCGTGAAACCAACCGGCGACTTGATGGTCGGCACCGGCTAACGGATTGACCAAAGCCAGGGTCGCGCCGCTCTGAGGGGAAAAGGAGGCGGTGAACACAAAAAACGGTGGAAGCGGAATATATCCAGGGTAGCGAATTTGCAACTTTTTTTGAGCAAGAATTTTGCCTCGATTCCTCCTCGTCCGGGGAGCGCACGGGCCCCAGAATCGCTTCCAGAATCGAGCATCTTCGCCTGTCATTTCAGCATTGATGATCCGCGTCGCCGGTGAAGTCAGACTTTGCCCGACAACCTCTGGCGGCACGTTTTTTGCAATCATCGCTTGCTGACCCTGACTTAATCCGATACATCAAGCACGACTCGCGCATCCGATTTAACCATGTCGACTTACTCCAAACTAACCATGCATAAAACACAACTTCCAAGGATCACGCGAGGTTTACTCATTCTCGCTTTCTCGATTTTTGGCATTGCTGCCGACGCCGTCCGCCTCTTTGCCGGAACCGAACCGGAAATACAGCAGGCAGCCAAACCCGAGGAGGAGAATTCACACGATCTTTTTAGCTACGAGACGACGTACACGTTCGAGAGCGATTTTGAGGAATCCAAACTTGGGCATGGCGATTCGCTTTACAACAACTTCAGCTACGACCATCGATTTTTAATCACTGGCAAATGGTATTTTCGCGCCGGCGTCGAATACGAGCGTTATGATTTCGACGGCACCAACAACGGCCTGCCTGATCATCTGCAGGGACTGTATGGACATCTGGCGCTGGAGTACGTGGTGAAAGATCATGCAGGCGCAGCTATCGAGCTGGAGCCTGGACTTTATTTCCAGGATCACATCAGCTGGAACGCTTTCGATGTCCCCGGCAGAGCGTATGTGAGCTTTCCTTTGAAGAAGGACAAAATCTTCGCCACCGTCGGTTTCGGCTGGGGCCAATTCCAGGATCCAGTTGTCGCCCCGGGTGGTGGTATTACCTGGCTGATTAGCGACAAGCTGCGCTTACAGGCTGTATTTCCAAAGCCTGCGCTGGTGTATGAGCCAAATGACGACTGGGACATACGGGCAATTGGGGAACTCAACTTTCTCGGAGCCCGCACAGATCAAGTGCATACAACAGAGCGGAAACTGCAACTGGACGACGGGGTCGTTCAATACAGTGAGTATCGCGCCGGTTTGCAGGTCGGGTATTCGGGCTTTAAACCGTTTAAGATCAGTGTGGGCGCGGGCGCTACAATTCAGCGCAATTTCGATTTCTTCCGGGTCAATCAGTCGAAGCGGACTGATCCGGCGCCATACGTCAGGATCGCGGTTGAAGCGAAATTTTAGGGAAATATTTCGTCGAGCTTGCTCGCCGCGGCCTGGCTCCCGTAAGCTGACATTTGCCGCCGTAATTAAACAAAGCAAGCCTCTATCTCGAGTTGCGCAGGCCAGAGGACCTGTGCGAAATCCTCCTTTATCCCGCTCCTGGCGATGTGGAATAGGTTCGTCAAGATCACAACCTTTTGGGCGTCCAAATTCCTCGCCCGCTTGTTGCCGCCACGCCCACAACCGCTACCACGTCAAGGGCGTCTGATCCTCGTTTTTAGCACTATCGGCATCGGCGATGGTTTGTTCGATTCGGCGGCGATCCACAGTCTAAAATTGGGTCATCCCGGCGCGAAACTGATCGTGTGTGCGCATCGGACAAGACAAGCCGTGGCTTTGCATAACCCATTCGTGGATGAGGTCGTGCCATTCGGGAAATCCCCTTTGCGTCAACTTAGATTACTTTGGCGCTTCCGACGCGATCGTCCCGATCTTGTTGTAGTGCTACACGTTAATGAGGAGGTTTATCCGCTGGCCTACTGGATTAACCGGAATGCCACGGTCACCTACGCGAATTTGTATGAAAGATTCGCCTTTCTCGCAGCTCATCCCGTTAAAGTCGAAGATACGCGACATGATGTCGTAATGCCTCTGAAAGTGGCGCGGTACGCCGGCGGATCGGCGGTAGCGCCGCGAATGATCTACGAGGTGAAGGCGGAGGAGAGCGTAGCTCTTCGCCGCCGATTCGCCGACTGGATCGATCATCCCTACGTCGTTTTTCAAACAGGCGGTGGCAGAATCTATTTCTGGCGCGATTGGCCGGTGGAAAATTACGTAACCATCCTTCGCTGGTTTTCGGATCACTTTCCGCACAAGATCATTCTCACCGGCGGGGTAGAGAATCTGGAAAGAGCGAACGCCATGGAGCGAGCGTGTCCCGGTGTTATCAATCTTGCTGGCAAGACTACGCTCGCCGAGACCGCAGCCCTGCTTCAACTCACAAAAATGTTACTCACAACAGACACAGGAATCTTGCACCTCGGGTTCGCTATCGGTTGTCCCATCGTCTGTCTACTCCACGATTTGTGCCCGGCTGAAAATTTGTGTCCGCTGGATAGATCGGCACGCTACGTCGCGCTCCAGCTCAAACGACCGCATCCGCCTCCACCACCGAATGCCCGCGACATGGAAGGCATCTCGTGTGACGAAGTGAAAGGTGCAATAGCCGGTATGCTTTGTGCGCAGTGAGGCCCTGGCGCTAGCCCGTCGCTAAATTAAGGAAAAATTTCGTCGAGTTTCCGCGCCGCGTTTTGGCTACCGTGAATTTTTAATCGCCCGGTAAAGAAGGCCCATTTGCCGCCGAGTGTACCGTTAGAAAGCGCCACCCAGTTTTTATCAGTCGCGACAAATGTGACATCGGGTTTATCGATTTTCCCCCGCCCCATTTGATATTTGCCATCATTCACTTCGATCCACCATTCGCCGCCTTTGGGCCCGCTCAACTGCCATTGATATTTCAAGTGCACCCCTTTCGCCTTTTGCGCCTGAAAACTCTGCCGCATCCCGTCGAACACATCCTGCGGCGTGGCATTTGGCGGCTCGTTCGACGCCGCGATCGTGCTGCCCAAACCGATCATTACAGCCAAACCAACAATTCGTACCAAAAATCTCATTTCTTCGATTGTTCAAATTAGCATCGTTCCCGTTAGATCGATTGGTCGTGCAACTCTTCTTCTTCGGTTTTGCACTTTTTCGAATCCGTTTACTCTTCGATTCGACGCAACAGGAGGGCGGCGCCGATGAAGGTAATGATCGCGCCGGCAAACAGAACTATCAGGTCCTTCAGATAAAACGCCGTCGACGCTTGATACATGTTGACCAGCCGGAAGGCGCGGCAGAAATGGGTGAGCGGAAAAATTTCCGAAAGATACCGGATGGCTTTGGGCAGTTGCTCGAGCGGAGCGAAGGCACCGGACAAGACAAAGACCGGCAGCAAGAAGAAGACGGAGAATTGAATCGCCTGGGTCTGGGTCCTGGAGAAAGCGGAGATCAGAAGCCCAAGCCCGAGCGAACAAAGCAGAAAGAGGAGACAGATCAGCATCAACGCGGGCGGTTGATAGAATGGCACGTGAAATTGAAAACCGGCGACAAACGCGATCACTGCGATGATTACGATCGAGACGCCAAGGTACGGCAGGATTTTACCAACGACGATTTCGCCACGCTTCAGTGACGTAACCATCAATTGGTAAAGCGTTCCGGACTCGCGTTCGCGTGCGATGGTGCATGCCATCAACGTGACCGTGAGCAATTGTAAGATGAGCCCGATAATTCCCGGAATAACGTAATCAATGAAACGCTCTTTCGGGTTGTAGAGCACTGTTCTCTTGGCCGCCCACGCTTCCATCAGCGACACAAATTGCTTGCGAATCTGCACCGGCAATTGTTTGCCCAGCTCGATCACTTCGTCCGGCAGGTCCTCGACGATTAGGTCGCGCTCTTTCATCTGAAAATCGGCCAGGCTTTTTTGCACCCCGCCCTCCGCAGCGTCGGCGAAGTTGATGTCGCTCCCGTCGAGGTAAAGCGTTAGTGGTTTCGGATTACCCGCGTTCAGAGAATCGCTCCAGCCGGGTGGAACGATCAGTGCGGCCTGGACGTGGTGGGCGAGAAGATCCGATTCGTTGGTGATTTCGGGTGGGGCCTGGCGCCACTGAAACGTTTTGTTCTGCAGCACTATGTCGATAAAACGCTGGGTGCGCGGCGTGTTGTCGCGATTAACCAGTAGGCCGGGGATATCGGTAATGTCGCTCGATTCGAAAGCGTAACCGAAGAGCAAAATGAAAAGGGGCGGCAAAATCAGAAGCAAAAGCAGCACTCGTTTGTCGCGATAAATATGGAGAAACTCCTTGTAGGCGACACTGAGAATGGCGTGGAGAGAGGAGTTCATGAGAGCAACCATCGAACACCGAATGTGGGGCAGAGCAAAAGACAACGTCCAACGCTCAACGAAAGGATAAGAAGCAAACACCGAACACCGAACGCCGAACGCCGAACATCGAACTGTACTTGCTGTGACATCATACGTTGCGTTTCTCCGCCGTCCGAACGCTTGCGACAAAGATTCTGATAAGCTCTTCGGCTTCAGCGAGGCACGGAACCAGGCGCGGATCGCGATTCATCTTCTTGAGGCGTGATACCAGCCTGAGCCAGCGTCTAGTCTCACGCAGCTCTTTTAAACAGACCTTGAGTTTGTGAACAAAATCTTTACGGGATTCCGCGGACTCAACTTCGCCGTGATGACCGTATGGCGACGTTCCGCAGCTGAGAAGCTGGCCTGCAATGTGATTGCCTGCTCTGGTGTTGGGCAAGTCATCAGTCAGTTCAACAAGGGCGACGGCAAACTCCAATAATCTATCTTCAAGATCATACTTCGTATTCTTCGAGACTCTGTATTCGAAATTGCCCTCATGCACCCGAAACGGCCGCACATTCAGTTCGGTGTTCGACGTTCGGCGTTCGGCGTTCGATGTTTTCTTCTTCATATGTTCGATGTTTTCTTCATATCCCATCCTTCAGCACGGCATCATAGCCCTGCGAATACGCCGTAAACACGTCTTCCATGTCCGGTTCGACCCAGCGTTCGCCTAACAATTTCAAATCGGGGAAAGGCCAGTTTGTTTGCCAGCTTTGGAGCAGTGTCCCAGGATCGGGCGCATAGATTCGAAGCGCGCCACTGCGCAACGAGACACCGAGAATGCCGGGGAGATTGCGCAACCGAACCAGCGCCGGCATCACCGGGTCGACATCGATCTCGAGCAATTTCGTGCGAAAACTCGCTTTCAGATTTCGCGGCGACGCTTTGGCGAGGAGTCGGCCGCTTTCGATAAAACCGACTTCTGTGCAACGCTCCGCTTCATCCATGTAGTGAGTGGTGACGAAGATCGTCTTACCCGCGTGACTTAAGTCATAGAGCAGGTTCCAAATCTGCTGCCGATGGACCGGATCGAGACCCGAGGTCGGTTCATCGAGAAAGAGCAGAGGCGGGTCATGCACCAGCGCGCAACCGAGCGCGAGCAACTGCCGCATCCCGCCCGACAAGCTACCAGCCGCGACGTTGCGTTTTTCCCTTAGATCAGTGAGGCCCAACAGATTCGTAATGCGTTCATTCAATTCCGTTATGGGCACGCGACACGCGCCGCCGAAAAAGCGAAAATTCTCTTCCACCGTGAGGTCGGGATACAAACTAAAGCGTTGCGCGACGTAACCAAATTTCGCCCGCACCTGCTGCCGTTCCTGCCAGACGTCGTGGCCTGCGATGGTCGCTTTTCCGCCGGTCGGATGGGTCAGACCGCATAACATCCGGATGGTGGTCGTCTTGCCAGCGCCGTTAGCACCAAGAAATCCGAAGATGGTCCCCGGAGAAATGGTGAGGGAAACTTCCCGCACCGCCTGAACGTTGCCGAAATGCTTGCTCAGCCTGTCGAGCACGATCACTGGTTCATCCATATTCGAAAGTTATTGCGATGGCAGAGGAAGATTTGCAACCCGGCAACGTGCCGTTAGAAGTGTCCGCATGAAAAAGAGCGGCTTCCTCTCCCTCGTCCTGGCTATTTTCGTCGGCATCCGCATGACGTCAGCCGATCCAGTCTCGGAACTGAGCGGCTTTTCTATTTTCGATAAGATTGATCTGGCGCAGCTGGCAAAGAGTGATGCGAAAACTGCACACGGACCGCCCATGAGTAATCCGCGGTTCTTGTCGGTGCAAAGCATCTACATTTTGCCCGGAGCACCCGCGCCGCATCTGGAGGCGATGCGCAACTGGAATCCGTCCGAGCATCATGAGCCCAAAGTCTTTCTGCATGGCGACATCTCTGGTGCAGTAACGGAATCTACTTTTGGCAGAATCAAAGGTGCGCCAGACAACGGTCCCGTGCGCGCGCTGGTGAATGCGACCGCGAAAATGGGAAACGAGTTGCAGCTCAGTCGCGAGGAAGCAGCGAGGTGGAAGGGAGGCAATGCTGCGCTCTCCGCTGCGGGCGGTGACTTTTGGATGGGGGTCATGGCTGGCCGTGCCCGTGCCTTTGTCAGCGGCGGAACGTCGGCCGAGGCGCCATACGATCACGCTGGTCCCACTGTGCGGGCCGGCGAGGAGTTGACTGGTCTGCTCCGCGAACAATCGAAGATTCGCAAGCAGTTTGCCGGACTACTTGACAGCACCGGGATAGGACGCGGCGCTGGGTCGCTCAAGCCAGACTTATATTGGGAATTGCTCAATGCCGATAATCTGGCGGTGTCCACGCTGGGCGCGTTTTATTCGCGTAACGCCGAGGGTGCAGTGCAGGCCGCCGATACTTTTTACTATTCCAGTGGCGGTTATTACGTCACCCTTACTCTCCATCAAATGTGGCCCGTGCAGATTGACGGTAAACCGCACACCCTTGTTTGGCGGGGCGACATGGTCTCATCGGCTGCGCTCGCCGATTTGCATGGCGTGGAAAAACTCGGCTCAGAATCGGCCATGATGAAAGACATTGCCAAGTCCATCGCGCGTTTCCGCAAGGAACGCGGACGTTGAAATCGTGATCGCCCGTAGTTTCAGCCTGCAATTGCTCCTCGTAACTTTCCTGGCCACCGTCTCATTCGGGACTGACTTTTGGCCGCTCGAGTATTCCTTTGAGGAAACGTATGTCGGTGAATCCAGTGTCGAACGCGGACCGCATCGAGTGGAAGATTTCGATGAAAGCGACACCCTGCTCCGGTTCGTTTTCACGCCGCGAGTGAAACTCGGCGTTCTTCGCCTCGGCTTCGAATACGAACAATTCTCCTTCGGCTTGGGCAAAAATGCGCCGCTTCCCAATACTCTGCAATCGGTTGCCGCCATCGTCGGAATCGACACTCAATTTTCCGATTCAATTCTTGTTAGGCTGGAAGCAACGCCGGGAGTCTACAGCGAGGCGTTTCGGGCAGGATCGAACGTTTTCAACATGCCCTTTGAGATCGGTGGTACTTATATCTATAGTCCCGATCTTCAGTTGGTTCTTGGCGTTAGCATTGATGTGGAACGCAAGTATCCGGTCATTCCCGGCGGCGGGATTCGTTGGAGATTTCAGCCGCAATGGGTCTTGAATGCGGTTGCGCCGACGCCGCGCCTCGAATACGAATGGAACAAGAACCTCACTCTGTATCTCGGTGCGACTTTAAAGCAAACAAACTTCCGGGTGAGCGACGATTTCGGTAGTGCCCATGGGATACCCAGACTGAACCACGCTGTCCTGACCTATAGCGAAATACGAACTGGTGTCGGATTTGACTGGAAAGTAACCCGCTGGCTCTCGCTCAATGCCGAGGCCGGCTACCAACCCTATCGCACCTTTGATTTCTATCGTGCCAACGTCCGTTTCCACGAGGACGGCAGCGCTCCCTACGGAATGATCGCGCTCCACGGCGCATTCTAGGTCCGAGCCTGACTGGCGTTTTTTGTTTATCATCCTGAGCGCAGCGAAGGATCTCACATCGTTCGGGAGCATCATTGACCTTTGTGAGGTCCCTCGGTCCGAGCCGGACTGGCGTTTTCTGCGCGGCGCGGGATGACAGAGCTTGGTAGCGAAAGCCAAACTAATACAAATCTCTCCGCCGATGATCGAAGACCGCCATGCGCTGGCGGACGGCATCGATCACCTCTTGTGAAATCTCGGCCTGAATCAGCTCTTCGCGATCAGCGGAAGCGGCGGCGAGGATGACGCCGTATGGATCGATGATCGCTGACGTGCCACAGAACGTGACACCATCGTCCGTTCCGATTCGATTGGCGACGATGAGATAGCTTTGGTTTTCGATGGCGCGGGTCAATGCCAGAATCCGCAAATGTTCCAGGCGCGGAAATGGCCAGGCCGACGAATTGATGAACACATTCGCATCGTGTTTCAGTGTAAGGGCGCGGCAAACTTCAGGAAACCGAAGATCGTAACAAATGGTGAGGCCGAGATGGAAATTGTTGAAGTTGCAACTCACAAATCTGTCCCCGGGCGCGAAGACGGGGCGCTCGTCCAACGGCGCAGCTGTCACCAAGTGCGTCTTGCGGTACTTCGCAAGAATGCTGCCGCCGGCATCGATGAACGTCTGCGAATTGTAAATGTGTGAGCCATCGCGATCAGAGACGCCCGCGACGATCGCAAGTGAAAGCTGTTTGGCCATTTCTTGGAGTCGCGGAACCGCACCCTCTTTCCACGAAGTGGCGTGCTTCTGAATTGTCGGCATAGAATAACCGGTGTCGATCATTTCAGGAAACACGATCAGGTCCGCACCAGATTCTTTCGCGCACGATGCGAAATCACGAACCTTTCGCAGATTCCCTTCCAGCTCGCCGGGAGTGGAAGTGATTTGAGCAGCGGCGATTTTCACGACGACCTTTGCAATCCTAACAGGAACATAGGCATTTAGCCGGTGCGCCCAGCAGATTTTTGGCCTGCTGTGTTTCTCGCGGCGCACCGGCTAAATGCCTATGTTCCTAACGGAGCGTTTTGTCCAATCTTCCAATCTTTCGCGTCTCCGGCCACCATTTTGCGACGCCGAGAACGACCAGAATCGTGCCGATCCCGCCGCCAACGACGGAAATCACCGGGCCGAACAGTGCCGCAGTGAGGCCAGATTCAAGCGCGCCGAACTCATTTGAAGTCCCAATGAAGATATTGTTTACGGAGGAAACGCGGCCACGCATTTCATCGGGGGTGACTAACTGCACGATTGTCCCGCGAATAATCACACTGACGCTGTCAAAGGCGCCGATGAAAAAGAGCATCGCGAGCGAGAACCAGAACACCTGTGACAAGCCAAAAAGAATGGTGGCGACTCCAAACCCAGTGACGCACCAAAGCAAAGTCACACCGGCACGCTTGATCGGTGGCAGGTAGGCGACGACAAGGGCAGTGACAAAGGCGCCGACCGCCGGTATCGCGCGCATCCAACCGAGACCGATCGCACCGACGCGTAGAATTTGATCGGCAAACATCGGGAGCAACGCAGTGGCACCACCGAGCAACACCGCGAACAAATCGAGCGTGATGGTTGCGAGGATGACGTGTTTGCTCAGAACAAAACGCATTCCCGCCTGCAAGCTGCGCCAGGTATCCAGGGCCTCGTGCTTTTTCTTCTCGGGCGCACGCGGAATCGGCAACATCAGCAGGAAAAAGAGAAACGAAGTGACGGCGTCGATGACGTAAACGCAGGAAAAACTAATGTGCACCACAATGAACCCGCTAATGGCAGGCCCGACGACTGAAGCAATTTGAAAGACACTGCTGTTCCATGTAACCGCGTTGGCGAAGACGTCACGCGGGACGAGGGTCGGGAAAAACGAGGCGCGCCCGGCCCAGGCGAAGGTGCGGGCAATTCCTGAGATAAACAGCAAAAGGTAAATCAGCGGAACGGAAAAATCGTCGAAGTGAAATGCCTGCTGATGACGTTCGAAAACTCCGGCGATGGCACGCAACAAACCGTTGCCTTCCTGCAAAACCGGCCAGGCCGGAATGGAGAGATGCTTCCAGGAAACGATCGCTAACCCCGCCGAAGTGATTGCGCTGAAAAACTGCGCAATCATAATGATGTGTTTTCGGCTGTACTTATCGGCGAGGTGTCCGGCCGGGAGTGAAAGACAGAACACGGGAATCACCAGCACCAGGCCAACCAATCCAAGCGCAGTCGCCGAATGCGTGCGTCGGTAAATCTCCCACTCCACCGCGACGGCCAACATTTGGCGGCCGATGAAGGCGAGAAAATTTCCTGTCATGTAGAGATTGAAATTAGCGAAACGAAATGCCGCGTAGGGATCGCGCGATGGCGGTGCGATTTGGGCAATGTTTGGCGGCGCTTCGTCATGATTCATGCACGAGCGCATGCAAGAACGCGCTCGCGAGAGGCTAGCGGCGCGCTCTTGTGCTGCAAGGTTTGAAGCTATCTAATCTTGTTGAGCTTTCGCCATGGCTGACAAGACGATGAAACAACCGGAGAATGCGCCGGGACGATGGTATGTCGATGCGTCCTGTGCTCTCTGTCGAAATTGTCTCGAGGAAGCACCCTCGTTGTTGCACTACAGCGAGGATCAAACGCATGTTTACTTCGCGCGGCAGCCAACGACCCATGAAGAGGAGGTCGTGGCCGAGCGCGCGATGGATGTTTGCCCGACGCTTGCCATCGGGGACGACGGCGAGTAGCTCCCAAGCCAGGTAATCAGCCTTGCCGGCACGGAAAAAACCGGAGCGGAGGCGGCGCGAAACTTGACTGGTTTAACCAGTCAAGTTCCCCGAGTTCCCGGAGTGTTGTTTTTCGGCGATGGCCGGTAATTTCGAGGCCGGATGCGGAGGTCATCCTGTGCACACTTGCATCGGAGATGACGCCGCGTAGTTGCAAGCAATGACGCCGACCTATTCGCGCACCAATCCGTTCCCGGCCAAAATGGTCGTTAATCGGAGGCTGAACGAAGGAAATCGCAACAAAGAAACCCGGCACCACGAAATTTCGCTGGCCGGTTCAGGATTAACCTTCGAGCCCGGGGATTCGATGGCGGTTTACGCGACAAACGACCCGGAACTTGTCGATGAAATCATTCGTGCACTCGGTGCGACTGGCGAGGAAATCGTGCCGGCCGGAAAAAACGAAACGGCGCCGCTACGCCAGGCATTACTTCGCAACTACTCTATTACCACGCCAACACCGAAGTTTCTAAAAGCGATCGTTGAGCGGGCCTCGGCTGCGCCGCTGCTCGAGGAATTGCTTCGCCCCGATCACAAACACGATCTGCAGGTTTATCTCTGGGGAATGGAGGTAATCGATTTCCTCCTGCAACATCCATCGGCAAAATTCAAGCCGGAGGAATTTGTTGGGTTACTGACAAAGTTGCAGCCCCGCCTCTACTCAGTCGCCAGTTCGTTGCGGGTCTACCCAGAGTCGGTTCACCTGATCGTCGATGTCATTCGCTATGAATCGCATGGACGACTTCGAAAGGGTGTCGCTTCGACTTTTCTGGCCGAACGCTGCAATGATCGGCCGGTGCCGGTTTTTCCCAGTGTCGCCAAGCATTTTCGCCTGCCGGAGGGCGATGCCGCCATCATCATGGTTGGCCCTGGGACTGGGATCGCACCTTTCCGGGCGTTCTTGCAGGAGCGGCGGGCAGTCGGTGCACGGGGGCGGAATTGGCTCTTCTTCGGTGCCCAGCACGAAAAATATGATTACACTTATGGCGACGAATTTGAGGAGTTAAAAAAACAGAGCTTTCTTACGCATCTCCACTGCGCCTTCTCGCGCGACAAAGAGCACAAGGTCTACGTACAACATCGGATGCGGGAAAATGCGGCTGAACTTTGGCGGTGGCTCGACGCCGGAGCGTATTTTTATGTTTGCGGCGATGCGTTGAAGATGGCGAAAGATGTGGATGCGGCGCTGCGGACAATTGTGCAGGAGCAAAGCGGCAAAGCGCCCGAAGAAGCCCAAGCTTATGTCGAGCAGATGAAGGCGGAGAAGCGCTACAAGAGGGACGTTTACTAGCGAACTGCCAAACACGACTCGATCAGTTGAGTAGGCTTCTTAAATAGAATAATTCGAAAATCCTAACGGTAGACGAAGGGTGAATCTGGGGAGCGATTCGAAGTCGCACCTCATTCAAACGCAACGGCGGCGCGGGCCAGGATAAATCCGATTATGCCGGTGGCGGGCAACGTTAGAATCCAGGCCCAGATGATCCGTTCCACCACGGTCCATTTCACGCCGCTGAATCTCTTGGCCGCTCCTACTCCCATGATCGAGGTCGAAATCACGTGCGTGGTCGAGAGCGGAATACCGTAAACGCTCGCCGTTTGAATAATGAGCGCGGCGCTGGTCTCGGCGGCGAATCCATGGACCGGCTGAAGCTTCACCAACTTGTGCCCAAGGGTACGAATGATTCGCCATCCGCCCGCGGCCGTGCCCGCTGCCATCGTGATGGCACAAAGAATTTTTACCCATGCCGGAATGGCACCGAAGGTTGGCATCCGCAGGAAAGTTAACCACTCGGGTAAATGTTCGAACCCGCCGGCATTTGTTCCCGTAAAAAGTGCGAGGGTAATGATGCCCATTGTTTTCTGTGCGTCATTCGTTCCATGGGAATGGGCCATGAATGCTGCGCTGAGAATTTGCAGCTTCCCGAAAACAGAATGTACCGCCCCAGGCGTGAAACGATGGAAGGCCACGAAAAGCGCAAACATCACTAGGGCGCCGAGAATAAATCCGGCCAGCGGTGACGTAACCATCGGGACGACTACTTTGGGCCAGAGGCCGGTCTCCCATTTCAAGACCGACCAGTTTCCATGCGCAGTCGCGATCGCGGCGCCGCACAATCCGCCAATGAGCGCATGGCTCGAGCTCGACGGCAGGCCAACCAACCACGTGGTAATATTCCACGCGAAGGCGGCGATAAGCGCACACAGGACGGTCGCCATGGTCACGGCGTTGGTGTCGACCAAACCCTTGCCAATGGTGGATGCGACCGCGCCACCTAAAAGCGCACCCGTTAAGTTGAAAACGGTCGCCATCGCAATCGCCTGCCGCGGCGTGAGGACCTTCGTGGAAACAACCGTGGCGATGGCATTAGCGGCATCATGAAAGCCGTTGCTGTACTCGAAAACAATGGCGGCAAAGACGACGACGAAAAATGTGATCATCGCGAAAGTCGATTACGCGTATTTGAGAACGACTTGCAGGATGACATTGCCGGCGTCGCGACAACGGTCGATCACTTTCTCGAGCAATTCGTAAAGGTCCCGCAGAAAAATGACGTGCTTGGCCGAATAATCGCCATGATAAAGATCGCGCAACAATTCCAACTCAAGCTTGTCCGCATCGCCCTCGATCGCCTGCAGACGGGCATTCATTTCGCGGGCGGTGTGAATGTCGGTTCCTTTGCGTAATTGCCGCACCATCGCCACCACCACCTCGGCGGCCTGATCGAGCAGCTCCACCTGCCGGCGGAAATTGTGCCCGTGCAAATCTTCCGGACAAATCAAAATCCGCTCGCCAATTTTCTCGATCGTCTTCGGGATCTTGTAAAGCGCCGACGCCAGCGCCTGAATATCTTCCCGCTCTAACGGGGTAATAAATGTTTTGGAAAGCTCCTCCGTCAGTTGTTGCGTGATGCGCTTGTCTTCGCGCCGGCTTTCGGCAAACGCCGCCAAATCACTCGCTGATTCGCTTTTCTCCAGCTTCGCCAGCAGATCGATCAGATGATGAACACTGCTGTCGGCCTGCTGCGCGCTCGCTTCCAGGAGATCGTAGAATTTTTCGTCGTGACCGAGAATTTTACCGATTGAGAACATGGCGTCGTTGTAGCTGGAGTTCTCGATTCCGGCCAGAGGATTTCTCTGCCGGACCACGCTGCAAACAATGGAACCAAGGCCTTTCGCCTATGCCCAGTTCGCCGCCAACGACGCGGCCACAGCGTCGCCGCCCGTATGATCACAACGCGGTGGTTCGGTCACATCTGATCGCGCGGGCGCATGAACGCGTGTTCGAATGACAGATAAAAGAACAGCCCCCAGTCTGGTGAATCCGAAGTAATACTGATCGGGGCCGCGGCGCCGACAACAATCTGAAGACCGTTACGGCAATTAAAAGCATGACGAAATCCCGGCGAGATCAAGGCCGTCGTGGTGCGATTGACGGTTGCCCGAGCCGTTTTTACTGCGGAATCGACCTCTTCGTTCCAGCCAGCGACCATTTCGAGCATCAGATTGAAGTCGCGGGTGACGGCGTAGATTCCGCTGCCTCCAAGATTGTAATTGATCAGATCGTGACCGCAGACGTCGGGAAAAATCGACATCCCGGCATTGAAGTGAACAGTCCAGCGATCACCAACGATCTTGCTAAAAGGGAGATTCGTTTCGTATCCGACACGGCCATTACTGAACCCTTTCTGTTGGTTGCCCGTGGGTAAGACCAGCGTCAATCGGGGCGCGAATGCCGGCACGCGTTCGCCTTCCATAAGGGCCTGCAATCGGTAATTCAATCGCATGTCGGCCAGACTATTCGCGTTGTCCGTGAAGGTGTACGGAATCGTGTAGGAAAATTGGTGGGTTTGGCTGAAGACCGGCCATTCCTGAGTAAAGCTGGGCATAATCTCGTACGCGTGTCCGGTGAAAAAACCCGGCAGATTAAAGATGTGCTGTACGACGCCGGACTCTTGATTGTAGGCTTCTTCAACGAGAAACGAGTTGTCCTGAATGCCCTTGGCAATCGGCTCCTCGGCCATGGCCGCCACCGGACCAACTGCTGCCAGCAAAAGAAAATGGAGCAAAGGCGTCGCCATCACCTGCGGCACTTTAAAATACAAGTATTCCGATAGCAGCACTGAAGATAAGGACTCAGGCTCAGGTGCAACTACAACATCGCACCGCGCATGATTACGAGCGCAATACTGAAATAGATAATCAACCCCGTGACATCGACCAATGTGGCCACAAATGGGGCGGAAGAGGTGGCGGGATCTGCGCCCACCCGACGGAGCAGGAATGGCAGCATTGAACCGGAGAGAGTCCCCCACAAAACAACTCCGACCAGCGCAACGCCGACGGTCAGAGCAACCAGGGGCCAATGTTCTCCGTAAGGTTGCCGGTGAAACCAGTGTTCGTCGGTAATCGCCCACGCCGCCACCCGCATGATCCCGATAATTCCAAGAATGACGCCCAAAAAAAGTCCCGCCTGTATTTCGCGACGCATAACATGCCACCAATCGCGCAAAGTCACCTCGCCCAAAGCCATCGCGCGAATCATTAGCGTGGAAGCCTGCGAACCGGAATTGCCGCCGCTGGAAATAATCAGCGGCAGAAACAGCGCCAGGACCAGCGCCTTCGCCAGTTCCGCCTGATAATTTGCCATCGCCGTCGCGGTCAACATCTCACCGAGAAATAGAATGATGAGCCAACCCGCGCGTTTCCGTACCATTCGCCAGAGCGAAATGCGCATGTACGGCTCATCCAGCGCTTCCATGCCACCGATCTTTTGGATGTCCTCGGTCGCTTCTTCTTCAGCGACATCGAGCATGTCGTCCTGCGTCACGATGCCGACGAGCGCGCCATTTGAATCCACCACTGCGAGCGCCGCGCGATCGTATTTGCGGAAAATCTGCAGCGCTTCTTCCTGAGTTTGATTCACCGTCAGGTGCACATAATTGCGGTCCATGATTTCACCGACGCGTGTATCGAGCGGGCGGAGCAGAAAATTCCGGATGCGTAGGTCGTCAATGAGTTTGCCGCGCTCATCGACCACATAGATGAAATTGAGCGTCTCGCTGTCTTGCCCATGCTCGCGCACATAATCGAGCACTTCCTTCACCGTCCAATTTTCGCGCACGGCTACAAAATCCGGCGTCATCAAGCGGCCCACGCTTCCCTCCGGATAGCCGAGCAAAGCCTGGGCAACCCGTCGTTCCTCCGGCGTGAGCAGCTGAATCAGTTGTCGCGCCGCCGCGCTCGGCATTTCCTCGAGCAATGCCGTGCGATCGTCCGGCGACATCTCGTTGAGAATGGCAACGACCTGTTCCTTCGCCATGGAGCGGAGCAATTCCTGCTGCGCCTCCACGTCCAGATATTCAAAAACGTCCGCCGCCAATGCCGCCGGCAAAACGCGGAAGATGATAACGCGATTGTCGGCCGGCAGATCGAGAATCACTTCCGCCACGTCAGCTCGGGGCCAGTCCCGAAAAATTTCACGTAAACCAGCAAAGTTGCGTGCCTCTATCAGGCTGCGGATTTCGGGAATTAGTATTTTGCCGACCATAACGCGAGCGCTTCGATTCAAGCGCCGGCCGATTTTCTAACACCCGCGCGAAGAGAGCGCAATAATGCCAGCGGCAGTTACGTGACGGTCGTCACCGGTCATTCGATGCGACCGTCGGGCATTACCGAGCATCAGAAGAAAATCATAACCATTTGTTCTTCTTAAACCACCACAACGTCAACCCGGTAGCCAGCAAGGTAATTCCGATTGCCAACTCATATCCGTACTTCCATTTGAGCTCATGGATTCCCTCGAAATTCATTCCATACCAGGTGCCAACAATCATTAGGGGCGTTGTAATCACAGTAATGAGAGTGAGCAGCTTAATGATGTCCCCCGTCTGATTCGCAGACATATTGAGATAGATCTGCAGAATGCCGGTAAGGGAGTCGGTATAGCGCTGCGCCAGTTCCGAAATATGGAATAACCCGTCGTAGACATCTCGATAATAGGGGACCAAATGCGGCCGGATGAGCTTAAACTCGCCGTGCGCAAATCGAGCCAGGACTTCCCGTTGCGGGCTGACGATATGCCGCAAATGCAATACTTCTTTCTTAATTTGGAGCAGTCGGTTCAGCGTCTGCTTATCCGGAGTTTGCACAACCTCGTGTTCCAATTGCGCAATCTCGAGCGAGAGTTCATCCAGGGCCGGCTTATAGTTGTCCACGATCCCATCCAGGAGCGTATACGCGACCCGATCGGGCGCCCGCGCAATATGCCCGGTGCCACGCAAGCAACGCTCTTCGGTCATATGCACGCTTTTCAACGGCAGCTCGTGATAGGTCACGAGAAAATTCTTTCCCAAGAAAAAGTTTAGTTCACTCGTCGCAAATACGCCGTCTTTGCGGCTGTAATCGACGGCATGAATCACCATAAACAGGTAAGGCGTAAATCGGTCACCCTCCTTCGGCGTATATTCCTCAACTTTGGGTGCCTCACTCACAGCCACGCAATCCTCGATCGAGAGCGGATGGAAATGAAAGATATTTTCCAACACCCTGTGCGCTTCCTCTGATGTAGGATTTTCCAGGTCCACCCAGAGAAAGAGATTGGTGTCCGCCAGCAAGGTGGGCATCAAAAACCCTTCGATGTCCTTGGTGTGGAGACGGCCTTGTGTGGTAAACGCAAGTGATCGAATCATTTTCTCCGCGAATATGTGTACCCTGCCCACCACACAGGCGAGTGTATTCTTACGCCGGGCGCGTCCCGGAAAATGGGCCTTGGAGTAATGGGAGTAATGGAGTGGTGGAGTAATGACGTCCCCATCACTCATCGCTCCATCACTCTAATATTCCATCCCCCATCGGGGGTCTGCACTTGGCATTCGGCCGAAAGCAGCCAAAATAAATTCTGATGAGCGTCACCGCCACTGCCGCGATGATCCAACGCGAGGTCGAGAATGGAATCTGCCTGCTTACCTTCGATCGTCCGGAATCGGGCGCGAACATTTTCGATGCCGCGACGATGGCCGATCTCGAGCAACAGCTCGATGCGATTGAGCAAGACGATTCACTCGGGGGCGTGGTGATCCTATCCGCCAAGAAATCCATTTTCATTGCCGGCGCGGATTTGAAGACATTGCTGCGCCAGGCGCAGATCGGCGAGATGCGTGACTTCATCGCTGAGGGGCAGCGGACTTTTAATCGACTCGCCGCCCTGAAAATTCCGACCTGCGCGGCGATTCACGGTGCCTGTGCCGGTGGCGGATACGAGGTTGCGCTGGCCTGTGACTGGCGAGTGGCAAGCGATGATCCACCAACACGGATCGGGTTACCGGAAACAACCCTCGGTTTGATTCCGGCCTGGGGCGGGTGCACGCGGCTGCCGCGTTTGATTGGCACGGGAAAAGCCGCGGAAGTAATTTTGAAGGGGAAATTGTATCCTACGCGGGAAGCGAAGCAACTCGGCTTGATTGATGAAGTGGTTTCGCGCGATCAATTGCTCGACGCCGCGAAGGCAAAGATTCGTGAAGGGAAACGGCCCGTACCCTCTCCTCTCCCGCAGGCAGACGTCGGGGCACCGCGCACGACTGGGAATCTCGCACCGGAACGCGCCTACGAAATCATCACGAAAACGTTAGGTCGCACCGTCGAAGAGTCGTTAGCGATGGAGCTGGACGCGATTTCCGGGCTCGGTGAAACCGACGCGACGCAAAATTTGATCCGGAACTTCTTTCTGGCGGAGAAATACAAACGCGGAACTTCAAAACAAGGGGCCGAAAAAATTGCGCACGCAGCGGTAATCGGCGCGGGTGTGATGGGCAGCGGGATCGCGCAATGGCTCAGCGCGCGCGGAGTTTCGGTGATTTTGCGCGATGTCGGCACGGAAGAACTAACGCGCGGACTCACCAACGTCGAAAAAACTTACGCTGACGCAGTTAAACGCGGGATCATGACGGAAGAACAAGCGAAGCAAGGGCGCGCTCGCATCGTGGCTTCCAGCGTGGCCATTGAAATGCGCGATGTACAGGTGGTGGTCGAGGCCGCATCGGAGAAATTGGAAATTAAAAAACAGATTTTCCGCGATCTTTCTGCCAAGACTCCGGAGACAGCGATGTTGGCAACAAACACCTCGGCCTTGCCAATTAGTGACCTGGCTGCCGAGGTCAAAAACCCCGAGCGTGTAATTGGACTGCACTTCTTCAATCCGGTCAGCCGAATGAAGCTGGTCGAGGTCGTGGTTGGAACGGAAACCTCGGACGATACGATTGCGCGTGCGCTCGCCTTCGTGCGACAGATTGCGAAGCTGCCCGTGACCGTACGTGACAGCCCCGGATTTCTGGTAAACCGTGTTCTCTTTCCCTATTTGCTTGAAGCGGCGGAACTTTTCGAGAAGGGGACGAGCGCCCAGTTAATCGACGATTCGCTCTCGCAATGGGGAATGCCAATGGGGCCGTTGCGGTTAATCGACGAAATCGGCGTCGATATCACAGTGGATATCGCAAACACACTGGGGCAAGCTTACGGCAAACGCGATCGCGCGTCGAAAATCCTGCGTGAAATGCAGTCGGCGAAACTGCTCGGCCGGAAATCTGACGCCGGTTTCTACAAGTATGAGGGAAAACAGCAATCACCTAACGAATCAATCGAGCAGTGGCGCAGCCGTCCTGTCGCTGTAGCCGGGGATGCTGACCGCGGCTCCGGGAAAAGTGGGACGGCGGAACAGCTGGGCTCAGCGACCCCGGTTAGAGGAGGCGATCTGGCGCTCCGTCTTGTGTTCCTGATGGTGAATGAAGCGGCGCGATGTCTCGAAGAAAATATCGTTGCTTCGCCGGACGACGCCGATTACGGGATGATTCTCGGCACGGGTTTCCCCGTTTGGCGCGGGGGGCCATTGCGCTTCGCGGAAAACTTTGGGATAAAAAATGTGGTCGAGGAAATGGAAAACCTTGCGCGAACTAACGAGAAATATGTACCATGTAATCTCCTGCGGGAACGCGCGCAAAATGGAACAAAGTTTTATGCTGATTGAAAATGGGAAGCGCGAGCACGTTGCTCGCGATGGCCGGCATTCTGCTGGAATAGTTCCTTCGGAAGGCAGGCATCCTGCCTGCCTTGGCCGACAGGCTCCCAGTCTGTCGATCTTCACGCCTTATACTTGCGGGCTGGGAGCCCGCCGGCCGAGTCAGGCTAGAAGCCTAACTTCCCTATGAAGACCCCGCTGGAAGCGCCGCCGAAACAGGTCAAAGCCGAAACCGGCGTAAAAGAAAAACCAAAGGCTGCTCCGATCATCGACACTTCTAAGATGTCGGCCGGCAAAGCGGCTGCTCTCGAACTAGCTGAAGCGTCACGCGATCCGCTCGACGAGCGCGGCAGCTTTGCGAGCAACCTTTTCATTGGGAAGTTTGGTTTCGATCGCATTTTCCCTTACCCGGCGCAGCCTGAAGAAGATCGCGCAAAGGGTGAATCGTTTCTCACTGAACTAAAAAATTATCTGCGCGATCACGTCGATGCCGATGAAATCGATCGGACCGGCGAGATTCCGCAAAAGAACATCGAGGAACTTTTTGCGATGGGGGCGTTCGGCGTGAAAATTCCGCAGCAATATGAGGGCCTTGGTTTATCGCAGGTCAATTACGGCCGCGCCGCGATGTTGCTCGGAAGTTGGGACGCGAACCTGACCGCGCTCGTTTCCGCGCATCAATCCATCGGCGTTCCCCAGCCATTGCTTCTTTTCGGAACCGAAGAGCAAAAAAAGAAATATCTGCCGCGGGTGGCGCGCCACGAAATCTCCGCCTTCGCCCTTACCGAATGGAACGCGGGCTCCGATCCCGCGAACATGAGTTTGCGCGCCGATCCAACCGAAGACGGTTCCGCGTTTATCCTGAACGGCGAAAAACTTTGGTGCACAAATTTAATCAAGGCCGGCGTGTTGGTCGTGATGGCAAAAACGCCGCCAAAGATCGTCAACGGCAAGGAGCGCAAACAGATCACTGCCTTCATCGTTGATGTCGATTCGCCCGGCCTCGAGATCACATACCGCTGTCATTTCATGGGATTGCGCGCGCTCTACAACGGCATCGTGAAGTTTACCAACGTGCGGGTGCCACGTGAGAACATGATCGCGAAGGAGGGACAGGGATTGAAGGTTGCGCTCACCACCTTGAACACCGGCCGGCTAACGATCCCGGCAGCGTGCGTCGGTTTGTCGAAACGATTGCTCGAGATCTGCCGCAAATGGGCCAAGGAACGAGTGCAATGGGGCGTGCCGATAGGCCAACACTACGCCATAGCCGGAAAAATTGCGGAGATGGCGGGAAATGTTTTCGCGATGGAAGCGATGACGTTTCTCACCAGCGCGCTGGTCGATCGCAAGGCGGGCGATCTCCGCATCGAAACGGCAATGTGCAAAATGTGGTCGACAGAAACCACTTGGCGCAATGCCGATGAAGCAATGCAGGTGCGCGGTGGGCGCGGTTATGAAACCGCCGAGTCGCTCGCCGGTCGCGGCGAAGAACCCGTCCCAGTCGAGCGTTTTCTGCGCGATTGCCGCATCAACATGATTTTCGAAGGCTCGAGCGAAATCATGCGACTGTTCATCGCACGTGAGGCTCTTGATCCGCATCTGAAAGTTGGCGGTGCGATCTTCAACACCCAATTGCCCATGTCAGAGCGATTGAAAGCGGTTTTCACTTCCGGAAAATTTTACGCGGGTTGGTATCCAAAACAGTGGTTGCCCGCGAATGCCGGGAATTTGGATAAACTTCACGACCGGCTCCGGCCGCACATTCGTTACGCTGCGCGCACGAGTAAGAAACTGGCACGCGGTTTGTTTCACGCCATGGCGCGCTTCGGACCGAAACTGGATCGCGAGCAATTGTTGCTCTCGCGTTTCGTCGGAATCGCAACCGAACTTTTCGCCATCAGCGCCAGCTGCTCCTTCGCACAATACAAGATCGACTCCGGTGAGCCGCCCGATGAAATTCTTTCTGTTGCGAATTATTTCTGTCGTTCCGCCAAAACGCGAATCGACCATCATTTTGCCGGCACGGCCGAAAATGTCGATAAACGAGCCTACGATCTAACCCAGGAGTTGCTTGCCGGAAAACACGAGAGCTTCCGCAAAGGGATCGTGTAACTTCGGAAGTTAGGCATCCTGCCTGACTCGGCCCTCGAGCATCTTGCCCGTTGATCCGGAGAAGCGTTAAAGGCAGTCGGCGGCCTAGAAGGCCGCCGGCCGAGACAGGCTGGAAGCCTATCTTCCGTGGCACTGGGAGTGCTCGAAAACCGGTATGGTTTCGCTCATTTTCCTCGGCCTCGCCATCGTCTGCGCGTTGATCTCGCGTATTCTCCTGGTGACTGCGGCCATCAAAATCAGTGGTGGTTGGGCGTTCGGGGTGTTTCTCCCTTTTGGTCCCCTATTCTTTCGCCTCAATTATCCCGAGGAAGCGCGTAATTCGTATTTTTTCCGAGTGGCAACCCTGTTGTGTGTTTTTGGCTTTGTCATCTACCAACCACGAATGACGTTGCACATGCCGAAGATTCATCCGACGGCGACATCCCCGCGGCTATCGAATCAAACAGTCGGTTACGCGATGGAAAAACCGGGTACTTCGAAAAAAGTAAGCGGAACTCCAACGCCGGCCCCGACCCCGACGTTGGCAGAGCGCCGTGCCGCTAACGCAATTGAATTGGAGCGACTGCACGAAATAGAAGCTGAACTCAAATTGCGCAAACGCGATCTTCTTCACAGCGACACCGAGGGAAATCGCAGCTACGCGATTGACCTCGCTTCCTACAACGAAGCGCTGACCAAAGCCACCGCGGAGAAGAACGCTCTCGCAACTGCTAGGTAGCACAGGCGTCTCGCCTGTGCGGCCAACGGGCGTCTCGCCCGTTGATCTCCTGGAGGGACGCGCGCAGCTCGCCGTGCCGTAGCTAAAAGCGAAGGCAGGGTCGTGTCGGTTGACCGAAATTACCTCACAATGATTAATGCCCCCACCGGATCGCGGAACCCTTGATTGTCATCTGGATTTTTGTTTCAATCGCTATGTGTCAGCTGACGATCAGGCAGCGTTGACGACACTTGATCGGAGTGCGCGCAGCGGGGGCATCGCGTTCACTACTACTCATTGGAGCGTGGTGCTGGAAGCGCAGGGTCAGTCACCCACCGCGCAAGAGGCACTAGAAAAACTTTGCCGGACCTATTGGCGACCTGTGTTTGGGTTTATCAGACGGCAAGGTGTTGGGACGACGGAAGCCGAAGATTTTACTCAAGGGTTCTTTTCGTTGCTGCTAGAGCGCCGCGATTTCGATGCTGTGCGCAAGGAAAAAGGGCGTCTGCGTTCCTATCTGCTCACCTCGTTAAAGCATTTTCTAGCCAGCGAGCACCGCCGTGCCACCGCAGCAAAACGGGGCAAGGGACAACAATTGATTCCCTTGGAAGAATTGAGCGCGAGCGGGCGAAGAGAGATCGAACCGACAGATCCTCTTACTGCTGAGCGGCTTTATGAACGTCGCTGGGCTTTGACCCTTATGGAACAAGTGCTGCGACGATTGAAAGAAGAGTACTGCACCGCGGGTAACGCCATGTTATTTGGTTCGCTGAAACAACTGCTACCCGACGAGCCGGGAGCAGCGTCGCGCGCGGAGATCGCGTCACAGTTGGGCATGACGGATAATGCGCTGCGGCAAGCCTTCCATCGCTTTCGCCAGCGTTATCAACTTTTGCTGCGCGAGGAAATCAGTCACACCGTCGCCATTGCGAGCGACGTCGAAGATGAGCTGCGCCATTTAATCAGGGTATTGCGAACGTAACGTATGCCTGAAATCCGCGCAGTACGTGATGAGGAGTGCGCCTCCGCTCCTTCCATCATGAGCAGCGCACCGAACATCTGTCGAAAGTGCGGCGCGGAAATTCTCGCCGACGCACCGGAAGGCCTTTGCACCGCTTGCCTTTTCGAGACCGGACTTAATCTGCTCGCGGATGAATCTGTAACCGGGAGCGTCGACCCCGGCGCGGATCGTAGCGGGGCAAGAAAAGAAAAAGTAGCAGCAAAAATATTCGCCGACTTTGGTGAGTATGAACTACTCGATGTAATCGGCCGCGGCAGCCAGGGTGTAGTGTATCGCGCGCGTCAGAAAGGACTCAATCGGACAGTTGCGCTCAAAGTGATCGGGTTGGGCCATTGGGCTAGCGATGCGCATCTGAAACGTTTTCGACGTGAAGCGGAATCGGCCGCCAGTTTGGATCATTCCGGTATCGTTCCCATCTACGAAGTCGGGGAGCGCGATGGGTCGTGTTACTTCAGCATGAAACTAGTGGAAGGCGGTCAACTCGATGAAGTGACGCGACACGAGCCAATGCCCATCCGGCAGGCGGTGGAGTTGATCGCGAAGGTCGCGCGCACGGTTCATTACGCCCACGAGCACGGCATCCTTCATCGTGACATCAAACCGGGCAACATTTTGCTCGACCAAAAAGGCGAACCGCATCTGACGGACTTTGGGCTGGCGCGGCTGATTGAAACGGATAGCACCGTCACGCGGACGCAGGAAGTGCTGGGCACGCCGAGTTACATGGCGCCCGAGCAAGCAGTGGGAAATAACGCGGCGGTCAGCAGGGTGACAGATGTCTATGAAATTGGCGCCGTCCTTTACCACTTGCTGACCGGACAGCCGCCCTTTGCAGGAGGAACAACCTACGAGACGATTAAGTTACTTCTTGATACGGAGCCACGGCAACCGCGCCTGTTAAATCCGAAAATAGATCGCGATCTCTCGACAATCTGTCTGAAGTGTCTCGAGAAAGATCCCAAGCGCCGTTATTCTTCTGCTCTCGCCCTGGCCGAAGATCTTGAGCGCTGGCTAAAGCACGAGCCGATTCTGGCGCGACGCACCGGACCATTCACGCGCGGAGTGAAATGGGTGCGATGCAATCCAACGAGCGCGCTGTTAGCGGCGTCGCTCGTTGCTCTCGCGGCAGCGGCGAGCTGGATTCTTTGGCAAAGCGAATTGATCGGACATCCGCTGACAACCGGCATTGCCGTGTTGCCGTTCGAAAATCTCAGCGACGAGAAGGAGCACGAATTCTTTGCCGACGGGGTCCAGGACGACATTTTGATCAAGCTGGCAAAAATCGCCGACCTTAAAGTGATCAGCCGGACCAGCGTGATGCAGTATCGAGGCAAACAGGATGTGCGGCATATCGGAAATGCACTACGCGTCTCGCACGTGCTCGAAGGAACGGTCCGCCGTTCCAGCGGCAAGTTACACGTCAATGCACAGTTAGTGGACACGCGCACAGACGCAGGGGTCTGGGCCGAAGAATACGATCGGGACTTGAATGATGTTTTCGCAATTGAAACGGAAGTCGCACAAGCAATCGCAACTCGACTTAGAACCCGCATTTCAGCTCGTGAACTAGCCGCCATACAAGAACGACCGACTAAGGACCTTGCTGCCTACGATTTTTATGTCCGCGCGCTCCCGTTGATCGAACCGATTGCCTACAGTTCAACCCCCGAGAAAGATCTCCGCACCGCGGTCGACCTGCTCAGTCAGGCAGTTACGCGCGATCCTTCTTTTCTTCTCGCCTATTTCCGACTCGCTCTCGCTCATGACCAAATCTATTTCCAGGAGATCGATCGCACCCCCGCTCGCCTGGCCCTGGCGCAGTCGGCAATCGATTCTGTTTTTCGGCTGAAGCCCGATTCCGGTGAAGGCCATTTCGCCCTCGCCTCGCACCTCTACTATGGATACTTCGACTTCGATCGCGCGCGCGCCGAGCTTGCCATTGCGCAGCAAAAACTTCCCAACAATGCTGAAGTTTTTGGTTTGTCGGGATTAATCGACCGCCGGCAGAGCCGCTGGTCCAACGCGGTTCGCAATTTGCGGCGGGCAAGCGAATTGGATCCGAGAAGCACCTTCAGGCTCATCACGTTGGCAACAACTTGCTATTTCATGCGCGACTACCAACAGGTGCACGACGTCCTGACCCGCCTCCTTGACCTTAACCCGAAGAATGTCATGGCGCGAACCTGGCGTGCCGCCATTGAAATAGATCGGCACGCGCATACGCAGCCGTTACACAAAGAAATTGAGAAGATTCTCGCGGAAGATCCTGCGCAAGCCGAGAGCGACGATATTAAACAGTCGCGCTTTTTTCTGGCGCTGTTCGAGCGCGACGTCGCCGCCGCCGATCGTGCCGTAGCGGCGCTTCCGCAGCAAAAGTCGGTCGGCGGTGATTCTGAATTTAGTCGTGATTTCTGGATGGGGCTGGTTGGTCGGATGAAAGGAGATGCGGCGGTCGCTCAAGCTGCGTTTGTTGCCGCGCGCATAGATCGGGAGAAGCTGGTGCAGGCACAGCCTGATAATGGTCCTTTTCTCTCGGGCTTGGGGGTGATCGACGCGGGACTTGGACGCAAGGAAGAAGCGTTGCGCGAAGGCAGGCAAGCAATCGAGCTAACGCCTATTTCAAAAAATTCACTTCATGGATTTGCGGTGCTCAATGATTTTGCCGTCATCTGTGCGTGGACCCGGGAACATGACTTGGCCTTCAGGCAGCTCGAAGAACTCACGCAAATCCCCGGCGGACCAAGTTATGGCGAACTGCGTTTAAGTCCGATGTGGGACCCTCTACGTGACGATCCGCGCTTCGAAAAAATTGTCGCCTCACTTGCCCCGAAAGAGATGGTCTCAAAGTAGCACTGAAGGATGGCAACCGCGAGCTTGATATGCGCCAAATGTGGCGCGGAAATCCTCGCCGATGCGCCGGAAGGACTTTGCACCGCCTGTCTGTTCGAGACTGGGCTCAATCTGCTCGCCGGCGCTCCCGTAGCCGGGGTCGACTCGTCCGCCGTAGCCTCGGCGAAGGTGGATGACCCCGGCCCGGATACTAGCGCTTTATTACCAGCGAAGAAGAAATCGGACCGCGCAAAAATCTTCGCTGACTTCGGCGATTATGAATTACTCGACGTCATCGGTCGCGGCGCCCAGGGCGTGGTTTATCGCGCGCGGCAAAAAAGTCTAAATCGCACAGTGGCTCTCAAAGTCATCGGCCTCGGTCATTGGGCTACCGAGGCGCATCTGAAACGTTTCCGCCGGGAAGCGGAAGCCGCCGCCAGTTTGGATCATTCCGGTATCGTCCCCATCTACGAAGTCGGTGAACGCGAGGGCTCGTGCTACTTCAGCATGAAGCTAGTGGAAGGCGGCCAACTCGATGAAGTGACGCGACACGAGCCAATGCCAATCCGGCAGGCGGTCGAGTTGATCGCCAAGGTTGCGCGGACGGTCCGTTACGCGCACGAACACGGCATTCTTCATCGTGACATCAAACCGGGAAACATTTTGCTCGACCAAAAAGGCGAACCGCATCTGACCGACTTTGGCCTGGCGCGCCTGATTGAAACGGAAAGCACTGTTACACGGACGCAGGAAGTGCTGGGCACACCGAGTTACATGGCGCCCGAGCAAGCAGTGGGGAACAACGCTGCGGTCAGCAGAGTGACCGATGTGTATGAGATTGGCGCTGTTCTCTACCACTTGTTGACAGGACAGCCGCCCTTTGCTGGAGGAACAACCTACGAGACCATCAAGTTACTTCTTGATACGGAGCCGCGGCCACCTCGCCTGTTAAATCCGAAAATAGATCGCGACCTTTCAACCATCTGCCTCAAGTGTCTCGAGAAAGATCCCAAGCGCCGGTATTCCTCCGCCCTCGCTTTGGCTGAAGATCTTGAGCGGTGGCTAAAAGACGAGCCGATTCTGGCGCGGCGCATTGGACCATTCACGCGCGGAGTGAAATGGGTGCGACGCAATCCAACCAGCGCGCTGCTAGCAGCGTGCTTAGTCGGTTTGGCAGCGGCTGCGGGCTGGATCGTTTCAAAGAGTCAATTGATCCCTCATTCGGAAACAACCGGCATCGCTGTACTGCCATTTGAAAATCTAAGCGACGAGAAAGAGCACGCCTTCTTTGCCGACGGCGTGCAGGACGACATTTTGACCAAGCTGGGAAAAATCGCCGACCTGAAAGTGATCAGCCGGACCAGCGTGATGCAATATCGCGGTAAACAGGATGTGCGGCAGATTGGCAACGCACTGCGCGTCTCCCATGTGCTCGAGGGGACAGTGCGACGCTCTGGCGGGAAGGTGCACGTCAATGCGCAGTTGGTGGACGCTCACACCGACGCGGGCGTCTGGGCGGAAGAATACGACCGCGATTTGAATGACCTGTTCGCTATCGAAGCAGAGGTGGCGCAATCAATCGCGAATCGGCTAAGAGCCAAGGTTTCAAGTCGAGAAAGGGCAGCCATGCAAGAGCGACCAACCCAGGATCTTGTCGCCTACGACCTTTACGTGCGAGCAAGGTCTTTGATCGACAAGGCCAGCTATGAACAAGGGAAACAGCAAGGGACGGATTATTCCCAAGCCGTCGAGTTGCTCAATCAGGCGATCGCGCGCGATTCCGCTTTTCTTCTCGCGTATTGCAGCCTGGCTGAGGCGCACGACGAGCTCTATTTTGATGGGCTCGATTACACTCCGACTCGCCTGGAGCTAGCGAGATCCGCAATCGATTCCGCTTCTCACCTGAACCCGGATTCAGGCGAGGTGCACCTTGCTCTGGCCAGGCACTTTTACCATGGCTATTTTGATTACGATCACGCCCGTAACGAGCTCGCCATCGCCGCCCGCACCTTGCCTAACAATTCACGAATTTTTGAATGGAGCGGATACATCGACCGCCGTCAAAGCCGTTGGGATGATGCCGTGCGCGACTTCGAACGTGCCATGAGGCTGGATCCGCGAAACGTTAAGATTCTCCTTGGTGCGGCCGTGACTTATGAACTTATGCGCGACTATAAAAGGGAAAGAGAGGTTTGTGATCGCCTCATTGCCGTCGAGCCAGACAACATCGATCACCGGATGAGACGTGCTGTTATCGACGTGCATGAGCAAGCCGACACCCGGGCTGCGCATTCCGTGGGTCTTCACCTCGGTCTCTACGGGCGCGACGCGGTTGCCGTTGATCCGGCGTTGGCGGAGTTGGATGCGCAGGGCGAGGATAGTTTTGATATAAGAGGCATAGGTGGGACGAGATTTAGCCGGGCTTGTTTGCGGGGTTTGCTAGCTCAGAGGAAAGGAGATACCGCCACGGCGCAAGCCGCCTTTACCGCCGCGCGTGCGCAACAAGAGGAAGTCGTTCGCGCACGGCCTGATTACGGCCCACCTCTCTGTGTCCTAGGTCTGATCGATGCTGGCCTTGGGCGAAAAGGAGAGGCACTGCGGGAGGGCCGACGGGCAATCGAGATGGCGCCTATAGCGAAGGATTCCCTCGATGGCGCGGACGTCCTCTATTTTTATGCGGTCATCTGTGCCTGGGTAGGCGAGCGCGACTTGGCGATTGAGCAATTGGAAACTCTCGCGAAAATCCCGGCCGGGATAACCTATGGTGATATCCGTCTCAATCCGTACTGGGATTCCTTGCGCGGCAATCCACGATTTGAAAAAATCGTTGGTTCGCTTGCCCCACGATAATCGATTCCTCTTTAACCGCGCCGGCGCCTCGGCGAAGGCGGGTCGCCTCTCTCGCGCCGAGCAAAAAGTAACCGCGGATTACGCGGATAACATGGATAAGTAGAGCACGATCATCAACGAAGAAAACAAAGATGATTCCGATCTGAACCGGTTCCGACGGACCTTTGCCCTTCGTTTCCTTCTGTTTATAAAAATCTGATCGGTGACATCCGGGTAATCCGCGGTTGTCTTTCCAACTTTGCGCGTAACAGGCGGCCAAATCTCGCGCAGTACATCGGTGAACGGCCAGAAGCGACTCCGAACGATTTCGGGGCAAGGAAGGGTCAAACAACAAAGAAAAGCACGTATGAATAAATTAAACATTACATTCAGAACAATCCTTGCTGCTGGTGGGCTGCTTTCAGCTTTTGCCACGGGTCCAAGCCGCTGACGACGCGCGCGAGAAGTTTACCCAAATCGACGTGCCGGGAGCTCTATTTACCGTCGCGAATGGAATCAACCCGCGAGGCCATCGTGGGGGCCTATGTTGACAGCAGCGGCAGACTTCACGGTTTTCTGTTGAGCAAGGGAGAGTTTACTACCATCGACCCGCCGGGAGCCAATCTCACCGTCGCCCTCCATATTAACCCGGAGGGCACGATCACCGGTCTCTATGTACCAGCAATGGCAACATTCATGGTTTTCTGCTGAGCAACGGTGAATTTTTGACCATCCAGAAACCGGGAACCACTTTTACCGTCCTCGATGGGATCAATCCGCGAGGCGATATCACGGGTGAATACCGTGACGCCAGCGACAATGTCCACAGCTTTCTGCTGAGCAAGGGTACCTTTACGCCCATCGCTGAACCGGGCGCCGCTCTCACGGATGTGGAAGGGATCAACGCGCGAGGCGACATCGTCGGGTTCTACATTGACAGCAGCGGTACCTTCCATGGTCTTCTGCTGAGCAATGGAAGATTTACCACCATCGATGTTCCGGGAGCTGCACAGACGTTCGGTTGCTTTGGGATCAATGCGCGAGGCGACATCGTAGGGAGCACTATCGACAGCAGCGGCAACGATCATGGCTTTCTGCTGAGCAATGGCAGGTTTACTACCATCGATTTTCCGGAAGCCGTTGCGACGGATTTGAATGATATCAACGCGAGCGGCGACATCGTGGGACAATATGCTGACAGCAGCGGCAACGAACACGGTTTTCTGCTGAACAAGTAGCAGTGTTTTCGCGTAACAGCCGGCCAAATCTCGCGCAGTACCTCAGTGAACGGCCCAAACTGATTCCTCGCGGTGAGAAATCAAACAAGGCCACACAGCAACAAAAGGAAAATTAAAAATGAGAAAACTAAGCATTACATTCGGAACAATTCTGCTAGTGCTTGGCTGCTTTGCGTTTTCGCCGGCGGCAACAGCGGACAATGGCCCGATCCCTATCGCGGGTCTATGGCACGTCAATTATACCAGTGACTTCACCGGACCGGGAGCTCAAACTTACCAGCAATGGCACAGTGATGGACTGGAATGGGAATCAGCCAACCTTTTCCCGGGCGCGATGTGCTTGGGGACTTTCATACCGACAGGTCCCAGGAGCATCCGGCTCTTCCACGTAGGATGGATACCCGGCGGTGGCCCTAATGGGAGCGTACGCTTCGTGTTGAGAGAACCAAATACCGTCGTGAGCCCCGACGGCAATAGTTTCGAGGGCACATATGACCAGAAGTTCTTCGATGCGAATGGAAAACTCGTCCTTGAGGACAAGGGTAAAGTCCAGGCGACGCGTCTAACTGTGCATTAATTGATCGAAACGCCAACACTCCGCAGGAGTCTCGTCATCGGGACTCCTGCGGGCATGACCGAAGATGATTAACATCGCGAGTGAATGTTGAGGACAGAATCCATGCGGAATCTTTTCGCCGCAAAAATCTTTAAACTTTTATGGGCTAGTTCAACGGCACTTCTCGTCGGCGCCCTGGCCGACGCCGACGTGATCACCGACTGGAACGCCGCGGCACTCGGCGCGATTCGCGCCGGCCACACTGCGCCACCGATTGCCTCTCGCAGTCTTGCCATCCTGCATGTCTCAATCTACGACGCAATCAACGGTATCGCCCGCACCTACGAACCTTACCTGGTACAAAGCGCAGCGTCGGCCAGCACTTCACGTGAAGCCGCTGCCAGCGCTGCCGCACACGAGGCGCTCGTCAATTTATTCCCTGCGAATTCATCCAGCTTTGATGCGCTTCATACCGCGATACTCGCGACAATCCCCGATGGACCTCAAAAGGTCGCTGGTATCGTGTGGGGTGAATTCGTCGCAAACCAAATCCTGGTCTCGCGCGCCAACGATGGTTGGGACGCCATAATGCTGCCGCCTGGCGGCAGTGGTCCCGGCGCGTGGCTTCCAACTCCTCCGGCCTTTCTTCCTTATTTGCTGCCGCAATGGGGATTCGTCGTGCCGTTTGCGATGAATAACAGCTCGCAATTTCGTCCACCAGGTCCGCCCGCCTTGGACAGTCAGCGATATGCCGAAGATTACAATGAAGTGAAGGAACTCGGCGCAGCCGTAGGCTCGACGCGCACAGAAGATCAAACTGAGATCGCCTTGTTTTGGGCCGACGGTGCCGGCACGGAGACGCCTCCCGGTCACTGGAACAGCATTGCGCAGAATATATCAGCTGCGCATGGCAACACGATGGAAGAAAGCGCAAGGCTGTTTGCCTTGTTGAACATAGCCATGGCCGATGCCGCTATTTGCGCCTGGGACGCTAAGTACACTTTCGATTTCTGGCGCCCAGTGACTGCGATTGCCTTCGCAGAACCACAATTGAACTGGATGTCGTTCATTGTGACACCACCCTTTCCTGATTATGTCTCCGGTCACAGCACGTTCAGCGGTGCCGCCGCGACCGTCCTCCCGCTGTTTTATCGTACTGAAGATTTGCCATTCACCACCGGCTCAGATTTTCTCCCGGGCGTGAATCGCAGCTTTTCAACCTGCCTGGACGCAGCAGAAGAAGCGGCAGTGAGCAGGATATACGGGGGCATTCACTTTCGCGCGGCGAGCGAAGACGGCTTGCAAGCAGGCGTCAGCATTGGCGAATGGAGCGTTTCCCATTACCTGCGGCCCAAGGGTAATCGCTCGCGCTGAGAGATGTTGCCCAAATCACTCGAGCGGTTGAGGTCCATTGCGATCGCCCCGTAGGATGGCTGCCCGGTGGCGGGCCGAATGGCAGGGTCCGGTTCGAGTTGAGGGAACTAAATACCGTCAGCGTTGACGGTAATAGCTTCAACGGACCTTATGATCAGAAGTTCTTCGACGCGCATGGAAACCTCGTTGCTGAGGACAAGGGCGTGATACATGCAACGCGGCTTACTGTCGCTGACTACTAAGCGACCAGATGGACTAGTTAACCGGAGAGCTTCTTCGTCCTGACACACGCGACGAAGAGGCTCTCGGGGCGTGTTGCGAACGCGACGCGCGGGCGCGAGTGAGCAGCCGTCATCCCGAGCGGAGTCGAGGGCCCCCGTGATGAAAACTTTCAGGTAACTTCATCCGGATCTCTCGATTTTCGCTCGGCATGACGGCGCAGTGCTGGTTGACCGTTATTAACCCGAATAATTAATTCGCGGACAGAGCGCGGAATTCTTGATTGTCCTCCGGATTGTTGTTTCAATCGTAGTGTGTCAGCTGACGAAGTAGCGTCATTGACCAGACTTGATCGGAGCGGGCGCAGCGGTGGCATCGCATTCACGACTACTCACTGGAGCGTGGTGCTAGAGGCACAAGGCGAATCACCGGTGGCGCAAGAAGCGCTGGAGAAGCTTTGCCGCACGTATTGGCGACCGATCTATAGCTTTGTCAGGCGACAAGGTGTCCCGCCGGCAGAAGCAGAGGACATTACCCAGGGATTTTTTTCGCTGCTGCTGGAGCGCCGGGATTTTGACACCGTTCGCAAGGAGAAGGGACGCCTGCGTTCTTATCTGCTCACGTCGCTCAAGCATTTTCTGACGAATGAACGTAACCGTGCGATGGCAATTAAACGTGGCGAAGGCCAGCGATTGATTTCATTGGATCAATTGCACGAGCGCGAGCGTGCCGGTTTCGAACCGGCGGATACAGCGACCGCCGATCAGATTTACGAACGCCGTTGGGCGATGACAGTACTCAACCAAGTCCTCGCGCGTCTGGAAGAGGAGTATCGTGCCGCTGGCAAGATGCAGTTGTTTGACCGGCTACAGAAATCGTTCACCAACGACCCCGACCGCTCTTCGCAGGTCAAGATTGCACTTGAGTTGGGCATGACCGAGAACGCTATGTACCAAGCATTCCATCGATTTCGTCAACGTTATCGGGAACTGTTGCGCGAAGAAGTCGCACATACGGTAGCGGTTGCTGTCGATATCGAAGATGAGCTGCGCCACCTGATTGCCGTGTTGCGCGCGTAAGCTTCGGCATGATTTGCTGCATTGTCTTATTGAGGGGACAAATGGTCAGGCCAGCAACATGACGACGGTCAGCAGCGTTTGCGAAAAATGCGGGACAAAAATTCCTGCCGACGCGCGGCAGGGAGTCTGCCCAGCTTGCCAACTAGAGACAGGTCTTGGTCTTCTCGTAAACGAGAGCACCGCGGCAACTAAGCCAACGCCCCGGCTGCGCATGGAACGCGCCACGCGACAGCCAAGAATGCTTGGAGACTTTGGCGATTACGAGGTCCAGGAAGAAATCGGCCGCGGCGGCCAGGGCGTGGTTTATCGCGCCCGGCAGAAAAGTCTCAATCGCATAATCGCTCTAAAAGTCATTAGCCTTGGTCAGTGGGCGAGCAAAGCGCACTTGAGGCGTTTTCGCCTTGAAGCAGAAGCCGCGGCGCGCTTGGAGCATCCCGGGATCGTTCCGATTCACGAGGTCGGCGAGCGCGACGGGTCGTGCTACTTCAGCATGAAGTTCGTCGAAGGCGGACAATTGGATGAAGTAGTCAGACACAAGCCGATGTCGATCCGGCAGGCTGCGGAACTAATCGCCAAAGTGGCGCGTACCGTTCATTACGCGCATGAGCACGGAATTGTGCATCGGGACATCAAACCGGGGAACATTCTGCTCGATGCAAAAGGCGAACCGCACCTTACTGACTTCGGACTGGCGCGGTTGGTGGAGACCGAGAACACGATGACGCGTACGCTGGATGTTTTGGGGACGCCTAGTTACATGGCGCCAGAGCAAGCAATGGGGGACAATGCCGCAGTCGGCAGTGCCACAGATGTCTATGGACTTGGCGCAGTGCTTTACCAATTACTCACAGGCCAGCCGCCCTTTGCTGGTGGGGCAACCTACGAAACGATCAAGTTGTTGCTGGATACTGAGCCGAAGCAACCGCGCCTGTTGAATCCGAAGATAGATCGCGATCTCAGCACAATCTGCCTCAAGTGTTTGGAGAAAGATCCAA
>JBKPMO010000178.1:0-34669 GCA_046732175.1 Verrucomicrobiota bacterium
GCTGCACAATCTCGCCGACCCGTCGCATTCACTCATCGCCCTGGAAAATAACGTCACCGGCAGAAATCTGCGCGACGGGACCACTAACCTCCTGATCGATCTGAAGAAGCGTCAGCTGCTGCACGAGGACAAGTTGAACTATGAGCTGGACATTGGTGCGCGGAAGTTCAAGTGCACCACCATTCCCATTTTGCGCAAGGAATTCGGCATCGTCGGCGCAATTTGCATCAATATCGACGCAAATTACTTCACCGAAGAGGTGATGCAGAGCAAGGAACGGATCGAAGCGTGGTTTAAAAATTTCTGCCGCACCGATATGCAACTAGATGAAAACATTCTAAGCAAGGATGACTATGCCAAGGCAATGAAAGGCCAGCGGCACTTCAAAGACGAAGCATTCTGAACAAGCCCTCTTCGCGGCAGACAAAGGAATGAAACGATATCTCATCACCGGTGCCAGTCGCGGGATCGGCCGAGCGATCGCATTAAGGTTGGCGGCGCCCGATGTGATGCTCTTGTTGCATGGACGCGACACCGGCGCGCTGGCGGAAACATGTCGGGCAGCAGACAAGAGTGGTGCGCAAACCGCGAAATTCTAGTGGCGGAGGTCGGGCACAAGCCCGTTGATCTGCTCGTGAATAATGCGGGCATCGCAGTGGTAAAACCATTCGCTGAGGTCACGCGTGAAGAATGGGAGCAAACCATCGGCGTTGATCTGACCGCGCCCTTTTTTCTGATCCAACATTTCGCTCCGCGAATGCCGCCCGGCTCGAGTATCGTCAATATTTTGTCGATTGCTGCGAAAACCGCCTATCCGAACTGGAGCATCTATTGTGGCAGCAAATTTGCGCTTGAAGGATTGTCGACCGCGATTCGTGAAGAACTTCGTTCCCGCAAGGTGCGAATATTGAACATCTATCCGGCAGCGACCGATACAGACATCTGGAATGCCGTTTCCGGTGAATGGCCGCGGGAACAAATGATGTCGGCTGCCGATGTCGCAGACGCTGTCGCCTTCGCCATCAATCAGCCGGCTGCCGTGACCATCGAAAACATGACGCTTTCAAACAGCGCCGGCAAATTGTAGCCGTCTCGCTGTGCGAAACGCGCGCCTCGCACAGCGAGGCCGCTACAGCGCACGTCCCTGCTCCAGAATCTCGCCCGCGCGCTCGAGCGCCGCGTCGATGTTAGCACAAATATTATCGAGACCAATCTTGTCCACGAAGCCGGAATGAAACAGCACCTTCATTGGCTGCGGTTGCACGCCGCTGAGGAGAAGCTGCGTTCGTTTACGATAGAATTTTTCAAGCGCTATTTCGAGGGCATGCAAGCCGGTGGCATCAATCGCCGGCACGGCCCGCACTCGGAAAATCACGATACGCGGCACACGCGACGCACGCGCGAGAGCTGACTCGAGCTTCTCCGCCACGCCGAAGAAAAATGGGCCTTCGATTCGAAATACCAACACACCTTCCGGCACATTTTTTTCGCGAATCGAATCGCTTCCAAGCTCCAGCTCGCTTTCGGGAGTAACGAGTCTGATTTGCGTGATTTCTTCCATCCGTTTGACGAATAGCGCGCCCGCCATCGCCAGTCCGACCCCGACCGCAATGGTGAGATCGAAAGTAACCGTGAGACCAAAGGTCAGAAGCAGGACAAAAAAGTCAGCTTTGGGACCGCGATAGAGTTCCGGAAAATTGTCCCATTCACCCATGCGATAGGCGACGACGAAGAGGACCGCGCTGAGTGCCGCTAACGGAATAAATTTTGCCAGCGGTGCCGCCAGTAAGACGATGATCACAAGCGTAATCGAATGCACGATGCCGGCGATCGGCGTCTTTGCGCCACTGCGAATATTCGTTGCCGTGCGCGCAATCGCACCCGTGGCAGAGATGCCGCCGAAAAACGGTGTGACAATGTTGGCCAGTCCTTGTCCGATCAATTCCTGGTTCGAATCGTGTCGAGCCTCGATCATTCCATCAGCCACCATCGCTGAAAGGAGCGACTCAATTGCACCGAGAATCGCAATGGTCAGCGCAGGTGCCATTAGCTCCTGAATATGCGCAAAGGAAATAGCCGGAGAGTTCAGCGCCGGAAATCCGGAGGGAATACCGCCGAATTTTGTGCCGATGGTTTCCACCTCTAACCCCATAACGCCGACGAGAATCGTTGGCACAATCACCGCCACAATTGAAGCGGGTATGGCCCGCCATTTCTTCGGCCACAAAACTAAAATGCCCAGTGCGACCAAGCCTATTGCCAGCGCTGGGAGATGGGTTTCGTTGAGATGCCGAGCAAGAGTCCAGACTTGCTCAAGTGTGTGACGGGGCATGGTCACTTTCAGTCCCAGAAACTCTTTTAATTGGCCGATGAAAATAATGATTGCGATCCCGCTCGTGAATCCGGCGATTACTGGGTAGGGAATGAATTTGATCAAGCTCCCGAGCTTGAGTGCACCCATGGCGACGAGAAAAATCCCGGCCATTATAGTGGCCAGCGCGAGTCCAGCATAACCGTGAAGCGCAACGATGCCGGCGAGAATTGGTACGAACGCGCCGGTCGGCCCGCCGATCTGCACTTTGCTGCCGCCGAGGGCAGAGATGATGGCGCCCGCGATGATTGCAGTCCACAATCCCTGCGCCGGCGTTACTCCCGAAGCGATGCCGAATCCAATTGCGAGTGGCAACGCGACAATGCCAACAGTTATCCCAGCGGCGAGGTCAGAAATAAATGTGCGTTGATCATAGCTGCGTAAGCACTCAATCAGCTTCGGTTTAAAGAGTTGCATTCCCGCGTTCGCTTAACCGTCATTCCGAGCGAAGTCGAGGAATCTCTGACGAGTTCCTATTGCAACAGCTCAGGTCGTGGCATTTGAATCTAATCGGCCCACTGGTCATCTGATTGTCGGTGAACATTATCCCAAAAGCGGGACGTGAATTTCCCAAAAGTGTGGAGCTGCGATCGGGGGGCGATAGTTGGCTCGGTGCCAACTCGCTCGCAATTGGTGACTTATGCGCGATCGAATGGGCTGGCATGGGCCCTGCGAGGGAAGCAGCGCAATGTGGGATGAAAAGGCTAGATCAACGAGCAGCATGCCCGTTGTTCCCACAGCGTCCGAGCTGACCACGACGAGTCGTCGACCGGACTGGCGTTGGAAGTTCGTGCTGCGAAGGAGGTAACGCTCATGTTTGAATCGTTCCTGCAAGATATCCGCATCGGGTTCCGCGTTTTGCTCAAGGAGAAATCGTTTTGCTTTCTCGCCGTGCTCGTTCTTGGCCTCGGCATCTGCGGCGTAACTACGCAGTTCACCATCGTGAACGGTCTCGTCTTGCGCGGCTTTTCCTTTCCGCATCCGGAACAATTAATGAGTGTAGGTCTAATCGATCCCCAGGCGAGCACGCAGAATAATAATTTTGGCATCGGCAACATTCCGACAGCTCAGGACTACGAGGACTTGCGCGCCGGCCAGCAGTCGTTTTCGCAGATGGCTGGGTATCTCAGCGGATCGACGATCAACGTCACCTACAAAAACAATCCGCAGCGTTACACCGGTGCTTACGTCACCGAGGATTTCTTCAAGATCATTAACGTGTCGCCGATTATGGGACGCGATTTCACCGCCGAAGACAACAGACCCGGTGCCGAAAAAGTTACGATCCTGAGTAATGAAATCTGGAAGCGCGATTTCAATGGCGATCCCAATATCGTCGGCCAGGGCGTTCGGATTAATGGAAAAGCCGCGACCATCATTGGAGTCATGCCGCCTAACTTCAAATTTCCCGTCTCCGATGAACTTTGGGTCCCGCTATACAATGAATTTCCGCCAGTGCCGCGCGGCGAATTGGTCCTCGGTGCCAATAATAACGCACCCGCCGTGATGGGCCGCCTCAAGCTGGGAGTGAGTATCGATCAAGCGAACGCGGAGTTTGTTGGCTTGGCTCGACGTCTTGCGCAGGAGAATCCCAAGACAAATAGCACTTTGGTTTCGGCGAGTGTTCAACCACTGCTGAACGCGCTGACAGGTGTGCAGTTGCGACAACAGGTTTGGGCGATGCTAGCCGCGGTGATTCTCGTTTTGCTCATCGCATGCGTAAATGTGATGAACATGCAATTCGGTCGCGCTGCGTTGCGCGCGAAGGAAGTAGCCATTCGCGGTGCCCTTGGTGCCACCCGTTGGAGAATCGTGCGCCAAATGTTGACTGAAAGTTTTGTCGTCGCCGCACTCGGAGCGATCGCGGGTGTGATGCTGGCTTTTTGGGCGGTGGACATGTTCATTCGCGCGACCAGTGCCTTGCCATTCCCTTTGCCGTACTGGGTTCAATTCAAAATCGACGGTCCTGTTCTAGCATTCACGCTCGCGCTCACACTAGTGGCAACCGTTGTCTCGGGCCTGGCTCCTGCGTTAGTCATCGCGAAGGGAAATGCGGCTGAGATTATGAAAGAGGGTGGCCGCGGCAATAGCAGCCGCCTCGTCAACGCGATCACCCGCGTATTAGTGATCGGTCAGATCGCACTCACCGCCGCGCTCTTGATCGTCGCGACACTACAAATTAAGTCGATCCGCAATCAGCTGAATCTCACATATGGCTATGACGAAAATGCGATCTACGCCGCCCGCATGGGTTTGATGGAGGGCGCCTACCCGAATCCGGATACGCGGCGTGAATTTTTCCGTCGCGCCGTGCGCGCGTTGCGCATTAACCCCCAATTTGATTCTGCCGCCATGAGCAGCCGCTTTCGCATGACCTTCGACGCCCAGGGGCAATTTGAGGTGGACGGCCAAAAGTATATGATCGATCGCGATCGGCCGCGCGGTAACTTTGAATCGATCTCGGACAATTATTTTGCAACCCTCGGTTTGAAAGTCTTGGAAGGCCGCGACTTCACCATTGATGACTCCGATGCGAAACAACCAGTCGCGCTGGTGAATGCGAGTTTCGCGCGAAAATATTATGGTCGCGAAAGCGCGATCGGTCACCGGATTCGAATCTTTAATCCAGGGAACCCGCAGCCGTGGCGGACCATCGTCGGTGTTGTCCCAGACACGCTGATGCAGGGTCCGTTCGATCAACAAACCGATAGCACGGGATTTTTCCTGCCGTTGCTTGGCGCCGATCCCGCCCCGCAGTTTTGCACGATTCTTGTGCGTCCGCGTCCCGGACAGCGCGCCGACACCCTCGGCCCTGCGTTAAAGAATGCGGTTGCTGAGGTCGATTCCAATCTGCCGACTTATTTCCCAGGAACACCGGCTCGGTTCCACCAGGAAGTTCTCGGCGGCAATCGAATCATCGCGACGTTGTTCAGCATTTTCGGCGTAGTCGCATTTATTCTGTCCGCGGTCGGGCTTTATGGCGTGATGACCTTCTCGGTCAATCAGAGAAGGCAGGAGTTTGGTATCCGCATGGCGTTAGGGGCGGATGCCCCGCGCATTTTCCGGATGGTGATGAAACAAGGTGCGTGGCAGTTGGCGATTGGGCTGGTTCTTGGCGCGGGTGGCGCGGCGTTGCTTCTCGGCGTCCTGGCCGCCGCTGCCTTGCGTAATATTCTGTTTAAAGTTAACGCCCTCGAGCCATCCGTTTATCTCGCGGTAGCAGGAGTACTGACTTTTGTTGCGGCACTCTCCTGCTTTGTTCCCGCCCGCCGCGCGACGCGAGTCAATCCCATGGTCGCATTGCGGACGGAGTAGGGGACGCGCTTTCTGACTGGGAGGGGCGACTTCCAAGTCGCCCAGTCGAGCGACAAATGGTTATCGGTGAATAGTGATCAGTCGTTGCTGATTACCTGTTTACTTGCCGTGACACATGATCCGCCCGCATCCGTTTCACCAGATTGGCCTAAAAAGTCGGAAATATGTCTCTGGAGTACAATGCATCAAGCTTGCTCAAACCCGGTTACAGTGACTATAGTAAGAGTAAGATATGTTCACCCAATCAGGCCGGATTGGATCAATTTGCTCGTATCTGGGTTGATGGTAGCGAGCGCCTCCGCACAGGACTGCTCGATTCGGGGCTTTGTAAAGGATACAGATCTCAAAGGAGCTGTTCGAGCGCAGGTAAAGATTGACCGCATAGATGCGAAGGGTCGATCCATCACCACTAACACGGATGCAAAAGGAAATTACGCCGTGAACGGCCTACCGGTGGGAACGTTCAAAGTAGCCGCCTACGGAAAAGAGGTCATGAAAGAAGTTAATGGCATCAATACTAAAAGTGCCAATTCGGTTACCCTTGACTTCGATCTTGGAAAGGTTGCCGGCAAGCAGGAAAGGCGTTACGTCTGGACCAAAGGTGCGACCGGAACCATGATCCCGGGTCGATGGGTAGAAGATAAAGTAAAAGGCCCGCGCATGGACGCTATTCTAGACGTGGACAGAGCCACCGCCCGCAAAGTATTTGAAGACTCTCATGAGTATAACGCGTCGCGCTAGTTTCTTGTCCCGGAAATAGCCAGACGCAGCGAAGATCCTCGTTGACTGCCCAGGCAAGACGTCTCCGCTACAAACCGGCGCGATCGAGTAGCGATGCGACAACTTTTTCGGCTTCAAAGACTTCCTTCGCCATCGCGCGAGCTACTCGGGAGTGGTGACGATAATCGGCGTTAATTTCCCGCACCGCTTCGCTGATTTCAGAAAGTTTTCGAAAACCGAAGAGCCCGCCCCGGTCGCCATAAAGTTTCGTGAAACCGGTTTCCTGGGTAATCACTGGTCGGCCCGCCGCCAGGTAACAGGCGCTACGATCACTGAACCAGCCAGTGTTTAATTGCACATATTGATCTTTCGCCACCGTGAACTCGGCTTTGGATCGGCGGATGTAATCGCGATAGTCCCAATACTTCACACTTAAGTCGTGTGGGCTGCGAAATCGCCAGCCGGATTTGGAAAATTTGGTTCGTGTCTTCTGGTCCTTAATGTCGGTCGCCAATTCAAAGGGTTCGCCCGCTACTTTCGGAGCCTTAACGAATCGAATAAACTCGCGCGATTTACTCCACAGATATTTGTCTCCGCGCCAGGTGACGTCTTTTAATCCGCTGGTCGACCAATTGGCAATGGATGTAAAGACCGCGCTCGCAGATGGCGGGCTTTGGGTTTTCCAAAGGTCGGTGACAATGGGCTGCCGCGTTGGGAGCCACTTCAATCCGTGGATCGGCACCGGAAACTTTTTCGTTCCGACGTTTTCGCCAAAAGTAAAAAGCGCATGATGTCGTCCGAGGTAGTCAATGGTTGATTGAACTCCCTTATCGACTTTGATTTGTTCCACACCTGGATCGCTCTCGACATAAAGAATGCGATCGCTCGCCAGCAGATCGTCGTTGAATTCCTGAGTGCCGCAGATGTTCAAGATGGCATCGGCAGATTTATAAAGCTGACGAATCCCTTTTAATGGCAAGCCCGCAGTCGGAAGCTCCGGCAGATAACGCGCGCAAAACGACCAGCGATTTTTGAAATCGAATTCCTCGGCCAGCCGCGTGAGAAGGTTGGCGGCGTAAGTGTAATCGTTGCTGGTATCAAAAGTTTCCGCGTTGTAGGGAATCCGCGCGGAATCTTCGATGTAATAAACTTCGTGGCCGAGCCGCTGCAGACCGACAAGGTAGTGAACGTGCTGCCAGATCACACCTGCGATCGGGCATGAGCCCATGAAGCCCATGACAATGATTCGTTTCGACCTCATCGAAACGACAACATCCGACGCCCAACATCCAACACCCAACGCCCAATTTTCTGGATTGGACGTTGAACGTTGGGCGTTGAGCGTTGGGTCTTGAAAAATGTCACACAGTAAAAGTCTTGACTACAGCCGCCGGATTTCCAGCAACGACCGTATTCGACGACACGCTCTTCGTTACCACTGCGCCCGCCGCCACCACGGAATTTTCACCAATCGTTACACCTTTCAGGATAATCGCGTGCATTCCGATCCATACGTTGTTACCAATTTTCACCGGCCGCGTTTCAAGTTTGGGGCGCGCTGGCCGATCTTTATAGAAAGGCGCAAGAGCGTGAGCGTCGATCAATCGCTGGGCCGGCTCGAGCGGATGAAAATCCGAGTCGGCAATCCCGACGTTCCACGAGATCAAACAATGCGAGCCGATCTCGATTCGTTCTTCGGCCATAACAATCGCCCCATTTAGTAAAGTAAAATCGCCGACTACGGCGGAGCCATTTACTCCGAGGGCAAAGGAACAACCGGCGTAGCAGGAGACATGATTCCCGAAGACAAGCGCGCGCGGCGCCTTGGTCTTTAGGAAACGAAAAATCTGCGCGGTCTCGCAGTAAAAACCTTCACCAAACTCAACATTCGATGGGATTGGATCCTTCCACCAATCGTTTTCCACTCTGCGGTCGGCGCCAACGTTGCTCATGTCGAAAATTTGCCGGAAGCGTAGAGCCTGGCATAAGCGCCACCGCGCGCGACCAGCTCGGGTCCGCGTCCCTGCTCGACCACGTGACCATTTTCCAGAACGACAATTTGATCGACACCGTGAATTGTCGCGATGCGATGCGTGATAATGATGGTAGTTCGGCCGCGCATCAATTCTTTGATCGTTTCCATGATGGCGGATTCAGTCGTCGGGTCGAGCGCGGAAGTTGGTTCGTCGAGCAAAAGAATTGGCGCGTTTTTCAGAAACGCGCGCGCGATCCCGATGCGTTGACGCTGGCCCACGCTGAGATGTCCGCCACGCTCGCCGACCGGGTTTTCATACCCATCGGGTAATTTGCAAATAAACTCATCAGCCTGTGCTCGTCGCGCCGCTTCACGAATTTCCGCATCCGTCGCGTCGGATCGTCCATAAGCAATATTTTCGCGCACACTGGTGGAAAAGAGCAGTGTGTCCTGCAACACAATCGCGATCTGTTCCCGCAACGATTTTTTTGTGATCTCACGGATATCGCGCCCATCTAACGTGACGCGGCCGGCAGTGGGGTCGTAAAATCGCGGCACCAAGCTCAACATTGTGCTCTTGCCGGCGCCGGTTCCTCCGACGACTCCGATAATTTGATTCGATGCGATTTCGAGATTGATGCCGCTAAGAATCTCGCGCGTTGAATCGTAACCGAAACTTGCGTTTTGAAATGCGATCGCACCATTCGTTTTTGCAATCGCGATTGCGTTCGGTGAATCAACGACGTCATCCGGCCGATCGAGCACCTCGAAACATCGCCGCGCGCCGGCGGTTGCACCTTCCATCGCCCACGCGGTGTAGGTAAGCGATTCCAGCGGCTGGTACAGGATTACAAGGTAGGCCGTAAAAACGAGCAGTGATCCGAGTGTGAGGGTGCCGGCCAGCACGTGCATTGTGCCGAGGTAATACATGGCCGCCGTTCCCATCAGGATCAGCGTGCTAATTACCAGGGCACTCTTCATGTTCGTCATCGTGTAACGCAGGTTCGCCTGCAAACTGCCGTGCGCCTGTCGGTGAAATTGGGCGACCTCAAATTCCTCGCGCCCGAAGGCGTGTACCATTCGAACTGAACTCAACCCTTCCTGCGTTTGTGTGAGTAACGCGCTATCCTGTTCCTGAATGGTCGTGGATTCGCTGCGAATGCGTTTGGCAAAGAAATAGATGGTGCCGATAAGCAGCGGCACGATCGCGAGCGAGAGAAGGGTTAATTGCCAATCCAGCCTGAGCATGACGACAAAAGTGCCAATCAGGGTCACGCCAGAACCGATAATGTTAGTGAAGCCTTTGTTGTAGATCGTCTGGATCGATTGCGAGTCGTAGGCGACGCGAAAAGTGGAATCGGCCGAGCGCCTGGTGTCGTGGAATTTTAGGGATAGCCGTTGCAGATGAGCGTAGAGCTCGGTCCGCAGATCAAGCAGGGCTTGCAATCCAATTTTTACGAACAGGTAGTTGCTGATGTAATTGCAAAGTCCCCACAGCAATTGGACCACTACAAGAGCCAGGCACAACACAAGAACAACCAGCCTCGGTTCCTGAATCCACCACGGACCAGAATCCGGCCAGCTAACATGTGCTCCCAACTTGAATCGGGGGATTACCCAATCGACGATGATTTTGAGCGGCCAAGGTTTGAGCAGGTTTAAGCCGGTAGCCGCAAAAGAGAACGCCATCGCCAGCAGTGAGCGGCCCAGGAATTCGCGGTAGTACTTGAGGACGCGTCGGTAAATCGACATCTTTAAATTTCGGATTGCGGATTGCGGATTTCGGACTGAACTAGCGCGGATTCACTGGCGGTTGCGGAGAGATTCCTCGACTTCGCCTGGAATGACAACATGCATCATCTGCTTCAAATCTGGTTCGATTGGGTCCTGCACGGCGGTTATCTCGGGATTATTGTTCTGATGGCATTGGAAAGCTCAATCTTTCCCGTGCCGAGCGAAATCGTGATTCCGCCGGCCGCATTCCTGGCAGGGCAGGGGAAATTGAATATCTGGGGCGTGATTGCCGCCGGGACGTTTGGTTCATGGCTTGGGGCATCCATCACTTACTGGGTATCGTTATGGCTTGGACGGATCGTGATTGTAAAATGGGGGCGTTTTTTTGCGATCAGTGAATCAAAGTTGATCCGGGCTGAACACTGGCTGCATCGCTACGAGGCCGGCGGGATCTTTTTCGCGCGACTATTACCGGTGATTCGTCATCTCATTTCCATTCCGGCTGGCATCATTCGAATGAATTTCACGACATTTAGCATCATGACGATCGTTGGCTCAGCGATTTGGTGCGCAGTGTTGGCCTGGTTCGGGCAGACGGCTATCACCCCCGAGATGCTCCGCGACCCGGCCGGTCTGGCAATGGCGCTGAAAGCAAAATCGCATGTCATCGCCGCCGGTGTCATTGTGTTGTGCGTCCTGTATTTTGTTGTGATGCGCCTGACCGCGCGTCCAAGCGAGAAAGCCCAATTGTAGCGGCGGCCGTGTCGGCCGCAGTGCCTTACACAAACATCCCAACCGATACCCAGGATTCATTCGAGCTTCGCGATTTCGGGCGCCGCGTGAAGCGCGGAGTGTCCAAAAATTAAACACGAGTGTCAGATTCCAAGCGGTATCTCGGACGGAAGGCTACTCAACGCGTCCAGACATACCACGCAATGTATTATTTATGAACGTTGGCACTCGGTTTGCTGTCTTTCCCCTTTGTCATGAACAAGAACTCTCAGATTTTGCGTCGGACCCAGAAGCTTTCCCTTGGCGATTTAATCCTCGCCGTTAGTTCGTGCACCAAAAGCAGCCGCGAAACCGTCGCCACCGTCGCCGATTTACTCGGCAGCGGCAGAGTGCGAGTAGAAGATCACGGCCGTTTCCTGCGCGCGAAGGTCTGCTAAACGCGGCCAAATAAATTTCGAAACGCTCCGGCGATTCTACTGCCGGAGCGTTTTCTTTTTCGCGATATCTGTTCGTAGCACAGGCTTCCAGCGCCAGTCCGGCTCGGACCTGTGTGGCCAACGGGCATCTTGCCCGCTCATGCAGTCATTGATTGCGCTGCAATTTAAACAAAAACCCTTTCCGCGTTTTGGCAGCGCTCTTATGGTGCTCCGGTGATCGCCCGTTATTCTCGGCCGGAAATGCGCGCCATCTGGTCGGATCAGCGCAAATTCGAAATCTGGCTCGAAATTGAAACCATCGCGTGCGAATCGATGGCGCGACTCGGTCTCATTCCCAAGGAAGACGCCGCCGTCATTCGCAAAAAAGGGAAATTCGAGATCGATGAGATCAACGAGATCGAGAAGCGGACAAATCACGATGTCATCGCGTTTCTCGAAAATGTCGCATCGTATGTCGGCCCGGCTGCGCGCTGGATCCACCAGGGATTAACTTCCTCCGACATTCTCGATACCACCCTCGCGCTCCAGATGACGGAGTCGGCCAAAATTCTTTCGGAGGATCTGGCGGCACTGCGAAAAATCATCAGCAAGCAGGCGCGCAAATATAAAAAGACGCCCATGATTGGACGCAGCCACGGCATTCATGCCGAGCCGATAACCTTCGGTCTGAAACTGGCACTCATGTTCGACGAATTCGGGCGCGCCGAAGAACGGCTCACACAAACGCGCGAGCGTATTCGCGTGGGAAAATTGAGCGGCGCGATGGGAACCCATGCGCACCTTGATCCGAGGATCGAGCGTGAGGTTTGTCAGAAGCTCGGATTACGTCCAGCAACGATCTCGACGCAAATTGTGCAGCGTGACCGGCACGCCGAATTCCTCACGACTCTGGCGTTGATTGCGTCCTCGATTGATCGCTGGGCTACGGAATTCCGCCATTTGCAGCGCACCGAGATTTTGGAAGTCGAGGAATTTTTCGGCGAAGGCCAGAAGGGCAGTTCAGCCATGCCGCACAAACGCAACCCGATAACGGGTGAACGATTGAGCGGCCTCGCTCGCGTCATTCGCGGGAATGCGCTGGTCGCGCTCGAAAACATCGCGCTCTGGCACGAACGAGACATCAGCCATTCCAGTGCCGAGCGAATCATTCTGCCCGATTCCTGCACGTTGCTCGATTACATGCTGGTAAAGCTGCGCGAGCTAGTGGGCGGCTTGCGCGTTTATCCGGCAAACATGAATCGCAACCTGGAAATGACGAAGGGACTTTATTTCAGTCAGTCGATCCTGCTCGCGCTTACTCGCGCTGGACTCGCTCGCAAAACTGCCTACGAAGCCGTGCAACGCGCTGCGATGAAAACCTGGCGCGGCAAAAAATCCCTGGCCGAAAACGTGAAAGCCGAGCGCCAGATCATGGCAAAGTTATCCGCGAAAGAAATCGACAAACTTTGCTCACTCGAAACCCATTTTCGCCACGTCGACGAGAAATTTAAGGCGCTAGGGTTGGATTAGTTGGGACATAGGCATTCATACCCGTACGGCCAACGGGCTTTCAGCCCGCTGAAGCATCCGCAAACACCGAACGTCGGACATCGAACGTCGAATGCCGAATGAAAACTGCGTTGGCGACAGCGCACGCTACAGCTGTCTCTGTGTCCTCTGCGCCTTCTGTGGTGAGATGTCAGCCGATGGGGGTAAGCGTGAGTTCGTCGATGCGGCGGGATTGGTCGAGCTGAACGCGCGTGGTTTCGAAACTGGCGCCGGCTTGTACTGGCGAGCCTCGCGCATTTAGCGAGACTCGGACGGTCTTGGCACGGCAACGCAGGACCAACTGCGTGATTTCAAGGCTTGGACCAAGCTCGACAGAGATGAGCTCAAGCGGAGCGAACAATTGCATTGTCATGCTTACCGCGGTCGACATGAGTTGCAGTCGTTCGAGTTCGTTTGCCGGAACAACTGTGACGCCACCAATTTCAAATGCACTACGCATTTCTGCGGCGCGAAAGGGCTGCGAAGTAGGGATCAATCGGACAATGGAAATGTTTCCCGTAGCGTCGAGGTCGATGGGTCCAAGTTGAAAGCCAGTCTTCAATGGTAACGCCGCTTTGCCGTTGTCGGGAATTTCGATTGCCACCGTCAATGAAGCTGGGCGTGCCCGAATCGCTCCAATCTGAAATGCAGAGTTGACCTGCATCGCGACGACATCGAGCGGCAGATCGAGCATGACTTCGTTCGGTGCGAGCCGTGGCTGAATCCCGTCGGATTTTTGTAGCGGCGTGGTTTTCTTGGGAACGCGTGGGGGCATTGCTGGTGGTTGCGGAGGAGCGAGCTCCTGCGACTCCGTTCTGGGTTCTTCAGGGCGAGTCTTTGACTCGAGTTGCGGCTTTGGCGTCGCAGGAGCTTCGGCCTCCATTGGCGGAGACGTCACTCTCTTTGGCAGCGGCGGTGCCGGCTTTTGCTCTGGCTGCGGCAGAATCGGCGTCTTCGAGACGGTAAAGTCCGCAGCTTTCGCGCGCGCGATTTCTTTTTCGCTCGGGAATGTCGGTTTTTCCTTAAGCGGGCCTGCCTTCAGCGTTTGCTGCACCAGAGCAATGAGCGCGTCGGATCGAAATGGTTTGGCAATGGTCGCAACTACGTTCGGCAGCGTGCTCGCGGCCGCCGCCATTTCGTGAACGTGACCCGACATCATGATGATCGGCACACGCGCCGTTCCCTCGTTTCTTCCGATGCGGCGACAAAGTTCGTCGCCTTTGATATCGGGAAGGACGTAATCCGCCAGAACGAGATCGGGAATAATGCGAGCGGCTTCCTTGACGCCGTTTAGGCCGGTGAGGGCGGTTGTCACTTGTAGGGTTGGATCAGCAAGCGCGAGTGAATCTTCCACGAAGATCAGCAGCATTTCGGTGTCGTCGATGATCAGAATCTTCGGACCGACCCTTGCCGTTGTAACTACAGGTTTGGCCGGTAACTGCGGTTCAGCCGGTGCCGGCCGCGCGCGCTTGATTTTCTTCGCTTCGCGCAAGGCTTCGATCAACGTCGTTGCCCAGGAATCATGAATCGTGCGTGGCACTGACTCCGAGTCGATGTCCTCGATGAAGCGCGGATCAGTCCAGGCCAGCATTTCTGCAATGGCGCGTTTGCCGTCGGCATCTCCAGCGCGGGAGTGGATGATCTGGTTATTTCGCAGGTGCAACTCGCCGATCCGGTTTTCACCCGCTCGCACTTCAATAAGAATATTCCGGGCAGTGGACAGCGCGAGGATAGTGACATCATCCAGCGCAAGATTGCGCAATGTGCCGCGCCGTATTCCTGTTTCCATCCAGGGACCAAGCAGCGCTTGCACGGCGGCGCCGAATTCCACCAGCTCAAATGGCTTTTCCAAAAACTGCAGCGCGCCATTAGCTCCGCGCTCTGCGATGAGATCAGGCGGGACGCCGGCAATGAGCGCGAGAACACGCGTCTCCGGCAAGACGCCTTTCATTTCGCCGAAAAACGCGATTGCGCCTGGAAGCGGCGGATCGAAATCGAGGATGATCAATTCCGGCTTGTGCTCGAGCGCGAACCGCCGCGCTTCCGCCAATGAGGGCACGGCGTGGAACTGGTGTTGGGGCGAGAATTTCTTGAGAGCCGATTCGATCGCAACCGAAAGCGCATCGTATTCTTCAATGAGAAGAACGTTACGTTTGGCGGTCTTGGTTGATGAGGAAGGCACAGGAGTTCCGCGGAGCGAGAACAGAGCCCATTTTAACACAGGGCGCATAACTTGTGTGCCTGGAAAGTCTGATCGGCCCCGGCCGGGGACTCTGAGCTACTCGTAACGCAAGGCCTCGATGGGATCGAGGGCAGCAGCACGATATGCGGGGTAAAATCCGAACCCGATCCCGATGGCAGAGCAAACGATGAGGCCGGCAATGGCCCAGCCATAGGGAAAAATTACGTCGACCTTTAGCCACATCGCGAGCAAATCGCCGCCCAGTACTCCTAACAGAATCCCAAGGATCCCCCCGGCTTCGGAAATGAATACCGCTTCGGCCAGAAATTGCCGGAGAATATCGCGGCTGCGGGCGCCGATCGATTTGCGAACCCCGATCTCTTTTGTCCGCTCGGTCACGCTCACCAGCATAATGTTCATAATGCCAATGCCGGCGGCGACGAGCGCGATAAAGCTGATCACAAACGCGCCAATGCTGACGATACCGGCAACATTCACAAAAGCGCTCTTGAGCGAGTCGTTGGTGTAAATCTCAAAATCGTTAGGGTCAGTCGCTCGCAGCCCTCGCGCAATCCGCATCGCGCCCACGGCACGATCGAAGGTCCGGTTGTAGGTGTCGGTCGAAAAGGATTGGGTCGCGATGTTAATGGTGCGCTTGGCTTCGCCGTAATTTTCGAAGAACCGGGTAATCGGCATGATGCACATATCGTCCTGACTCTGACCAAAGGCCGTGCCTTTCTCGGCCAGCACTCCGACGACGGTGTAGGTATGGCCGGCGACGCGAATGACTTTACCGATTGGTGTCTCGTGCGGGAACAATCGTTTCTCGATCGCCTTGCCAACCACGATGACGCTGCGCGAGAGATCGACATCTTCCTCGTTGAGGTTGCGGCCATATCCGAGGGTGAATGCATTAGCGGCAAGAAACCCGCGATTGGTTCCGACCACCGTCAGACTTGGTGTGGTCTTGACGCCATTGTAAACCGCCTGAGCCTTGAGATCGCGTCCGAAGGTTTTAAGACAAATTTCGCGCGCATACCCATCCATCAGCTTCGCATAATGCTGAGCCTGCTGGTAGGTGATGTTTCTCCGGTTTAGATATTTCTTTTTCACCTCGCCGCCACCGGCATCGATGTTCACCGGAAACTTGGCGAACTGGAAGATATTCGAGCCAAGAAAGCTGATCCCGTTCTCGATCGAATTCTGCAACGCCCCAATCGCGGTCATGACCGAGATAACTGAGAAGACGCCGATCGTGATCCCAATCATGGTTAAGGCCGAGCGCAACTTGTTCGCCCCTAACGAGGTTAACGCCATCTTAATAATTTCGCTGAATAACATGCCGATCAAAAAATGACGAATGACGAACCGCTTTTGCTGCAAGCTATGCTTTTCGTCCTTTGAACATACGGGATTCCTTCGTCATCCATCATTCGTCCTTCGTCATCGCGGTCATTCATACCGCAACGCCACCACAGGATCGAGACGGGAGGCCGTCCAGGCCGGCGCGAAGCCCGAGACCAGCCCGGTTGTGACCGAGACAATCATGCTGGCGAAAACGAGGCCGAGAGAAAAATTGATGGGAAACGAGGGAAAGGCTTTCCCAATCCCGAAACAAATCAAATACGCCAGCGCTAGCCCAATGAATCCCCCGAGTAGACAGAGCGCGGTCGATTCGATCAGGAACTGCAAAAGGATCGTGCGTCGTCGTGCCCCAAGTGCCTTTCGGGTCCCGATCTCTTTCGTCCGCTCCTTCACGCTGACGAAGGTAATGTTCATGATTCCAATTGCGCCGACGAAGAGGGAAAGACCGGTGATGAACAATCCGGCAACCGCGATCGAGTTCTTAACCGGATCGAGTGTGCTCTTGAAAGCCTGCTGCTCGTTAATCGAAAAGTCATCTTTTACTTCTGGTTGAAGACCGCGGACGCGGCGCATTAATCCCGTTAGCTCGTCCTTTGCATCTGCCAGCTTGCGTTTGTCCTTCACTTTTACCCGCACGTCCGATTCACTTTTACTGCTGAAATATTTGTTGAAGGCACCGAGTGGCAGCGCCACCATTGAGTCCCAGCTGAACAACCCCAGAAAAGTTCCCTGACGCGAGTTCACGCCGATAATCTTGAATAGTTGTCCGTTAATCAGAACTGATTTGTCGATTGGGTTTTCCGACGGAAACAGGGCATCGGCCACGTCATAACCAATCACCACCACATTGGCGCCGCCGCGTGATTCGGTATCGCTGAAAAACCGGCCTTCTTTGCAATCGATGGTTGAGGTAACGATGAAATCGGAAGTTGTGCCCAGGACGAAAACGTTGTCCACGGAATTGCCACCATATTTGATGGAACGAAACAAACTCGAAGTAGGGACTGCTACGATTAGATTTGAATTCGGCGTCCGTGCAATCATCCGATTCAGGGTCTCGGCATACTCAGTTTTAATCTTCTTGCGGTCGCGATAATTCCACCAGTCATCCACTTGCTTCCATGGCCATTGTGTGACGTAGAGAACGTCGTCCCCAAGTACAGACATGCTGTTGTCGAAGCCGATAGAGATGCCGTTAACCGCTGTTCCCATCAAAGTCACGGCGATGATTCCGATGATGACACCGAGCGCGGTCAAAGCGGAACGGGTCATGTTCGAGCGCATTTGCGCGACGGCTATGCGCCAGCTCTCAGTTAGTTCGTAAAGAAAACGCTTCATATTTGGATTCTGTGCTCCCCGGAATTCTGCAGCGCATTGTCATGGTCGATCCAGGGCGACAAGATCAACTTCCGGAATAAATCCAGGATGATCCGTTTCAATCAGACCATCGCGCAGATGGACGGTGCGACGTGCGTGCGCAGCAATATCGCGCTCGTGCGTGACCAGAATGATGGTATTACCGCGCTGATATAAATCCTCGAACAAAGCCATGATTTCCTCGCCGGTTTTGGAATCGAGATTCCCGGTCGGTTCATCCGCCAGAATGATGGAAGGATTGTTGACCAGCGCCCGAGCAACGGCCACGCGCTGGCGTTGACCACCGGATAATTCGTTGGGCTTATGATTCATGCGATCGCCCAAACCAACTTCATCCAAGACCCGTGCGGCCATTTCTTCCCGCGTCTCCGGGTCAATGCCCGCATAAATCAGAGGCAGCTCGACATTGCGCAAACTGGTCGAGCGCGGTAACAGATTGAACGTTTGGAAAACAAATCCAATCTCGCGATTTCGGATTGCAGCCAGTTCGTCATCATCCATCTCGGCGACATTGCGGCCGTTGAATTCGTAGCGCCCGGAAGTCGGCGTATCGAGGCACCCGAGCATATTCATAAGAGTAGACTTGCCGCTTCCGCTGGGGCCCATGATGGCGATGTATTCGTTACGATGAATCTGCAACGACACCCCGCGCAGAGCGCGCACAATCTCTTCGCCCATCACGTAGTCTTTGGTGATGTTTTCGATGTCGATGACCAATGGTCCAACGGGACGCGTGGAATTATGGTTCATCGTCTTCAGGGTTCAGGGTTTAGGGTTCAGAGGTTCCGCCTGAATCCTCTTCACTGAACCCTGAACACTATTTTGTCGCTTCCTTATCGTAACTAACCTTCGCGCCATCTTTCAGCTTCCGGCTGATGGCGCTATAGCTTCCCGAAATGACTTCGTCTCCCGGCTGAATACCATTCTTGATCTCCATGAAGGTGTCGTCAGAGATCCCGGTCGTCACCTTCACCAATTGCGCTTTGCCGCCCTTCTTTAGAAAGACAACTTTCGCCAGCTTTTCCCGTTCTTCTTTCTGAGCCTGCTTCTCCGCTTTCTCGTTAACCAACTCCGCGTTGTTGTCGCCCTTATCGCGCTGCGCCGTCTTTAGCTTCCTTTTCTCGATCTCTTCCGGGCTCAGGTTGCTGTCGCCGGTGCGAATGGTCACTGCCTGCATCGGAACCGCGACCACATCCTTCACTGTGTTCGTCTCTATATCCGCGGTGCAGCTTAATCCCGGTTTCAATGTCACATCGTGATCGTCGATCCTGATCTTGACCTCAAAGTTTGTCACTTCTTCCTGGGTCCCGGCGCCCGTGGTTTTTCCAGTATTCGCGATTTGATAAACGGTTCCGTGAAACCTGCGATCGTTGTAGGCATCTATTTTCACACTGGCTTTGTCGCCCACTTTCACGTTCACGACATCGTTCTCGTTCACATCGACGCGTGCTTCCATGCGACTAAGATCAGCGACACGCATCACTTCCGTTCCGGCAAACTGTCCCGTAGCGACAAGCCTTTCGCCTAATTTGCTGTTCAGAACCGTCACCGTTCCATCGATCGGCGAATAGATGGTCGTTTTGGAAAGTTGATCATGTGCCTGACTCGATCCCGCTTGTGCCCGTTCGATCTCGTGCAGCGAACTTTCATAAGTATTTTTCGCAACATCATAGGCCGCCTGCGCCGCGTTGTATTCCTGAATCGAAATCGTCTTCTTCGCATACATGTCGTCAGCGCGTTTCAGGTCCTGCTCCGCCTTCAGCATCGTGGCCTTCTGTTGCAGATTGGTCGCTTTCGCCGAACTGATCGATGCCTCTTGCTGTTCGACCAGTGCCTTATACGAGTCGGGTTTGATTTTCACCAACAAATCTCCCTTTTTTACGGCCATCCCATCGTCCACCGGCAACTCAATAATCTCGCCCGCGACTTCCGGTGAAATCTTTACTTCAGTCTCCGGCTGAATCTTTCCCGTTGCCGAAACCGTCTGGACGATCGTGCGTGTCACCGCTTTGTCCGTCGTCACCGGAATGGGCTTTTCACGTTTACTGTTAATGATCGCGCCGACGATCCAAAGCAAAAACAGCGCGCCGATCCCGATCAGAATCTTACGGCGGCGGCGCGACCTTCGCCGTCGCGGCGAAGCAACACTGGGTACGGGCGGACCGGGCGTCGCCGTGGCGGGCGGACTGGCTACGTGCTGGTGCATGGCGGGAAGCTGCAAGAGATGTTCCTTAGACTATTTAAAGGTTAAATCGTTCAGGCTCACTACCGTTAGATGCGGTCAGTAATCTTTACAGATTCAGCAATTCACGCAACCGCCCGTTCCCTTATCCGCCCAATTGCCCACTGCGCGTGCTCCGCAATTAACGATTCCGCATCCGCAGCCGCCTTTTCCAGGGCGGGCAAATCATCCTTTGTGCCGACATTTCCAAGCGCCACGCAAACATTTCGTAACAGGCCGCGCCGTTTCGTTCGCTTGACTGGCGAGTCATGAAACAGCCGGCGAAATTTCTCTTCATCGAGACTGAGATAATCGCGCAGTTTCATTGCGGCGACTTCGTCTCGCATTGCGAATGCGGTTTCGCGTGAAACTTTGGCGAAACGATTCCATGGACAGGCATCGAGGCAATCGTCGCAGCCGTAGATGCGATCGCCAATCATCGGACGTAGTTCGATCGGAATCGACCCTTTCAATTCAATGGTAAGATAGGAAATGCAGCGGCGTGCATCGATTTGATGCGGCGCAGTGATTGCACCCGTCGGACATGCATCAATGCAGCGCGTGCAGCGGCCACAATAATTCTTTTGCGGCGGATCGGGGGCGAACTCCAGCGTGGTCAGGATCTCGGCTAGAAAAAACCAGGTGCCTAATTGGCGGTTCAACAGCATTGTGCTTTTGCCATGCCAGCCGACGCCGGCAGCCGCCGCATGGTCGCGCTCCAGCATGGGGCCGGTATCGACATAACACTTTTGTGTCCCGCCGTGGCGCCGCAGGAAATCGTCAAGCACGGCCAGCTTTTTCTCGATCAATTTGTGATAATCATTGCCCCAGGCATACCGTGCGATGCGACCGGCGGGTGTAGAGGCGGCCGGGTCGGCCACAATCTTTCGAGGACGTGCGGTCGACACGGCTGCGGCCACACGTCGTTCCTGAAAATAATTGAGCGCGAGAACAATCACTGTTTTCGCTTCCGGCAAAACCTGCTGCGGATCGCATCGCTTTTCTGCATTGCGAGCGAGGTAATTCATTTCCCCGGCCTCGCCGCGATCCAGCCATTCCCGAAATTGCATAGCGTGTTTGGGAGCATCCGCCCTCGTAAAGCGGCAAAGGTCAAATCCCAACTCCCGTGCCAGCGTTACAATTTGGGCACGGACATTAGTTGATCCGTTCTGCGCGTTCATACCAATGCGATGATCTCATCCGTCACCTGCGCAATGCTATTGCTGGTGGCGTTGATACGATAGTCCGCCGCCGACTGATAAAACGGTAGTCGCTCTCGCAACAATTCGGAAAAACGCGCGCGTGGATCTGGTGTTTGGAGCAGGGGACGGGTGCTGTGTCTTGAGACGCGCTGCCACAGCACTTCTTCATCAGCGTCAAGCCATACGATCCGGCCCATCCCGCGTAGGAGCTGCACATTTTCAGTGCGCAAAATAATTCCGCCGCCTGTAACGACGATTCCAGCAATTCCGCGGCGCAATGTTTTTAGCAAGACCGTTTCCGCATCGCGAAATGCCGGCTCGCCGTGCCGCGCGAAAATATCCGGAATCGAAATGCCAAACTGCTCGCGAATCATTTCGTCGGTGTCGTGTCGCGGCCAGCCGGTGCGTCGTGATAGCTCACGGCCGACTGCGGATTTTCCGGTGCCCATAAAGCCGATCAAGGCAATCGCATTGTCGCCGGGGTTCATCCTCCTACGATAACCGCAAAGCGACTCGGGGCAGGGCAAATCTTCTTGCCATGCGCCTCCTTTACGGTCGAAGGCCAAAACAGCCGTGGCAACCGCTTCTGGTTATCAGTTGCGAGGTATCAGCTTGAGCAATGCTCCTAGGCTAAAAAACAGCTTTACAACTTTAGCCGGGGAGCTGACACCTGATCTTACTTTATGGCTGCGCAAAAATCTTCATCGCTCGTAGCTGTGATCATGGGAAGTGCGTCGGACTGGGAAACGATGTCCGGCTGCGTGAAAACGCTCGACGAGCTGAACATCCCAAACGAGGCCCATGTTCTTTCGGCGCATCGGACGCCCGACGCCACGGTCAAATTCGCGCGTGAAGCGGCTGATCGCGGGATTCGTGTAATGATCGCGGCAGCCGGCGGCGCGGCGCATCTGGCGGGTGTTATCGCCGCGCATACCTGGTTGCCAGTGCTTGGCGTACCGATTCAGTCAGCGGCATTGCACGGCCTGGACTCGCTTCTTTCCACGGCTCAAATGCCGGGCGGCATTCCTGTCGGCACACTCGCGATCGGTCCGGCCGGAGCGAAAAACGCCGCGCTCCTGGCCGCGGCCATCCTCGCGACTTCCGACGAGAAGATTCGCCAGAATCTTCAGGCGTTTCGGAAGAAGCAGACCGAAACCGTGCTCGCTGCCAAACTTCCGAAGTGAAGACGGAAATCGTTTCCGCGGTCCGAGCCGGACTGGCATTTAGCGGAAGCGAAGCCGACGATTCAAACCAGGCTGGCACAACTGCGCTAGTTAGGGCAGAATCCGGTGATGGATGCGCGAAGGCGGTCACGCTTTTGCGCGAGGGTGAAGTGGTCGCGTTGCCGACCGAAACCGTTTACGGTTTGGCAGCCGACGCGCTTAATCCCGCTGCCGTCGCGAAAATTTTCGAAGCAAAGCAACGGCCGCGATTCGATCCGCTAATTGTGCATTTGCCGAAGCGGGAGACCTTGGATGAGATCGCGATCGTTGAGTCACCAATCGCATCGCAATTGATCGAAAAATTCTGGCCGGGACCCTTAACGATAATTTTTCGAAAACGCGACGTCGTTCCCGATATTGTAACAGCGGGGTTGGAAACGGTCGCAGTGCGGAGGAGCGCGCATCCAGTTTTTCGCGAAGTGGTGAGTGCGGTGAATCGGCCGCTGGCGGCGCCAAGTGCGAATCGATTCCGGCATGTCAGCCCGACAACCGCACAACATGTGTTGGATGAGTTGGACGGTCGGATTCCGCTGATTGTTGATGGCGGGGCCACGGAACACGGGATCGAGTCCACGATCGTTCGAATCATGGATGGTGTGATCGAAGTGTTGCGGTGGGGGCCAATCACCCACGAGATGCTTCATCCGTTTGGAGAAGTGCGTGAGCGCACGTCAATCAGTACAATCATTGCGCCGGGACAATTGCCGACGCATTACGCGCCGAAGACTCGATTGATCATGGTCAAACGTTTGCAGGACTTTTCGGCAACGCCACGTAAGCGAACCGGGGCTCTCTCTCTTTCTCCTGTTACCAAGATCGGTGATCCCGGCTCGCCGCGGCCGGCGACTCCCGCGAGCGAGGCCGCGGCTGCAGCTATTGATTTCGCAGCCGTGCGTTATTTAAGTGAGCGGGGCGATTTGCGAGAGGCCGCTGCAAATTTATTCGGAATGCTGCGGGAGCTGGATGCCGAGAATCTCGACCTCATCGTAGCCGAGCGGGTGCCGGAGGAGGGGATTGGGCTGGCGATTAATGATCGATTGGAACGCGCATCGACTAAATCCGTCATCCCGAGCGTAAGCCAAGGGATCGCGTTGCGTTAGCTTAAAGGTTACGTCGCGGGATCCTTCGACTTACGCTCGGGATGACCAGCCTTCCGTGATTAGCCCTGGCGTGCCAATGCCGCCTGAATAAACCCTTTGAAGAGAGGGTGCGGCTGATTCGGTTTGCTTTGAAACTCGGGATGATATTGGCAGGCCAGGAAGTAGGGATGATCGCGCAATTCGACCAGTTCGGCGAGCAAGCCATCGGGTGAGGTGCCGGAGATTTCGAAGCCTTTTTCGCGCATTTGATCGCGATATTTCATGTTGAATTCGTAGCGATGCCGGTGACGCTCGAGCACTTGATCTTTTCCGTAAATTTTTTCCGCGAGCGTGCCAGGTTGAATCTTGGTCGGCCAGGTTCCAAGTCGCATGCTGGCCCCTTTGTTGCGCACTTCCCGCTGTTCCTCGAGTAAACAAATCACCGGCTCGGATGCCGCATGGTCGAACTCGGTGCTGTTGGCACTGGTGATGCCGCAGACGTTGCGCGCGAATTCAATCGTCGCGACCTGCATGCCGAGACAAAGACCGAGATACGGCAGTTTGTTCTCACGCGCGAAACGCGCGGCCTTGATTTTTCCTTCCACCCCGCGATCACCGAAGCCACCAGGAATGAGGATGCCGGCCACATCCTTGAGCTGGCCATCTACTGTGTCCTTCAAAGTTTCGGCATCGATCAATTTCAAATCGATCCCGCAATCCTGGCTGGCGGCAGCGTGAGTTAACGATTCGTAGATCGACTTGTAGGCATCCTGCAAATCGATGTATTTACCGACAACCGCAATCTTGACTCTCTTCTTGGGCGAGACCACGCGCTCAACAAATTTGCGCCAGTTACTTAGATCGGGCTCCGGCGTTTGCAGACCGAGCAACTTACAAATGAGCGCGTCCATTCCCTCTTCGTGAATGATCAATGGCGCTTCATAAATACTGTGCGCGACATCGCGGAATTCGATGACCGCTTCCGGCGCAACGCTGCAAAACATTGAAAGCTTCTGGCGCAGTTCGGCATCCAGCGGGTGCTCGGTTCGGCACATCAGCACCTGCGATTGCAGACCGATCTCGCGCAACTTGGCGATGCTTTGCTGGGTCGGTTTGGTTTTTAGTTCCCGCGCGGCTTTAATATACGGAATAAGCGTGACGTGAATGTTCACGACATTCTGTGCGCCCACTTCGAGAATGAATTGCCGAATCGCTTCCAGGAAGGGCAGCCCTTCAATGTCGCCGGTGGTGCCCCCAACTTCAGTAATCACGACATCGTATTTTGATTCATCGGAAAGCTCGCGAATTCGCGCTTTGATCTGATCGGTGACATGCGGGATCACCTGCACGGTTTTGCCCAGATAATCGCCGCGGCGCTCGCGATTGATGACGGATTCGTAAACCTGGCCGCTGGTAAGATTGTTGTGCCGTGAAAGCACGCAATTAGTGAAACGCTCGTAATGCCCCAGATCGAGATCCGTCTCGGCGCCATCGTTCAAGACATAAACTTCGCCATGCTGGAATGGGCTCATCGTTCCCGGATCGACGTTGAGATAGGGATCGAATTTTTGGAAAACGACGCGCAGTCCGCGTAATTCAAGCAGGGTGCCAAGGGCGGCTGCGGCCAGCCCTTTGCCGAGGGAACTAACCACACCTCCGGTGACGAAAATGTATTTCATCGGCGAGTCCTCCGCAGGTTGTTGTCACGCAGCGAAGAGGCTACGGCTTGAGCATCTGCCGGCGTGTCGACGCCGGGTGAACCATGTCTAGTGACGAGCACATGAACTGTTACACCATTCTCCAATGCGCGCAATTGCTCGAGTGATTCGCGCCGCTCTAAGGGCGTGGGTTTCCACCGCACGAATTGCAAAAGAGTAGCGCGGCGAAACCCGTAAATGCCTTGGTGTCGAAGAAACAAAGAATGATTAACTTCGGCACTTCTTGAAGCCGGAATGGGTGCGCGCGAAAAATAGAGCGCGTTGCCCGCACGATCGATTACGACTTTCACCTGATGTGGTGAAAGAGCATCACGAGCATCGGAAAACAGATGCGCTGCGGTGACAATTCCGACATCGCGATTCGTCCGCAGCGTTTCAACGAACCGATCAATCAATCGCGGATCGACCAGCGGCTCGTCGCCCTGCACATTGACAATGATCGAAAATTTTGTCGAGCGTTTTGCCACCTCGGCAATGCGGTCCGTCCCACTCTGATGTTTGGGCGAAGTGAGAGCGACCTCCGCGCCCCAGGCGAAGGCTGCTTCGACGATGCGCATGTCGTCAGTGGCGATGATCGTAGTATTGATTTTTCGCGCGCGACAGCAGCGTTCCCAAACGTGCCGAAGCAACGGCTTGCCCGCGATTTCGTAAAGTGGTTTTCCGGGGAATCGTGATGAACCCCAGCGGGCCGGGATGATGACAACAGCACTCATTGCTCGTCATCCCCAGCGCAAGCCGAGGGATCCCGTGGCGTGAGCTTAAAGGTAACGCATCGGGACTCCTCGACTTCGCTTCGCTTCGCTCGGAATGACCGATTCACGGTACCGATACGAACTTCGTCAGGATAATATCCGTCGCTGTCGCGAAATCTTCCGCCACCCAATCGGCTGAGCTGTCGGCGGTATTGGCTTCAAAACCGGTGCGGACGCGAATCGCTTTGATCCCGGCATTGTGTCCGCAGTGGACATCGATCTCCTTGTCACCGACAAAAATCGAGCAGGTCAGGTCAACATTATTTTCCTTTGCACCTTGCAAAACCATTCCAGGCGCCGGTTTGCGACATTTGGATTGTCCCCCGGGGACATCAGGACAAAAATAGGTGGCGTCGATCAGTGGTTCACCGATTTGCCGGAGCACTTCGGCATGCACGGCGTTGTATTGCTCGCGTGTGAAATACCCACGGCCGATCCCGCTTTGATTTGTTACCATGATTAATTTGAATCCGGCCGCCTTTAGTCTTCGCAGTGATTCGGCGACAAAAGGAAAAACCTGGACGCCATTAGGGTCGGAGCAGTAATTCACGTCGTGCATGACGGTGCCGTCACGATCGAAAAACACCGCCGGCATGTTTCCATTAACCATTTTCGAAACTGTTGCGCAATTCGTCGGGCGAAACTGTGGCGGTTCCGAGTTTGCCCACGACTACGGCGCTGGCGTGATTAGCGATCTCCGCTGCTTCCAGGGGCGTAGCACCACCGCAAAGCGCCAGGGTAAACAATGCGATCGCAGTGTCGCCCGCACCCGAAACATCAAAAACCTGGCGTGCTTTCGTCGGCACGTGGTGCGGTTTTTGGTTGCGCTGGAAAAGCATCATCCCTTCCTCGCCCAGAGTGATCAGGACTAATTCTGCGCGCCACTTTTGTAACAGAGCAGCGCCAACTTTCTTCAAGGCTTTGTCGTCAGCGTCCGATTCCTGCAGCGGAATTCCAGCAGCGTGAAATGCTTCGCTCCGATTCGGCTTCACCACTGACAACCCGCGCCACGGAATGTTATTCCGGGGATTCGGATCGGCCGCGATGATCTTTTTCCGGGCGCGTGCCGGCGCCACGATCCCGGAGACAAGCCTTTCCGCGAGAAACCCCTTTCCGTAATCTTCGAAAATGATGCCGTCGATTTCGGGCAACATTCTCTTCACGCAAGTAACAACCGACTCGATCTGCTTTTCATTCGGCGCCAGAACCTTCTCCCGGTCCACTCGAACCACCTGCTGCTGCCGCGCAATGATGCGGGTCTTGACGATGGTGGGAAAATCCGCTGCGACGGAGCAAGCGGAAGTGTCGATCTTTTGGTCGGCCAGTAATTGCCGAAGCCGGTCGCCCCCGCGGTCTCGCCCGATCATCCCGACAACTGCGACGTTGGCGGTGAATTCGCGCAGATTGCGCGCGACGTTGGCTGCGCCCCCCGGATAAAACGATTCCCCTGACACTTCTACCACAGGAACCGGTGCTTCCGGCGAAATGCGTCCAACCCTGCCCCAAACGAACTCGTCGAGCATCAAATCGCCAATGACGAGGAGGCGCCGTTGACTGGCGCGGTCAAGAATTTGCTGCAGTCGTTCTAAATTCACAAAAGTTGAGGTAAATGCCGCCGAATGTCTGGGTGGATGCGATTTAAGGAGATCACGGAAGTGGGAGTTGAGCTAAATTTACTTCTATTTAGAGTTGCATTAATCCTGAATACTGGGTCGAAATCAACAGTCGAAGCAGCCGATGATTTCAGTCTTTAAAAATAGCAAGTGGGCGGGGTTTACACTGACCGTGGTCGCGCTCAGCGTCCAGGCAGCGTCGGCGCCGCAGCAAATTAACGTCAAGCAGTACAAAACGGTGGAGGACGTAGTGGTGCCGTTGCCGGGAGAGGTCTTCAGCGCCCTGAATAAGCTCGGCCCGGTCAACTGGAAAGAGTATGTGAGGACCGAAAAAAGCGCCAACTTCAGTGAACGTCCCAGAACGGCGCTACTTCTTGGGAATGTCATCGCGGACGGATTCATCGCAGTCCAGGCGCAGGATGCCCCCGCAGTTAAAGAAATCGGCCAGCGCGTTCTCACTCTGGCCAAGGGTATCGGCGTAGGCGCATCCATTACCCCGCACGCGAAAGCGATCACGGAAGCGGCCGACAAGCGTAAATGGGAAAACGTCCGCCATGAACTCGATCGCACTCAGAGCAGTGTGCAACAGGCGATGAACGAATTGCAGGACCAAAAGCTTTCACAGCTGGTCAGCCTTGGCGGCTGGTTGCGGGGGACCCAAATTTTGACCGCCGTGGTGAACCGGCATTTTACCCCCGAAGGTGCGGAGCTCTTGCACCAGCCGGATCTGCTGAGGTATTTCGGCGATCGGTTAACGGGCATGCCGGAATACAGAATCCCGGTGGTGCAAAGTATCAAACAGGCGTTGGTGGAAGTGCGACCGTTGATCGAAACAAGCAAACCGATCTCGCCGGACACGGTGAAAAGGATCAACGCAATTACAACGCGCCTGGATGGCGAGATTGTGACGCGCTAAGGATGAATTCGCGCCACCGGCTTGTATTCATTTTAGCGGGCATGTCAGTGATAGCGGGTATCGCCGTCTTCGCTTCGGTGGATGACGCCCAGTCGTTTGCGCTCCAGGCGGCCGAGCCATATGTCCGTGAAGGGTTTCAGGTACGAGAGGACTACTGGGGTGGAGACCTGGCGGCGGGCGAGAAAAAGGCGGTGCGCCAGCAGTTATTTAAAGGCAATGAATATTGGTTCTGGATGGGTACAGAAGTAAATCGGGCAAGAGTTTCGGTGCATATTTACGATAAGGACGGAAAATTAGTGGAACAACCTGATAGCTGGCAAAAAGGCCATTTCGCCGCCGCTCATGTCGTTCCAGCCTCGACCGATAGTTATTTTATTATCGTCGCCATCGAAGAATCGCCAGAGGAGCGCACCCATTGGGCGCTGGTTTACGGGTTCCGCTAAAAGTCGTATCTTCTCAACGGGCAAGATACCCGTCGGGCCGACAGGGCCCGAGCCGGACTGGCATTCGATGCCTGTGCCACGATGACTGAGACTCGTACTTTGGAATTTGAAAGCGCGCGGGCGTTGCAGTCGCTCTACGCCAACGACATTAAGTTATTGAAAAATCTGGAAGATTCCCTTGGGGTACGAGTGACAACACGCGAGGGCTGGGTGAAAATAGAAGGGGAGCCGGACAAGCTGGACCGTGTCCAACGTGTTTTCGATCAGTTGGAAGAGGCGCGCAAACGCGGCGTCGACATTCAGAAACATGAATTTAATTACGCGCTCAATTCCGTGAGTGAAGAACGCGCTGATGATTTGTCGGACGCGATCTCGGCCCGCATCGTTACTTCGTCGCGCAAGGCGCCGGTCATCGCGCGCACGGTTGGACAAAAGAATTATGTCGAGGCCATTGAGAAACATGATGTCGTCTTTGCCATTGGACCGGCCGGTACCGGCAAAACGTATTTGGCGGTGGCAATGGCGGTAGCGGCGCTAAAGAAAGAACAAGTCTCGAGAATCATTCTGGCGCGACCGGCAGTCGAGGCGGGGGAAGCGCTCGGATTTCTTCCGGGCGATTTGCAGGAAAAAATCACACCTTATTTGCGGCCGCTCTACGACGCGTTGCACGATATGATGGAAGCGGAGGAACTGGAGCGTGCGCTTTCAAGGGAAGTCATCGAGGTAGCGCCCCTCGCTTACATGCGTGGCCGCACTCTCAACAATGCGTTCGTTATTCTCGATGAAGCGCAAAACGCCACCACCGAACAGATGTTCATGTTGCTCACTCGCATCGGAATGAATTCCAAGTGCGTTGTGACCGGCGATGTCACGCAAATAGATTTGCCGGCTAACAAGCGCTCGGGTTTAGTAGAGGCGCTCCAGGCATTGAAAAATGTGCCGGGAATAGCAATGAGCTACTTTACCGAACGTGATGTCGTGCGTCACCCGCTAGTCCGTGCCATAATTAACGCCTACCAGCAGCACCGAACACCGTCGGGGCGTAAGTAATGATCGATTTTTTCAAACGTAGCGAATTGATTCGCCGCGGGCTCGCCTCTGGAAAACTACGCCGCCGTCGCGCCCGCAACGAGTTGCTGCGCGGGCTGGAATATTCGGTGGGGATGAAGGGGGTTCTGCTTCTCGGCTTCATCGCCGGCCTGGCTTTACTCATCTTTAGCGGCAACCAGCGAGAAGTGACAAAGAATTTCGTCATTGCGCTGCTCTTTTTCCTGACGGCGCTAATGATGTTGTGGATCAATCAGCCGCGCACCTTCTCGCAAAGCTCACGAATTCTTCTCGTCTTTGGAGTGATGCTGGTGCAGCTCGCTATTACCAAATTTATCTTCGTTCTTTGCAGTGGCGGTGTTCTGCGCTTGCAACCTGAGATGGCGGAATTGCTCGCGCCATATGCTCTCGCGCCCCTGTTGCTGAGCGTGCTGCTGGGCCGCAACCACGGATTGTACGCGGCAGTTTTTGTTAGCCTTTGGAGCAGCGTGCTGTTCGGAAAAAGCGATGCCCCCGTGCTGGTGAATGCACCGGTTCTCGTTACCGGAATGATCAGCGGATTCACCGCGGTTTATCTCACCCTGCAAGTGCGTCGACGCAGCAAACTCGTTCAGGCCGGACTCGGGGCCGGCGCTGCCATTTGGATTTTGTCGCTTACTTTCGGTTATATCGGACCGATCAACCTTTTTCCGCCGACGGCAAACGATTGGGGATTGATCGGATTGCAAAGCGCCTTCGCCATCGGCAACGGGCTTGTCACCGCCACCATCGTCGGTGGTGTGATACCAATGCTGGAGCCGTTATTCCAAATCACGACCGACATCTCGTGGCTGGAAGCGTCAGATTTAAATCACCCGCTCTTGCGTCGCATGACCATCGAAGCGCCCGGCACTTATCATCACAGTCTTGTGGTGGCGAACCTGGCTGAAGCCGGCGCTGAAGCGATCGGCGCCAACGCGACGCTCTGTCGCGTCTGCGCATATTTCCACGACGTCGGGAAACTGGTGAAGCCTGATTATTTCACCGAGAACATGAGCTTCGAGCGAAATCCGCACGAGGACCTGGCCCCAACCATGAGCGCGTTGATCATTATTGCCCATGTGAAAGAAGGGGTCGATCTCGCGCTCAAATACAAACTCAACCAGCGCATCATCGACATCATCCAGGAACATCATGGCACTTCGCTGGTTTATTATTTCTACAAGCGCGCGCTCCAGATGCACGAAGATGCGCGTGCCGGCGGCAAGATCATGAAGATGCGTCCGGACGACATTCCCGAAGTGCGCGAGGAAAGTTTCCGCTACTGCGGGCCGAAACCACAGACGAAAGAGAGCGCGATCGTCAGTCTGGCCGATGCGGTGGAAAGCGCGTCACGGAGTTTGGAGAAACCGACGCCTGCGAAAATCGAGCAACTGGTAAACGATATTATTGACCAGCGTATTAGCGATCGCCAGCTCCACGAGTGCGATCTGACTTTGCGCGATCTTCGGATCATCGCCGAGCGTTTTCGTTTTACCTTGATGACGATGCTGCACAGCCGGATTGCCTATCCGAGGCAGGAAACCAAAACAATAACGCCTCGCGACGATTCGCCGCGTCCAGACGTGATGGCAACCACACATAAGCCGGCGAGCGCGCCTCCGGTCTCGGCGGCGTGAACCAAGGTCGAGCGGCGGTTCCGTTAGCCGCCAGTGTGGCTCGCACCCGTTGCTTACTGGCATGCGGCGTCGCCGCGTTGCTTTACCATCGAGGTTTGAGCCGGACTGGCATGAACGCTCAATCCACCAATGACTAAAGCGCGCCAGCAACTGCGCAATTGGAACGCCGCAATCGCGATCGTTCTTGGCTCCGGCCTGGATTCAATCGTTCAAGAGCCGATCGAATCCATCGATTACACGGAGTTTTCTGAACTGCCTAGCCCGCGCGTTCCCGGGCACGCCGGTAAGTTTTCGATCTGCGAGGCGTCGGGTAAGCGTATAATTTTCGTCCAGGGGCGAGTTCATTTGTACGAAGGTTATTCCTCCGCAGAGGTCACCGCGAATGTCCGAACACTCGCGGATGCCGGCATCATGAAGTTGATCGTCACGAATGCCGCCGGCGGACTAAACGTCAGATTCAGACTAGGCGATTGGATGATGATTAGCGATCATCTCAATCTGACCGGATCGTCTCCGCTGATTGGGAGCGCACAATTTCTTGACCTGAGCAACGCGTACTCGCCGCGATTGCAGAGAGTCTTTCGCGACGCTGCACACCAGATTGGGATCGTTCTGCGTCAAGGTGTTTACGCGGCGGTATTGGGTCCGCAGTACGAAACCGCGGCTGAGGTCCGGATGCTGCAAAAACTCGGCGCCGATGCCGTCGGAATGTCAAGCGTCCTCGAAGTAATTCAAGCGCGTGTGCTCGGAATGGAAGTGGCGGGATTTTCCTGCATCGCAAATTTGGCCACCGGACTTTCCTCGACAACGGTGAGTCACGAAGAAGTACTGGAAACTGGCCGCAACGCCGCAAAAGATTTTTCGCGGCTTCTGGAGGAAGCGCTACCGAATCTGTAACGGAGGGACGCGCTTCTGCGCGTCCTGGACACCGCCCGCGCTACGGCAGAATTTCGATCGGCGTTCCGTCATTCACTGAGCTGTAGATCTCGTCGATTTCCGCATCGGTAACGGCGATGCAGCCCGCGGTCCAATCGCGTAACCGATGGGGCGCGCCCAATGCGCCGAGACCGTTAGGCAATCCGTGAACCATAATGTCACCTCCGGGCGATACGCCCGCTTCTGCTGCTCTCGCATTGTCTTTCGTATTCGGATAGGAAACGTGCAATGCTCGATGAAAGGCACTGTCGGGCTTGTGAAAATCGACGGTGTAAATTCCTTCCGGCGTGCGGCCATCTCCTTCGCGTTCTTTCGGCCCGATCGGCGAGAAGCCGAGCGAAATGCGATACTCCTTCAATTTCCGACTGCCGGAAAACAAAGTTAACCGTCGCGCTCCTTTCTCGACTAGGATCTTGCCCGCCTTCGGCGGTCCGTTTCCGGTCGGTTTCTGCCGCTGTTGAAAGATGTACGCAGTCGCTGCTGCGATCAGCAGTAAAGCTAATGCAAATAAAAGATAACGCCGCAAGGTCTAACGAGATCGAGCTAATCAACAACGAATAAAGGGCTGCCGGCTATGACTGAAGCTGCGTTAATCATGAAAGACAAGATACCCAGGGTCGTTTTCGGGGCTGTTTGGAGTGCGGTAGCGAGCGCAGCGCGACCGCGCTTTGCATCCAGTAGTCTACCAAAGCGTCGTGGTCGCGATGCCCGGCCGCCGCACTCGAAAAGCACACCATGCTCTTGCGCCTCGCCACTTCCACTACTGGCTGACTTCGGGTCGTCTCGCCCGCGGCTCGCGGTCTTTTGCCGTTGCCGTGGACGGCTGAGTGACAAACGGCCCGCCTTCCATCGGAGCAGCGGAAGTAAATGCGACGTCGGGCATCTCACTGGGCAGCCCTTCTAGCGGAAAATCCTTTCGCAGCGGAAAGAACGGATAGCCGTCCCACATCAAAATCCGCCGCAGATCGGGGTGATTGTTGAAACGAATTCCCATCATGTCGTAGATCTCGCGCTCGTGCCAATCGGCGGTTGGCCAAATGTCTGACACGGTGTCGACCGCGCAGACCTCTTCGCTCACTGCGAGCTTTATCCGCAGATGAATCGCAAGTGTCATCGAGTAAAGCTCGTAAACAACTTCGAAGCGCGGTTCCTCGCCCAGATTATCGACGCTCGAAATATCGATCAAATAATCGAACGACAGTTCGTTTCGACAGAATTTCGCCACCTCATGCAAATCTTCCGGTTGAATAGTGAACGTCGTCTCGTGTCGAAATTCGATTCGGCTTTGAATTTTTGAACCGAGCAGACGGCTCAGCGATTTCAATAACTCGGGTCCAGTCATCTTGATCTTGTGGGGCCCTGATTCATGCAAGCGTCCGCTGGGAGGGCGGAGCTCCAGCAATTTCTCCACGAATATGCGCACGTAGGGGAGGTCGCTTTTGGATTCCCGGCACCAGCTCGGCTGTGAGCTGAGGTTTCTGAGCCAGGAACGACTGTTCGCCCTCAATCTTTTTCTGCAAACGCATGAGTCCTTCCAGAAGTGCTTCGGGGCGAGGGGGACATCCCGAGATATAAACGTCGACTGGGATCAGCTGATCGATGCCTTGCAGGACAGCGTAACTTCGATACATCCCGCCGCTCGATGCGCACGCACCCATCGCGATACACCATTTCGGTTCCGGCATTTGCTCCCAGATCCGCTTAACCGCCAGCGCCATCTTGTAGGTGACGGTGCCGGCGACAATCATGACGTCACATTGTCGCGGAGAAAATCGCATCACTTCGGAGCCGAACCGCGCGATATCAAAGCGTGAAGCCGCTGTCGCCATCAGCTCGATCGCACAACAGGCCAGGCCCATCGGCATCGGCCAGAGAGAGTTCTTCCGCATCCAATTCATCGCGGCATCGAGCTGCGTGAAGATGACATTGCCCTCAATTTTGGAATCGTAAGCAGCGACTTCCGGCACAATTCGACACTAACGTAGGCGAGTAGGCATGCAAGGATGCGTCGAACACACAACCTGCTGGCGCAGATTGTTATCCCGAGCGTATGCGAGGGATCCCTCACCAGGTCTGGCACCTGTCTTATAATCGAGAGATCCTTCGCCGTCGGCGCGGCTCAGGAT
>JBKPMO010000179.1:0-7199 GCA_046732175.1 Verrucomicrobiota bacterium
CGCCTTGGAAGAGACTTCTTCATCGCGTCGGGCGGAGCTATTGCGCCAGGCTTGCGCTAACGATCTAGAATTATTACAGGACGCTGAAGAATTGCTGAGCCGAGATACGGCTTCGCTTGAGCAATTTGCCGAATGGGCCACAATGCACCTGCGGGAAGATTTGCCTGATCGAGTGGGAGAACGGCTCGGCGCCTACCGCATCATCAAAGAAATCGGACGCGGTGGCATGGGCGCCGTGTATTTGGCAGAACGTGCCGATGGCCAGTTCGAAAGACAGGTGGCCATTAAGGTGCTCAAACGCGGTACCGATACCGAGGAAGTGTTAAGGCGTTTTCGAGCCGAACGGCAGATACTCGCCAAGTTAGACCACCCTTGTATCACACAGCTGTTCGATGCCGGTGCGACAAGTGATGATCTGCCTTACTTCGTCATGGAGCTGGTTAGCGGCCAAACCATCACAAGTTTTGCGAACGCAGAAAACGTTTCTCTTAGATCACGACTAGAGCTGTTCCTGAAGGTCTGTTCCGCTGTTCGAGCAGCTCATGAGAATGGAATTATCCATCGAGATATAAAGCCCAGCAATGTGCTCGTTAAGCCTGATGGACAACCAAAGCTACTCGATTTTGGCATCGCAAAGGTAATTGCTCACTCTGAGAACGACGATGTTACCGTCGTGGAGGAACGTCGATTGACGCCTAAGTACGCAGCGCCGGAGCTGCACCGCGGCGAGCCAGTCACTGCAGCTACTGACGTATATTCCCTCGGTACCTTGTTGCGTGACTTGGTAGAGTCCTGCAATAGCGCGACTGCCGGGGACCATTCGAACAGTTGTATCAAGGGAGTCATCACTCGGTCGACACAGGACGATCCAAAAAAGCGGCAAAACTCTGTAGGCGAGTTAATGGCACAGATAAACGGTTGCTTGCAGGATGGATCACTTACTCGGGCACGTTATGAGAGATGGCCGAAGTGGCGCATAGTCACTGCGGCAGGAATTGCTGTAGTCATTTTAGTCGGTGCTGGATGGCTCCTGCGTACTCAACTGCAAAGGCATGGACCACGGGCAATCGCAGCCACAGGTGTTAGTCACCCGGTCCAGCCAATCCGATCATTAGCTATTCTGCCGTTCGAGCTAATCCCTAAGAATGCCAATAATGAGTTACTCGGGCTCGGTATGGCCGACGCGGTGATTGGCCGGCTAAGCAACATTAAGCAACTGAGTGTCTTTCCCACAGCTACCATGCTGCGCTACAACGGACGCACTGATGATCCCGCCGTGATTGCCAAAGTGCTTAACGCGGACGCAGTTCTCAGCGGCACGATTCAGCGTGTCGGCGATCGGCTCCGCGTCACGGTGCAACTCAGTGACGGCAAAACTAATCGAGCGCTTTGGTCGGACACGTTTGAGGAAACGTTTACGGATGTATTCAGCATCCAGGATTCAATCGCAAACCAGCTTGCCCAACCTCTTATGCTGAAGCTGACGCAAGACGAAAAACAGCAGGCAGATAAGCGTTTCACTCGTAATCCTGCTGCTTACGATGCCTATCTGATGGGCCTCCATTTGTATAACAAAAGAACCAAGCAGGAGCTTGCACACGCAATCGATCACTTTCGCCAGGCGGTAGAGCAAGACCCAAACTACGGGTTGGCCTACGCCCTGATGGCGGATTGCTACTATTTGGAAGGATACTATCGGTTCGCGCCGATGGACGCAGCCGTGACAAACGCCAAGGCAACCGCCGAACACGCCTTGCTACTAGATGACACGATCGCTGAAGCGCACGTGGCGATGGCGATGGTGGAGCTGTCCAGTGGCCAGGACGATGCCGCCGTGCACTCCCTGCGTCGCGCGCTCGAACTAAACACGAATCTGCCCGTCGCACATCAGCGCTATGCGTGGATTTTGACCGCTCGGGGCAAACTTGAAGAAGCCATCGCTCATATGAAACGCGCGCAAGCGTTGGATCCACTTTCCGCGGCGAACAGTTCGGCTCTGGGCATCCTGTTTGTCTTCGCTCGTCAGCCGCAGGAAGCTCTGCGCTACTGTGGGAGAGCGGCTGAGTTGGAACCGAACAATGGTAGTCTGCAAGGTAACCTTGCGGCCACATACGAGCTCAACGGCATGCTTCAACCATCTATCGATCACTATAAAAAGATGGCTGAGCTCAGCCCAGAACATAGAGGAGACGCGCTTGCTTCAACTGCGATAGGGTTGTGGCGGGCTGCACGCGCGGAAGAAGCGCAGGCAATGATGCCGGAGATACTCACACTGGCGGAAAGCGGCCAGGTGGATCCCTATAACATGACGCTTTTGTATGCAGCGGCGGGCAAAAAACAGGAGAGCTTAGGTTGGTTTGCGAAAACGCTCTCGGCTGGTCGCGTCGATGCGAGGTTCATTCGGTATGACCCCTTTCTCGACCCCCTGCGACATGACCCAGGCTTCGGTGAGTCACTCCATCAATACGGCCGGCCTGCTCTGCTCGCGGCACTTTCGAAATGACGCTTCCGCCTTTAACTACTGCAGCGGCCGAGACTTTGTAATTGCTCAACAGCGCCTTGAGGTTTAATCTCGGTCTATGCTGAATAGCTGGCAGGCCGTGTTGTCTGTCGTTTGTCTTTCGCTGAGCACGGTTGCTGTCGCAGTCAAGGGTTCTACTCTGGAAGGCAAGATCCGTGGGCCCGACGGTCAACCGATCAAAGGCGCCGACGTCCGGCTGCAGAACTCGTCCCCCACGTTCGAGGCAGCGTTCACCAAAACTGATGCGCGCGGACAGTATCGCTTCAGAAATGTTGCGCCCGGCATATACAAGGTAAGCGTCTCCTCCGCGAATGCGGTGCAAAGGTTGATCGCAGACGTGAAGGTCGACGGAAACAAGCGCGTCGATCTCCAGATCAGCCCAGCAAACTCCGCCACTCGCACAAAGGAGAAGCATCTGGTGCGGATGCCGCCGCCGACGGGCACATATATTGGCGGCAGATGGAAAGAAGTGGACAATACTGGAGCGCCGGTGGCTAGAGTATTTCAAGGTGACCTGAATAGCACAACTGTCATCTCTACGGGCGTACCCAGAAAGGGTACCCTCCCGTCAGCCGCTGGTGGAACACAGGGCGCATTCACGGCGACCCAAATCGGTGTCAAGCCGGGCTCGCGCTGAAGTCAGCGCCCAATCGCTCGGCGCTTATCACGCGGCCAACACCCTCTTTAAGCATCCCCACCACGTGAAGCGCTGCTACGCGCTCTCGGGCATCCCCGAACAAAAATGCGGACCACAAATGGAACATCCCCCGACCGTCCGAGCCGGACTGGCCTTAAAGCTAAGGCGCGATGAGAACTGCGCGACACTTTTTCGATTCCTTCAGTCACCAATTAGTTATCGGATCGGTCGATCGTGCGCCAGAGCCAGACGCCAATGAGCGCTCGGGCGGCCGGTTGCAGAAGTGGATAAAGCCAGGCGTCCGCTAGTGGAGGCAGAGGATGACCACGGACTTCGCCCGAAATGATGGCCAAGGTCAGAAAAGCCGCGCCGAAATAGAAATATCGGAGCACGCGCGTCGGCCCCTAATCTTATTTAATGAATAATGGCCACCAACTTCTGGCTCGTTTATCCAGATGAGTCGCTACTCAAGCTGAAGCGAGGCGCAGGAGCAGAACGTTTTGGCACGCCTTCCAGCTCCCAACTTCCATGTGAGATCGCGCTTTTCTCGTTTTTTCTGCCACGCAGCCGGTTTATCGGTTGTTCCAACAATCGCCACGACAAGGCCGCAGTGAACAAAGTAACGACCCCGAACACGACGAGACGTAGAGAGGGTATCTCGACCAGAAATCGCATTTGCGACGGCAGCCAACGATCGAAAACCATCGCCACCATGATGTGGTAAATGTAAAGCCCGTAACTGATTCGCCCGGCAAAGACGAGTGCCGGATTGCTCAGGAAACGCGCGATATTTCCATCGAAGCCTGTCGCTGTTCGCGCAACCAAAATGACAAACGCGCCCGCCTCCAGCGGTTCCACTAAAACCGATTTTAGTTGCGTTGGATCGGTATTTCGCAACACCGCTGCCACGATTAACATCGATAAACAGAGCAGCCCCAAGAGCCAACCAGCGCGCGATGCTTTCAGTCGTCCGCCACACCAGCCGAGAGCTGCGCCTGCCGCGAGCGAGTCAAGACTGCCGAACGGCAACACCCATCGGGCAATGAGCGGTGCGGAAAAGATCACGCAGCCGACTCGAAAGGCGATGCCTGTAAATGCGACCGCAATGACTGCGGACAGCACGTATCTGCGCGGCAGCAGTAAAATGAGCAGCGGCCATAGCAAGTAGAATTGCTCCTGCACGCAGATCGACCACAAATGCGAGATGGCCAGTGGCCATTGATTTTTCCACGCAATCAGCCAATTGACTGTGCCAGTGAAAACCCATGGCCAATTGTGACGGATTTCGCCAAAATTGAGCAGTAACGCAATCGCTGCGAAGACAAAATAGGCCGGGCCGATGCGAAGGAAGCGGCGCCAGTAAAATGCAGCGAAGGTTCGACCTGGCGATAACTCACCGGCCTCCATTCGATTTCGCGCGCGCCGCAACGACGCGGTGATAAAGTACCCGCTCAAGACCAAAAAGAGGCGCACCCCTGCCGCGCCAAGACGGATCCAGTCCGGCAACGGGAAATTCGGAACGTCCGTGCTGAAATGATCCACCATGACCGTGAGCACCGCGAGCGCTCGCAGTCCGTCAAACTGCGGTTGATAACGCTCCAGCGCACGACCGCGCGCGAAGGTCCGCTCCGATGTGAAAATACTTGCCCGAGTGGATCGGGAACCAGTCCCGGCCCCGTAAGTAGCCCAGCCCATGAAATCTGTTTGACCGGCTAGGAACGATTTCGTTACTCATTTTCTTAAATAATTTCCCGGACCTCCGCGTTATCGGCGGTGAAAACCGTATCCGGTCTGGGCAAGTCCGACTTCGCTATCGGACGAGCTCGGACTGCCCTGACAGGGCGAGCCTACAACTCCGAGCTATCCGCGGCGAATCTAGTATTCGTCGTGGCGGCGCCACCAGACGCCGGTTTCGTTGCGACCTTTGGGTGCGCGGTCGAGCCATTGGTACATACCCCAAAGGCCGTCCAGTCCGCGTGCATAAGTTGAATAGGTGTGGTAAATGACACCGTCCTCAAGCGCGAACGCGCTCATGCCCGGCCGTTCGCGGACATACGTCGCCGGGTCGGTTCCGCTCATGGCCGCGAACGTTGTAGCCCCTTCGCCGGCGCCTTCCCATGGTCCCTCGTGCTCGTAGTTGTATTCGATACCGCCTTGGCGCTGTTGTTCTTCGGTGTGCCAAACGTTGAAGTCGGGGTTGAAGTCGCTGGCGAACGACGACGCCCACGGAAAGGTCCAGCCCATCCGTCGCTTGTACTCTTGCAGTTTCGACAACGGCGCACGCGACACCGCCCAGAGCATCACGTCATGATTGGCCAGGTGGATAAATATCCCGTCGAAGCCGTCCGCGATCGCCGAGCACGATGGACAGCCCGCGGTGTAATCAGGCCCAAACATGAAATGATAGACAAGCAGTTGCGAGCGTCCTCGAAAAAGATCCGCTAGCGAGGCGTTCCCTTCATCCGTCTCGAATCGATACTCTTTATCGACCCTAACCCAGGGCAGCTCTTGACGTAACCGCGCTAGCTGGTCGCTGCGTCTCGTTAGCTCCTTCTCCTTCTTGAGCACCTTGAGGCGGGCTGCAAGCCACTGTTCACGTGTTCCGGTCTTGTTCTTAGCCATTCTCTTTTTCTTTTCTCCATCTTAACAATTAATCAATCAGTGCGAGCGTCGCCATTCTGCCCTGCGATGGAAACTATTTTGGCACGGACGCGACGAGTTTCCCGAAGCGCGGATCCTTACGCAGCGGCTCAAACATTGGATCCAGCCGGAGCAATGCAGGAGTGAGCGGAGGGTTTGCGGCTAACGGCGCTTCGTACGGGATCGAAAGCAGCTTCTCTAACGTGGAGATGGAGCGGTCGGGATCACCGATCTGGGCTGCTACCCGGGCAAGGATCTCGAGCGGCCTGGGACCTATTAACTTGTCTCTCTCGATCGGCATTATGGCGATCGCCCGCTCGGCCAAAGCCAATGCAGCGGTGCTGTCACCAAGACTCATGCTCGTAAGCGCGAGATCTCCCAGCAAAACAAAATTTTCAGGTTGTTCTTTGAGGAAAGGTTCCAGTTCGATCCGAGCTTGACTCCAACTTTCACGGGCGGCGGTATGGTCGCCGGCGATCTCTTGCGCCCAACCTAACCAAAAACGCAGTTCGCCATTGTAGTAACCCAACGTTTGGTCAGGTCTAGCTAATATTTCTTTTAGCTGAGCAATGACCGGTGCAGGGTGGGACTCCAGGATGGCCTGGTAAACTTGTGTTTCCAACGCGTTGGCGTAGTCAGCTCCGAGTCGAAGCGGGGCCAGAAGCGCCGAAGCCCGCGGGAGGTCGCCTTCCGCCTGTGCAATTCTCGCCTTTAAGACGAGAGTATCTACATCGTCCGGTGTGATATTTAGAATCTGTTCAAGCTTGCTTAGCGCTTCGGGAAAACGACGTAGGCAGACGTAGGAACGCGCGTGTTGTGAGAGCAGGTTAATGTTACGTGGGTCAAGCTCCTCGGCTTCCTTGAAGTACGCGTCACTCTTATCCCAATTGCCTCGCCTGCGTTCGACATAGGCCAAAGCCTGAGGAATTCGACTGTTATTCGGCAGGAGCCGATATGCTTGCTCAAGATATTTGACCGCTGTGTCGTAATCCTTCAGGCAGGCGTAATGATAAAACCCTTTGGCGAATACAGCCTCGCCAAGATTTGGCTGTAGAGTAAGAGCCGTTTCTGCCGCCTGCCGAGCTTCTTCGCGGAGCGCGGTGGTTGGTTGGAGACTTTGTGTAAGGTACCCGCTCGCGTCGACGTAAGAGAGCAGCGCCCAACCAAGGGCGAACTTCGGGTCAAACCGGACCGCGTCCTTCAGATATTTCTGCGCGGCAAGGGAGTTCGCCGGTGTAAAAGCAGTCTTTAGTGTATAGGCAAGGCCGCGCAGATAGGCGTCGTAGGCCTGAGGATTGTCAGTAGGTTTCGCGGCGATGATTTCCTCTTCATGTCCCGTGAGTTTGGCTCGTAACTGGTCAGCGATGGCTTTGGACACTTCACTTTCTACCGAAAAGATGT
>JBKPMO010000180.1:0-21438 GCA_046732175.1 Verrucomicrobiota bacterium
TTCCGCCGTTGGCAATCGTCGCCATCGCTACTGTCATCTGCAACGGTGTCACCGCCACCTCGTGTCCCATCGGTATCCGCGTAATGGAAATCTTACTCCAATTTTGCGGAGGTCGAATCGTTCCGTTGATTTCACCGGGCAATTCGACCCCCGTGCGTTCCCCAAAACCAAAGCGACGGATGTATTCATAAAATTTCTGGTCGCCCAGGCTGAGGGCGAGCTTGGCTGCGCCGATGTTGCTCGATTTCACAAGAACATCCTGCACGCTCAGCTCCCCGTAAGGGCGGTGATCGTGCAGGGTGCGTCCGCCATAATTCCAGGCGCCCTTCTCACAAAAAATTGTCGTGTCCGGCCGCACCTTCTTTTCATTCAACGCTGCCGCCGCGGTCACGATTTTGAAGGTCGAGCCCGGCTCCATCATGTCGATGACGGCGCGATTTTTCATCTGCTCAGGCTTGGCTGTGTTGCGTTGATTGAGATCAAAGCCCGGCCGGTTCGCCATCGCCAGAATTTCACCCGTTTGCGGCCGCATCAGAATGATCGTGGCCTTTTGCGGCGAATACTCGCGCACCGCCGCGTCGATCTCGTTCTCGACGATGTTCTGCAAATTGAGGTCGATGCTCAGATGCACCTGGTAACCATCCCGCGCCGCCCGTTCCTGCCCGCGATAGAGCACGATCTCCTGTCCAGCTCGATCGTGTTCGATGTAACGATAACCATCCTGCCCGCGCAGATATTCATCCATCGACGCTTCCACTCCCTGAATTCCCTTGTGATCGAAATCGGTAAACCCGATGACGTGACAAAGCATCGACCCGTTTGGATAAAGTCGCGCGGCGTCGTGTTCGAAATAAATCCCGCGCAGATTTTGTTCGCGAAGTTTGGCCCGAAGCGCGTCGGCTGCTGAAGTCGGCACATCTCGTTTCAAGACGATGTAGTGACGATCGCTCCCGAGTTTTTCCGAGAGTTCATCCGGATCGAGTTTTAACTCCTGACTCAGCAGCGCGACGGCTTCGGCCACTTTCTCCTTGGTTAAATGCGAGGTATCAGCGACGACGATCTCGACCGGAATGTTGTGGGCGAGAATTTCGCCATTGGCATCGGTGATGACACCTCGCTCGGCGTAGATCGGTTGCTTGTAAACGTGTTTCTCGGCCGCCAGCCCGGCGTACTCGTCGTGCTTAACGAGTTGTAGATAAACGAGGCGAAACGAGAACGCGCTAAAAAGAAGGACAAAACAAATGCAAACAAGTGCACACCGCGTCCGACCGTTCCATCTCATCTGCCAACCTGGTCGTTTGCCACCGGACGAATGGCATTTTCCTCGGGCGCGGGGCGGATCGGAGCAAGCCGAACGATGTTTTCTTCCGTAATCGGAATCATCTTGAGGTAGCCTTCCTTCAGCCGGCGTTGCAGAGCGCTGCGGGATGTCAGCGCTGCGATCTGCACATTGGCGACGTCGTTTTGCTTGCGCAGACCCGCGAGCGCCGTCTCGAGCGCTTTCTGACGATCCCCCAGCCAATGCAATTGTAACGTGAGGTAGACGTAGCTGAGTCCCGCCACCGCCAGCAACGCCGTCATCACCATCCAACGCGCCAAAGAAGCTGCGTCCAAACGATTGAGTTGTGTGGACCGCCTCATCTTAGTTTTTCGGCAACGCGCAGCTTTGCGCTCCGCGCCCGCGGATTGAATCGTTGTTCGTTTTCGCCCGGTTCAATAGGCTTCGACGTAATGACGAGGAGATCGCGCGCGACATTCTCGCGCGGCTCCGGCCATTCCGGCCGATCCACATACTCCCGACTGCGATCGCGAAAGAAATTTTTCACCAACCGATCTTCGAGCGAATGAAATGAAATCACGGCAATGCGCGCGCCCGCTTCGAGACGACCGGTGATCACACGCAAGCCCTGTTCCAGCGCTCCCAGCTCGTCGTTAACTTCCATCCGCAGGGCCTGGAAAACCTGTGTCGCCGGGTGACGACGACCGTGGCGGCCGACGATTTTCTCGATCGCGCGCGCCAACGGCAGCGTCTCCCGAAATTGCGCCACCTTGCGTTGCTTCACCAGAGCACTGGCGATGCGACGCGCCGCCGGTTCTTCGCCCAGGTCGCGAAATAGCCGCGTCAATTCTTCCTCACTATAACTGTTGATAATCGCGCCGGCCGTTTTTTCTGTAGCCGGGTCCATCCGCATGTCGAGCGGACCGTTTCGCATCAGGCTAAACCCGCGCGCGGCGTTTTCGAGCTGGCGGGAAGAAACACCGAGGTCGAGAATCGCCCCGCCGATTTGCTCGACCCCCACTGTATCGAGCACCCTATCGGCGTGGCGAAAGTTTGCTTTCCGTAAAGTTACACGATCGCCGAATTCTTTTAAGCGCTTCGTCGCTTCCGCGATCGCATCGGGGTCCTGATCGAGCGCGAGGACGTCTGCACCGGTTTTCAAAATTGCTTCGCTGTGTCCGCCGCCACCGCAGGTCGCATCGAGAACAAGCGCGCCTGCACGCGGCGCCAGCAAGTCGACTGCTTCGTGCACCAGAACGGGCCGGTGATACATGAATTCTTCCCGGTCCTGCGCTTCCTCTTCCAGCATGAGCGGGCCGGTGGCGAACCAGACTGGTCGTTCAAAGAGCAATGCATTCATCCTGATCACAAACCAATGACGTTGGCGACGTGCTGGTAGGTTGGGGTCTCTTCTTCGTGCGCGCGCTTCCACTGGGTCACGTTCCAAACTTCAAAACGACCTCTTCCGCCGATGAGAGCGACTTCGCCCTTCAATCCGATTTTGCGGCAAAGGTCTTCCGGCAAAACAAGTCGACCCTGTTTGTCGGCCACAGCGTGCTGGGCGCGGGAATGCAACTGTCGCAAGAAAACTCGACGCTCGCGTGCGGCAACGGTGTTATTGTTTTCGGCGACGGCGCTCATGCGGGCGAACTCCTCTGGGGCCATGACGAGGAGGAACTGATTTTGGGAATCGGGAAGAAGGATAAATTCCTCAGCTCCCTTGCGGCGCCAGCGGGAAGGGATGGTGATGCGATTTTTTTCATCGATGGCGTGACGGAACTGACCGGCGTAAAAGGCTTGAGCTGAGGCAATCGAATCCATATGCCGGCGGGATTATCGTCCACTTTAATCCACTTCGACCCACTTTTAACCACCACATCCCCTTGTGGTCAATACTTTTTCTTCGATCTTTTCACCGCCGCCGACCCCCGCGGATTACGCCGATTTCCCAAGATCGGCTCAAAGATCAATTTGGAAACCAGAAAACACGGACGAAACCCGATTGAATCGCTAGCCTTCTTCGGCTTTCCCTTTTACGTTCCGCGGCCCGGCTCAATCAATATGTTCCGTGTAGCTCTCGGCATTCTTTGCACCCTGACCACCTCACTCTGCGCCCTCGCCCAGCAGGATAGCGGCGATGTTCGCGTCAGCATCGTTCTCAATGCTGACGGCTCACGCACTACCTACGAAACTGCTGCCGCTAGTCATAAAACTGTCGCCACTACCACGGGTAAGGATGGCAAAGTCCGCGAAAAAATTCGATGGGATCTGGATGAGAACGGACGATTTCTTCGTGGCGAAGTTTTTGGGCCAAAAGAACAATTTCGATTTATCCTGCAAAACAAATACGACGCCAGTAACCATCTCATTGAAGAAACCCATTTCGCCAAGGACCAGAGCGTGATCGGCAGAATTGTCTTCCGTTACGATGCAGCCGGACATCAGATCGGCTATTCCACTTATGACGGCGCGGGAAAGCTCCTTGGCCAGACGGTGGGGCCCACACCGACGCCAGCGAAGCGCAAGTAAGGCACGCGGCCCCATAAATTCCCTCTTTGTCATGGAACAATCCCGCATGCCCGGAAAATCTTTTCAACATCCCAACAAGCATATTAACAATCCGAACGAGCTGCTCTTTCGCAGGAACTGTTCGGTCGGCAGTGATGAATTTTCGCACAGCGAGCATGTCAATGCACGCTGCACACTCCAAAGCTGAACCCCGCGCGATCTCTAAAAACCTTGCGCGATCGGCATTTGAAAATTTGCCGTTCCCTTCAGCAATGTTCAGCGGAATACTAGTGGAAGCGCGATCCAGCTGATCTTTCGCGGCAGCCTTCGCGGTAACCTCGGTTAGGAGATCTTCAACCCATCCACAAAAGGCAATTGCTTCTTGATATACGTCAAGGCGTTCATGGTCGAAGTACGCTTTCATTCTTGGATCATGACTATGAGCAGGAGCATGAGCAAGAGTCCTTGTTCTCCTTTGGCACCAAACACGTACCTTGCCTCGAGCCCGAAAGGGTATTAAGGGGAGCTTTTGTGATCGAATACCTCCAGAAGGGAGGGCTGCTGATGTGGCCCATCCTCGCTTGTAGCATCATCTCGATTGCCGTGTTCGGAGAGCGGCTCTTTTATTTGCATCGCGCCACTATTCATGTGGGCGAGTTCCTCAAGGGCTTGGCCAATTTGATTAAGCGCCGCAATTTCGCGGAAGCGTTGCACGAATCCGCCGGCACGCCGGGTCCCGTCGCACGCGTGATCCACGCCGCTATTATCCGTCACGATCTCCCGCGATCGGAGTTGCGCGAAATTGTTCAGGAAGCCGGCCAACTGGAGGTACCTAAACTGGAGCGATTTCTGGGGGTACTCGCGACTCTTGCCTACCTGGCGCCATTACTTGGTCTGCTCGGCACCGTCGCGGGAACGATTGAGGCCTTTGGTGTCGTCACTTCAAACGGGGGTTATGCCACGGTGACCGAGTTATCGGGCGCAATTTACAAGAGTCTGCTCACGACCGCGGCGGGTCTCGTTGTCGCCACGCCAACCTTTGTCGCCTACAGCTATCTTTCGTCGCGGGTCAATACGTTGATGCACGATATGGAGCGTGCCGGAATTGAAATCGTGCAGATGCTGACCGAGACCGAACCGGAAAGTGGAATCATTTCGTTTCAACCGAGCGCGGAAAGCAGCCCGCGCGACTTGCGCCGGGAAAAATAGGTTTGTGTTCAGCAAGCTTGGGCAATGCCATTTCTTTATTGGTGCGATTGGGTTTTTTGGAGGGACGCGCTTCAACGCCCGTCCGGCTCGGACCGCGCCGGGGACGCGCGGAAGCGCGTGCCTCCGTCTACAGCGCGGTTGGACTAGCACGCAGCGATGAAACTGGTCCGAACGAAAGAATATCAGTTCGGATGGCTGTTGATTTTCCCGTTGCTCGACGTCGCGTTTCTCATGATTTTTTTCCTGCTTCTCAGCTCGAACTTCGTTTTGCAGCCGGGAATATCGGTCAATGTCCCGTTCTCGAAATTCATGTTGGCCCCGCAGGTAAAATACCAGATCATCAGCATCACGAGCGGGGCAACGGTTTATTTTCGCGATCAAAAAACTTCGATCGATGACCTGGGCCCGCAACTTGAGATCGCGCGCAAAGAAGGTCGTACCATTATTATCAAAGCCGACCGCTATACGCCTTACGAAACCGTCGTTCGCGTGGCCAATCTCGCGCTCGAGCATGGTGTTCCATCGGTCGCGCTAGCCACTGCCCCGCCGAAGTGAGCGCCTACGCCAGTCCGGCTCGGACCGCCACCGCGCCACTCATTTTTAGTTGGGCTCCCCCACGTAAACGCCGGCGCGCTTTGATCGTGTTCTTAATTCTTTCGCTTCTCCTGCATGCGCTCTGTTTTTACATCTTCCAAATTGTGTATCCGCCGACGGTGGCTCTCTTGCCGCCACCGGCGCGGATGACATTGATTTCACCGGATAATCCAGAATCGCTCGCACTTTTACGCTGGGTCGAGGCGGAAGACCCTGCGCTCGCGACTACGACCCAGCGCACCCCGGAAGCGAAGTCTTTTGTCCTACCACCGATCGAGCATCGCCCGTTCTACGCTACGCATCAGCCGAAATTACGAACACCGCCTCCGCTTGCGCCTGACCTGAGCATTCCAAGCTCGGCCGCGGCCGGTCCTGTTCGTCCCCCGCAAGTGAAAGGGAACACGACTGGATTTACGCGAAAAACGATGGCCCTTTTCGCCGATCTACCTCCTGGTTTAGACGATCCAATTTTCGCCGACTTCAAATTCCGTCTGACCCGCCCGGAGGCACCGGCTAATGCGCGCTTTCGCGTTGCCATCGACGGTGGCGGCGCCATCCGCTTTTGTTTTCTAATTGAATCCTCGGGCGATCCGGCTCTGGACGAGCAAGGACGGAATTTTTTGCAGCTCTGCCGTTTTAAAAGTCCGAGCCGGACTGGCACTAAGGAGAATGCACCGCCGACAAATGCGACCGGCCTTTTCTGGACAACCACGACTATTCTCTGGGGCAACGATCTCGCCGCGGAGGCGACTGCTTCGCCCGCTTCCTCGCCGTGATTCGCGTCAGTCTGGCCGCGCTGGTCACGATTTATCTGCTGGTTTTTCTTGCGGCGGTTTTCCTTGTCTGGTTAAGTAGTGAATGGAACCGCAGACGGCGCGAACGCAAAGCTTTTCGCTACCGGCTGCGGTGCGTCATTTGCGGCTTCGAGTTCGAAGACCGCACCGATGCTATGCTCCCGCGCTGTCCGCGCTGTGGGAGTCTAAACGAAAGATTCAAATTCGAACGCATTTAATTTGATATGGGAATGTGGATTGGCCGTAACCGAAAAGCGCGCGTGACTTACGGGTTCGACGAGATCGCGCTCGTCCCCGGCAGTATCACAATTAATCCTAACGAGGTTAATACTACTTTCCGCCTGCCCCGGCGCGACATGGCCCCGCTGGAATTGAAAATCCCGATCCTGGCCAGCGCCATGGATGGCGTGGTGGATGTGCGTTTTGCTATCGAAATGAGCCGGCTCGGCGGCCTGGCGGTGCTCAATTTGGAAGGCGTCCAGACGCGCTACAAGAACCCTTCCGAAGTGCTCGAGAAAATTGTCCAGACGGACCGGAACGAAGTTACCGCCCTGCTGCAAAAAATTTACCAGGAACCGGTGCAGCCAGAATTGATTGGAGCGCGAGTGCGGCAAATCAAGGACGGCGGCGCGATTGCCGCGGTAAGTTCGATCCCGCAACGGGCCGCGGAATTCGGCGCGATCGCGCAGGAAGCAGGCGCCGATGTTTTTGTCGTGCAAAGCACGGTTTCCACCGTCCGGCACATTGCCTCCGAATATGAATCGCTCGATCTCGCAAAATTCTGTCGCGAGATGCAAATCCCGGTCATCGTCGGCAACACTGTCGGTTACGACGTCACTCTTGAGATCATGGGCTGCGGTCCGGCCGCCGTTCTCGTCGGCGTGGGCCCTGGTGCGGCCTGCACCTCACGCGGCGTGCTTGGCCTGGGCGTGCCCCAGGTCACGGCCACGGTGGATTGCGCGGCGGCGCGCGATGCTTATTTCAAAAAGACCGCGCGCTTTGTTCCGATCATCACCGATGGCGGAATGAGCAAGGGCGGCGATGTCTGCAAGGCGCTCGCCTGCGGGGCCGATGGCGTGATGGTGGGAAGCGCCTTTGCCAAAGCTTATGAAGCGCCCGGTCGCGGCTATCATTGGGGCATGGCGACGCCCCATGCGAATTTGCCACGCGGCACACGCATTAAGGTCGGCGCCACCGGATCATTGAAACAAATTTTGTTCGGTCCGGCCGAAGTAGACGATGGCAGCCAGAACCTTGTCGGCGCCATTACCACGTGCATGGGGAACGTTGGCGCGCGCGATCTGGCCGATTTTCAGCAAACCGAAATCATCATCGCACCTTCGATCAAGACTGAAGGCAAACTTTTCCAAACCGTGCAAAACGTCGGGATGGGAACGCGTTGATGAAAAAAGTGATTAGTGATAGGTGAGTAGTGATAAGTCGTCATAAGGCGATTGTTTTTACTTCGACTCACTAGTCACTGATCACCATCACAATTCATGAATAATCGCCGCGTCGTTATCACCGGAATGGGTGCAATCACACCCGTCGGGAACGATCTCGAGACGTTTTGGACAAGTTTAAAGAATGGCGTTAGCGGCATCCGTAAAATCGAATCGTTCGATACCTCCGCCTACGATTGCCGGATTGGCGGAGAAGTGCTCGGCTTCGACCCGAAAACAGTTTTTACCAACCCCAAGGATGTGCGGCGCAGCGACCGTTTCGCGCAGTTGGCTATGGCCGCGGCGAAAATGGCGATGACCGATTCCGGGATCGCGATGGCGAAGGAGAATCCGGATCGGTTCGGTGTTCTCGTCAGCAGCGGCATCGGCGGACTAAAAACGCTGGAAGATCAATACACCGTCCTGCTCAGCAAAGGTCCGAGCCGCGTCTCGGCCTTCACCATTCCCATGCTGATCAGCAATATGGCGAGCGGATTGATCTCGATGGAATTCGGAATGCGTGGACCGAACATGTGCATCGTTACCGCCTGCGCAACCTCGAACAACGCCATCGGCGAATCCTGGCGCATGATTAAGTTTGGCGACGCTGATGTCTTCGTGGCCGGCGGCTCGGAGGCGGCCATTATCCCCATCGGTCTCGCCGGCTTCAGCGCGATGAAGGCGTTGAGCACGCGGAATGACGAGCCTCAGCGCGCCTCGCGGCCATGGGATCGCGACCGCGACGGCTTCGTCATCGGCGAAGGCGCGGGCGTTGTTGTGATCGAAGAACTCGAGCGCGCGAAAAAGCGGAATGCGAAAATTTACTGCGAGCTGGTGGGCTACGGCCTGAGTGCGGACGCGTATCATATGACGGCGCCGCCACACGACGGCGGAGGCGCGGCCAAGGCAATGGAACTTGCTTTGGAACACGCAGGAGTGTCAGTCGACCAGGTTGATTACATCAACGCGCACGCGACCTCGACCGGTCTTGGCGATGTGGCCGAGACGCGCGCGATTAAGTCGGTGTTCGGCGACCGCGCCAAGAGCGTCTCGATTAGCTCCACCAAATCAATGACGGGCCATCTCCTCGGCGGAGCCGGAGCGATTGAGATGGCGGTGTGCGCTCTGGCCATCCGTGATGGAGTAATTCCACCGACCATTAATCTCGATAATCCGGACGAGGAATGTGATCTCGATTTCACGCCTCACACCGCGCGCGAAAAGAAAGTTAGTGTAGCGGTGAACAACTCATTCGGTTTCGGCGGGCATAACGCCACGTTGGTAGCCAAAGAATTTACCGGCTAACGAGATTTGGCGACACCTTTCCAAAATCAGTAAAAGTTATCTAATTGCCGCGCCTGTCGATTAGTTGGACAGAAGAGAAGAAGCCCTCGCCTGGCGCTTCGCGTCCTTCCCCTTTCCACTCTCTCCTGTTGGGAGAGACGTATCCCGCGGCTGCCGGAGCAGGGAGCACACAGGAGAGGATCCAGCTGAGGGTGTCAACCGGATGAGGAACTCGGATGCGAACCGCTCAGTGGTCGGTGCTATTGCGGTGATTGCCGCACTCGCACCGTTCCTGAATAAAGCTTTTCACATCGATGATCCCCTTTTTCTCTGGATGGCGCAGCAGATAGCTCATCATCCCGGGAATCCGTATGGTTTTGTCGTCAACTGGTACCTAAGTAGTCAGCCCATGTTTTCAATCATGCAGAACCCGCCATTGAGCTCCTACTACATGGCGCTGATGGCGAGCTTTCTTGGGTGGAGCGAACCGGCGATGCACGGCGCGTTCCTCATTCCAGCAGTCGCGGCAGTGCTCGGAACATTTTTTCTCGCCCGGCGCCTTTGCCATTCACCATTACTTGCCGCGCTTCTGCTCCTTTTCACCCCGGTTTTTTTCGTCTCAGCCACGGGGGTAATGTGCGACGTCTGGCTTCTAGCGCTTTGGGTGTGGTCGATAGAGTGCTGGATGCGTGCTCTGGAGCAAAATTCTGCGCGACTTTTTTTTCTGGCATCCATTCTCGCGGCTACGGCGGCGCTGACGAAATACTTCGGGGTCGCGATGGTTCCGCTCTTGGCTGTTTATACTCTGGTCCGCGAACGCCGAGTCACTCACCGAATCCTGTATCTCTTGATCCCGATCCTGGTCATTGCCAGCTATGAAGTAATTACAAAAGCTAAATACGGCCAGGGTCTCTTCAGTAATGCGATGCTGGTTTCCTGGAACGAAAACGCAAAACCCGAACAGCATTTTTTTCAGCAGTTATTCATCGGACTTTCCTTTGCCGGAGGTTGTTTGTTTAGCGTCTTGTTTTATGCGCCATTGCTGGAGGTAGGGGCGGTTCACCGGACCCCCCGCGGGCGACTCCGAGCCGGAGGGGCAAGGCCAATCGCCCCTACCTCGCCTAACTTCCGGATTCTCATCGCTGGAATTGTGATTTTCGTCGTGCTTGGTCCATTGCTCTATTTCGGCGCGGCGAGAACAGCCCTCCCCTTGGGCATCACAGGAGCGCTCTTTGTCACGATTGGAATTGGAATTCTGGCCTTGGTTTTGGTCGATATCGTCCGGCACAAAACCGCGGATTCTGTCCTGCTCGGCCTTTGGATCTTCGGCACATTTGTTTTTGCGGCAGTGATGAATTGGACGATTACATCGCGTACATTTTTGCCGATGGCGCCTGCAGTCGTAATACTATTGATCCGACGATTGCGAGTTCCCGCAGCAAACGGCAGTTTCACGCTGTGGTGGCCCATTCTGCCGGCTGCGCTCGTTTCGCTCTTGATTACGATTGGAGACTACAGGCTGGCGAGTACAGCCCGCGTTGCCGCCGGTCAGTTTCAACAGCGTTTCCAAAATGAAGCAGGCACTGTCTGGTTTGAGGGACACTGGGGGTTTCAATATTATATGCAACAATGGAAGGCGAAGCCGCTTGATTTAGAGCAGCATGGCTTGGTTCCGGGCGACGTGCTCATTGTGCCAATCAATAATACCAACGTCAGTCGTAAACCTGCCACTCCAACCATCGCTTCTTTCGAACAGCTGGACTACGCCCAGTTCTTCGCAACAACAATGAACCGGGAAATGGGCGCCGGATTCTATTCCAGTAAATGGGGACCATTGGCCTGGGTAGTTGCGCCAGTTCCCCCCGAGCATTACCTCATCTTTCGTATCAGGTAGATAGGTAGCTTAGTCATGCTGTTCGAGCATTGGAGGGGTCGCAGGGCGCAGCGGCCCGTGAATTTCAAATTTCAGATCTAGATTTCGGAGCGACCCAGTTGCGGGATTGACACTGAAGGGCTCGCAGAACTCGCCCCTCTATGAGGATCTGAAAATTTCAAATTTCAAATTTGAAATTCGCTGCGAGGACACCGCAGCAGCGCCATCAGGTCGACGGCGTATCCGCAAAGATGGGTGCGGCGCTAATGTCGGAAGCGTTGAAATTGAACCCGTGATTGCCTTTTTGCAGCGACTTGAGGAGGACAGCCACCTGCTGCGCGGTGCCGGTAGAATAGAACCGGACCAGGCCTACGGTCGTCCGCGGGCCGAAGACCGTAATCATAATCGTCTCGTCATCGACCGAATTCATGAAAATGTGACTGCCGTTGCCCTGATGATAGAGAGCGTTGAATTCTACTTCCCCGATGCGTCGTGCCAACTCGCGCGTGGCGGCGAAAGATCCGGCGGCAAGCGCGGCGATGATGGTCACGTCCATCACCGTCATATCGCCATATTGCGAAATGACGTTGCCGCCGCGGTCGATCACGACGGTCAGTTCGGCTTCGGCCTTTTTTAAGAAATCGGCGAGCACGCCATCGAGCGTGGCGACGTCGTCGATCGTCAGGACGGGAATCGCGTTCATGCGACGATTCGCTGCGGCTGGGGCGCAACATGCGTCTGCCCGGGCTTGACGCCCGCCGCTCCGGCTCGGCTGGCATCGCTCTGTTTGCTAAACTTGTGCAGCAGAATCTGTGAAACGGCGTTCAGGGTGGCGAAAACATTTTGCCCGGTGCTAGAGACGACTTCAAAGCTCTGCACACGTTTCTTTCGATTATTCAGGACGTAATCGAGATAGTTGACGGGTGCGATGTTCGGAAGGTCGCGCTTGTTGTATTGCAAAACATACGGGAGGTCATCGAGCGACATGTTTTGCTTGGCCAGGTTATCCTCAAGATTTTTAAAACTCTCGACATTCTCTTCCATTTTTTCCCACTGCGAATCGGCTACGAACACGATGCCATCGACGCTGCGGAGGACGAGCTGACGGGTGGCGTTGTAAATGACCTGACCGGGGACAGTGTAGAGCTGAAACTTGGTGACAAAGCCTTTTATAACCAGAGCGTTGAGCGGGAGAAAGTCGAAGAAGAGGGTGCGATCGGCAGCAGTAGCGAGCGAGACGAGGTCGCCACGGTTTTGTGGGTTAATGCGTTGGTGGATGTAGCCGAGGTTGGTGGTTTTGCCGCACAGCGCAGGACCATAATAAACGATCTTAAACTGAATCTCGCGGCTGGCGTAATTAATGATTGACATGAGCAGCCTCCAGTTGCGGATAGGTTCGCGAAAGTTCCTGTGTGATGCGGGTGAGTTCGCGACGGCTCTCCGCACTCAATTCGGTTCCGTTGTGCAGTGCGGTCAGGCAAAGATTACCGGCACTAAAGAAGGTGACGGGTGATTTCTCGCCGTGCACCGTCATGCAGGTCAGCGGGCCAAGTTGAGTTTCACACATATGTTTTTCCAGTTTCTTCAGCATCGTCGGTGCCACCGCGCTCAAACCTTCCATGTGCATGTCGTTCGGAATGTTACCGGCGATGATCAAGCCATCGGTGAAGATCACGCTACAGGAGGAAACGCCGGCCAGCGCGCAGGCCTGAGCAATCGCTGCTTTGGCATCAAATTTTGGAGCTTCTTGCGCGGGCTTCGCCGCCGGGGCTGGCACTACGGTGCTTGGCATAATCGAAATGCCCAAATGATCGACCGAGGCTGGCGATTGAACACGCGGGGCCTCCACCTGGGGCGGCGGTCCGACTTTCGGAAGCGCTGTAACATTTATTTTGGGAGCTTCTGTTTTTACTCCGCTAGGAAGTTCGGCTTTTGGCTTCTCAACCTTCGGCGCTCCGGCCACGGGCTGAGGAGCGGCCGGCAGAGTGACTTCCGGGCTCTGGGTGAAACGTTCCGCGTCTTCCTTCGCCTTCGCCAGGAATGGCGTCTCAAAAATTTCATCCTGGGCAAAGACTTCCTGATCGTCCCGCATCCGCAGGGAATCGCCAGGCAAATTGGCCAGCACATCAGGCAACGAGAGCTGTACTGGCGCTTCGACTGCGTCGGGCAGGAACAAACCCCGATATTGTTCCGGTAAGGCGGCGTGAAAGTCCTTCGGCGGAATCACAACCTTGCCGCTGGCGAGCTGCGGCGCGATCACGCTGACCTGGAATGAAATCTTCGCATCGGCTGGCACCGAAGTAACATCCCCGGCCACTTGCATCGGCGGCAGACTTTGCAGGATCGGACGCAATGGGAGCGTGACCACGTGTTGTCCTGTCGGTTGTAATGGTGTCGCCGGGACGGAAACAGCCTTCGGCGTGGCCGGCCTGGGTTCGGACAATGGCACCCGCGCCGGCGATGGCGGAGCTGATTTAGGTTGTTCGGCTGCGACTTTCGGCGGGGCATCCTCAGGCAGTTGAAATGGAATCCGAGTCGGACCCGCAACCGGCGGCGCGGTAGTGGGCGGTGCAACCGGGGGAGGCGCAGCGGGTGGCGATACGGCCGGAGGAACGGGAGACCCGCTGGAGGCTGGAACTCGCGGAAATGCGGGCCCACCCGTTCCAATCGGCAAAGTTTTTTCTGGCTGCGCGGTCGGCGTAACTAGAGGAATCCGCGGCGTCGCGCCGTCGGGGCTCGGTTCTTTCCCGATCCGCTGTGACGGAACTGTGCTTGGCGGTGTGAGCGTGACTCTGGCCGTGGGCGCCGGTTGAACCGGTTGCGCTTGCGGAGTAACCGGGGGTGGGGCAGCCGCTCTGGCGGCCGGGAGTATGACCGGCGGTAGCTGGTCTGAGCCGGACGGGCGGGTTGGCGCACTGACCGATGACGGCCGCACGGGCTCGACCCTCGCTGTCTCGGTAACAAGGCCTGACTGAGTCTCCGGTTCCACGGGAAGTATCAACTGGGTGGTTTCAAACGGCGCGACCGTCGTTCCAAATTTCGCCGATTCTTCCACCATCAATTTCAGGAACGGCGTCTCGACCTGCGCGGAGATCGTTTCCGCCGTCTGGTCCTCTCGAACACGGAGCTGCGAGAGTTCATCGATTACTTTCTGGATCGGCAGTACCACGGCCGTGGCATCGGACGGCACGACGGTGTGCTCGAAAATTTCCGGCATTTGTTGATAGAGCACAGCGATCGGAAGACTCGGGCGGCCCGTCGCCAATCCTTTTTCCACGTCTACCGCTTTCAAGGTCACTCGGCGGCTGGGATCAAAACTCTCGCTAGCTTTAAGATAGCCCTGAGGCATTTGCGCAATTACATCACTCAAGGCCAGCGAAAGGGTCCTTTCTCCGCGCGGCTCGACAGACACTACACTCGGGCTCAAATCGGGCGGACTTCCGGAAGCGGGGCGACTCAGGGAAATGCGCCGGCTTGCCATTGTGCTGGCCGCGGCGAGTGCCGGCCCGCTTGGCTCCGGCGTCATTGTGCGCACCGCATAAGGTGTGACTCGTTTCGCCAGCTTGTCCGCCTCCGGTTTATCTTGCACCGAAGGCAGGGGCGCAATCGTGTGAGGCCGCTTCCTCGCTTCGAACTTCTCTTTTGCCTTCTTAACGAGATTTAGGAAGGGGATAGCCATGGCAATCAGTGGTCGCCGGCCGCGACTCGCAGCACTTCCTCCAATGTCGTCTGGCCTTCGAGGGCCTTATCGATCCCAACCATGCGCAAAGTCTTCATTCCTTCGGTGACCGCCTGATTCTTGATCACCGCCGCCGAGGCGCGCTTCATGATGAGACGGCGGATGGCTTCGCTTACCGTTAAAGCTTCAATGATGGCGAGTCGCCCCAGATAACCGCGACCTTTGCAGCGATCGCAGCCGCTTCCGCGGTAAAAGACATTCTCGGCTTGTTCGAGGCCGAGGCGCTCAAAAATCTCTGGCTCCGGCTGAAATTCTTCACGGCAATTGGCGCAAACCCTTCGCACCAGACGCTGGGCGCAGGTCATCAAGATCGAGCTCGAAATCAGGAACGGTTCGATCCCCATGTCGTCCAGACGCGTGATCGCACCGGCAGCGTCATTGGTATGCAAAGTGGAAAGCACCTGGTGACCCGTCAGCGCAGCTTTCACCGCAATGTCGGCCGTCTCGTTGTCACGAATTTCGCCCACCATCACGATGTCGGGGTCCTGACGCAGGATTGAGCGCAAGGCCGAGGCAAAATCGAGCCCGATGTCGTTGCGCACCGCAACCTGATTGATCCCGCCGAGCTCGTACTCGATCGGGTCCTCCACCGTCACGATGTTGTATTGTGGATTGTTAAGCTCCTGGAGAACGGAATAGAGCGTCGTCGTTTTACCGGAACCGGTCGGACCGGTGACCAGAATCATTCCGTGCGGCGCGTCGATCGCTTTCCTGAATTTCAGCAAGGTCTCTTCGTCCAGCCCCATCTGGTCGATCGAGCCGGTGAGGACACTCTTGTCCAAAATTCGGATGACAATTTTTTCTCCGTGCGTCGTCGGCAAAATCGAGACACGCAGATCGACTTCTTTGCCCATCACTTTGATGCGAAAGCGCCCGTCCTGCGGCACGCGTCGTTCCGCGATGTTCAGGCCAGCCAGAATTTTCATGCGCGAGGTGATTGCTAGTTGCAGCGCTTTCGGCGGCGATTCGGCGGGAACTAAATCGCCATCGACGCGAAATCGCAGCTTCAACGTCTTGTGAAAGGGTTCGATGTGAATGTCGGAAGCCTTTTCCCGGATCGCCTGCACCATGATCAGGTTCACGATCTTGATCACCGGCGCGTCTTCGCTGTCTTCCGTCAGCCGATCGATGTCGATCTCTTCGCTGGCCTTGGCTTGGACTTCGACGCCATCGAGCGGCTTTTCGACTTCCTCCTTGACCTGCCGCAGCATTTGGCCCATGTCGGCCGTGCCCTGCACGCCGCTGAGCGCGTCCATCACCCCTTTTTCGGTCGCGATCATCGGCACGACGTCCAACTGAACACGCCGCTTCACGTCGTCGACCGCCAGCACATTGGTCGGGTCGACCATCGCGACAAACAGCTTCCCGTTCAGCCGCGCCACCGGTACCAGCTTGTTGGCCTTAGCCATCTCGCGCGGGATCAGCCCCAGAATTTCCTCGGGAATCCGGATCCGCGCCAGGTTGACCGGCGACACATTCAGGCAGCGTCCCATGCTGAAGGCCATGTCCTGATCGGTGACAAATTGTTTGTCGGTCAGAATCTTCAGCAGCCGCCCGCCTTTTTCCTTTTGGATCTGGCTCGCTTCTTCCAGCTGATTCGGCAGAAGCAGCCCGTCTTCAATGAGCACATCTGCGATGCGATCTCCGAAGGTCTTGTTTCTCATGGCATCGGGATCAGGTTTTCAATTCAAGCCGGTAAACGTCCTGCAACGTCCTTTCGATGGCCGCCGGTCGGGCGAGATACCACGAGACCGTGTAATCGAGGGACTGTTGCACGGCCGCACGGCCGGCGGCATCAAACGGATTGCAACACGCCACCATGATGGTGCGGCTGATTAAATCGAATGGGACAACGAGGCGTCCGATCGTGAGATTGTCCGGCAACATTCGCGCCAGTTGCCGATCGACGTCGTAATATTCGAGCGGGATAAAGGCGGCTTTCGTCCGGTCCACCAGGGAGGAGATGACCTGATCGAGCTTGTCGTTGTCGGTTCCGCACAACTCGATCAGGAGCGAGCCGGCCAGAGAATGCCCGGGAAGGTTCTTGTTTTTTTGCTGCAGCGTTGCCAGGGCAGCGGTCACGTTTTCTTCCGGGAAGAATTGTTGGATGATGAGGAACTTCGCCAGCTGCTCTTCGCCGCGCTCGTGCAGGTTGTAATGTTCCTGGTCTTTGCGATCGAGCCGGACCAGCCCGCCATCGCCTCCGCTCATGGCTTTGGCAATTAACCCATGTTTTATGCCGCCGGTTACGTTTTGCCCGGCCGCCTGCAATCGCGTTTCGATATCGCCGAGCATGGCCAGGACCTCGGGCGCGTTCGGGTCGTGCTGCAGCAGCACCTCGCACTCCTGCATCGCGAGCGCGTAAGAACCGACGTTAAAATAGGCTTCCGCCAGCTTGCGGGAGGTGTGGAGTGAATCATCCCGGCGCCCGAGCTTGCTGTACGCTTCCTTTAGTATTTCGAGAGACTGATAATCATCGGGTTGTGTTCGGGTGATGACCTCGAACATCTCGATGGTATGAAGGATTTGGGCTTGTTCCTCAGGTGACGGCGTGTGTTCCAGCACAATTTCGCTAGAAAAGCTAGAAACGTGCCGGTCATGAAAGAGATGCGAAAGAGCCGCGAAAGAAGCAAAAGCCAGGCGAAACGAGCGAAGAACGGCCCCTGTCCGCCGATAGACAGACTCGCCTTGGCGAGCTCTTTGCCTTCATTCCGTGTTCGGCGTTCGATGTTCGGCGTTCGGCGTTTGCGGGCCTCGTCAGCGTCCTCTTTTAAGCTTCCAAATTTTCCAGATTTTTAGTATTTATCGCCCTATGCATCCCCCTCGGCGAGCCATGGGCTTCTCCAAGCTGGAGGCTGGGGATTTGGACGCCTGCCTATTCCCTATTCCGCTCAGGAGGGACTCGCCGTCGCGAGGGCCGAGCGCCGCCTTCACGCTGGTAGAAATGATGGTGGTAATTCTCATCATCATTCTTCTATTCTCACTTCTCTTCACAGCCGGCTCCGGCATGTTCGAACGGGCTCGTAAAGTGCAAGCCAAGAACGATCTCACTCAGATCGCTACTGCCGTAAATGCCTACTACACTGAGTATGGCAAATACCCAGTCACTGTTACAGACAATAGTAGCGACGCGTATTTTGGCAGCGGCACGCCGCCGACGGGTTGTGTCAGTTACACTGACAACGACAAACTCTTGAACGTTCTCCGCAATTACACCGGCGGAAGCGACTCCGCGAATGTAACCTTGTTGAATCCCCGGCAGATCGTTTTCATTTCGCCCCGTAGCGCCCAGACCGGTACGCTTCCCCGCGGCGGGCTTAGCCAGACTGCGGGCTCGGTGGGACAATATATGGACCCGTGGGGTTCACAGTACGCCATCGCGATCGATACCACTTACGATAACAAGATTGGCACTGCCAACCCCTACTCGGACACCGATGGAAGTGCGGGAGCCAGCCCGGTTCCGCAGGGCGTAATCGCTTATTCTCTCGGCAAGAACGGCGCCCTTGGCGGCGGGCCTAAACTCAACACCTCATTTGTTGATGAACTGGGGACGGCGGCCACGTTTAAGGGATCAAGTGATATTCTCTCATGGCAGTAGATGACAAAGATTAAGACAAATAGTTCTAACATCGAGCCAAAGGCGTTCACTTTGCTCGAGCTTATGCTTGTCATTGGCGTTATCATCCTCGTATCTGCCTTTGTTGTCCCCGCCTTCACGAACTTGAAAAGCGCCGGGGACGCCACAAGCGCCGTCTACAATATCGGCGGTTTGCTCGAGCAAGCGCGAAGTTACGCCATGGCAAACCACACTTACGTCTGGGTTGGCTTCGCAGAAGTCGATGCGTCTAAGGATCCTTCAGTTAACCCACAAACAATAGGAATAGGTCGCATCACCATCGCCATAGTAGCATCTAGAGATGGAACGCGGGGCTATGACATAACTAACAACAGTTTATCGAACCCAGCTTGGACCAATTACAATAATGGCGCGAACCTGGTCGCTATCGACAAGCTTGTGCGCTTTGAAAACCTGCACATGGCCCCATTCTTCTCAACCATACCCAACGGCGGTAACACGGCGAGGCCGACCGTTAGCTCAGGGAGTTATCAGTTGGGGAACACTACCGCAAATCCGAATCCAGGTAACTGTGTAACTCCCTTTGACTGGCCGCTGGGTTCATCAATCGGGACCGGTCAATACTCCTTTACTAGAGTCATCAATTTCGATCCACAAGGCGTCGCCCGAATTCAATATGCAAGCAATACCGATGGAGTTGGCGCGTATATGGAACTCGGGTTGCAACCGACTCACGGTATCGCCATCTCTTCCAGTTCAAACGTAGCCGCTTTGCAAATCGATTGCATGACAGGCTCGGTGCGGAAATATCGACCATGAAGCCTACGATTTGCCGCCTAAGTGGGTTTTCCCTGGTAGAGGTTACGTTAGCCGTAGGTGTCGCCGCATTTTGTTTACTCAGCATCATGGCTTTGTTTCCAACGAGTTTAGCGACGAACCAGATTACCATTCAACAGACAGCCAATACCAATCTCGCTGCTGCGATCGCCGCCGATTTGCGAGCTACTCCCCTTGCTTCGTCCGCTTCCCCCCGTTACGGAATTACTATTCCGTCGACAGGAAGTGCAACACACACAATTTTCCTGCAAGAGGATGAGACGGCTGGGGCGCAGGACGCAGACGCTGTTCCTTCGCAGAGTCCAAAGTATCGCGCAACGATCACGTTTGCAGCACCGGCCGACACCTCGCAGAAAACCGCTACCGGTGTGAGAGTTCTTCTTACCTGGCCTGCGCTGGCGGACCCTGTAGCTAGCGCAACACCGAGCAAATACACGGGCGTTTATGAAGTTTATACGGCACTTAATCGAAATTGAATGAATCGTCGATCCCCCTCCTCTGCATTTACATTAATAGAACTGTTACTCGCAATCGGGGTTCTTGTGATGCTAGTTATTTTAATCGGCCACCTGATGAGCGGCGCTAGTTTGGCAATCAATCAAAGTGGTAAAAGAATGGACTCCGACAGCCAAGTTCGGGTCATTTTTGATCGCATGGCGAATGATTTCGGTGCGATTATCCGCCGACAAGATGTCGATTATATCTTCGCAAAGCAAAATGGTAACGACACGATGTACTTTTTCAGCCAAGCCGCGAAATATTTCGATTCGTCTATTTCTGATTCTGCCAAAAGCTCTCTCGCGCTTGTCGGATACCGCATTAACTCGCGCTTCCAACTAGAACGGTTGAGTCGCGGGCTTACCTGGGATGGTCAGGTGGGGCCGTCACCGGCGCCGGGAAGTATGGTTTTTCTTACGCCGAGCGGAAGCTTGACACCGCTGAGTGGCAGCACAATTGCCGGAAACTGGGCCGCTGCAGTCGGTAGCGGGCCTAGCTATTCCGACGGAGCCGGGGACGATTATCACATCATCGGAGACCAAGTTTACAGACTGGAAGTTTCGTTCTTACAAACCAACGGAACCCTTTCAACTTCCATTACCTCTTACAATGGTCTTCAGGGTGTCTCCGCAATAATAGTTGCATTGGGAATGCTCGACAGGACGAGCCGTCTATTGGCGGCACCCCCCAGCGGGCAAATAACTAGTCCGATAGGAACCCCCATGGTAAATGCGCTGCCAGACGCAATCGACGGCACCAGCCCATTGCAAACCTGGAAAGCAAGCTCGTATCTGACGACGAGCGGCATTTCGCAAGCAGCCGCGTCCCAACTTCGGATCTATGAACGCACGTTCTTCTTCTCACAATAAGCCAGCTTGCGGTCCTGGAACCCTCCTAACCAGGCCCGCGGTTTCACAACAAGGGGCCGCGCTGCTAATTGTCCTAGCATTCGTAGTTCTGCTAACCGTTCTCTCTGTTGCGTTTTTCTCGCGCGCCGCCGTTGACAGGCAGGTTTCTTTTAGTAGTTCCAATCAAACCAAGGCTGATTTGTTAGCTCGCGGCGCGCTTGCTGTAACAGTTGGAGATTTGAAGCAAGAAATTACAGCTGGCTCAACGATATCAACTGTTTCAGGTATCACGATTTACAGTCCCAAGACGGCAGCCGCGCCGGGGTCTGTTGTACCAAGCCTCGTGGGGTCTACCGGTACAAACGGCGTTGAAAACCTTGTCAAACGTAGCGTTTACAACAATAGCTTCTATCCGGCGAACGCCAACTACGACACAGCCACATACCCTGCGCCCAATCGTGCTGCCGGTCCATCTACTTCGTCGGCCAGCACCATCGCCTCTCTAAATGGTCGCTCTGTCTCATTAGCTCGTTGGAACAAGCCTTTCTTGCTTCAAAAAGCAACATTAACCAGCGACACAGACGCGACTCCAGTCGCTACCTTCGTTGCCCCCGATTGGGTTAATGTCGCGCGCGACGGAACCAATCCACCGGTGTGGAACGCCAACATGATTACGTCTCCGACGATCACATCGAGCGTGATTGGTCGCTACGCCTACGCTATTTATGACGAGGGCGGACTGCTCGATGTGAACGTCGCAGGGCATCCCACCGCCAGCACGACTGTGCAGGTGGGCCGCAAAGGATTATCAGCGTTCGCCGATCTAACGCAGATCCCGGGAGTCAGTAGCCTGACAGCTGCCAAGCAGACTAAGTTGGTGAACAATATCGTGGGCTGGCGAAACTATTCTTCTGCGGCGGCGAGCGGTAGCCTAGGCACCTTCGCCTCCAGCA
>JBKPMO010000181.1:0-4218 GCA_046732175.1 Verrucomicrobiota bacterium
TCTTAGTTGTGTTTATGGTTTTGGGTTCTGTCAGTCGCGCCGAATAGTTGCCGTCCCCCTACGACCTTCTCATCTGGGATCAGGTCGTCCAAACGGATCAGCTTCTCTTTCGAACGCTTCTGCCGTTGAGCTCCACGCTCCCCAGAATCTGCGTCCTTCTTTTCCTTCGACGAACTCACAGGCGCCCTATTAACACCAAGCATGCCATAAGATTTTTGCATGTCATTTCTTCCTGGAGTAGCGGAAAATATTGGGACGTTAAGTTGTTTCTGAATAGACCCTTATTTCTTTAAGTCTGTTAGTTAAAATTCTGCGCAGCCCCATTTCGCCGCTTCAAAAGCTGGCCTAAAATTTAGGCCAGTCGGTATTATTTCGACTGCACCTGGATCACTTCTGATCCAGCCCACGCAGATGGCGACTCAATGTGGCTCGCGAAATTCCAAGAATCTTCGCAGTCTTTCGCTGATTCTGGTTCGCTTCCTTATAAACGAAACGCACATGACGTTTCACTGCGCTCGCCAATGAGAGATCGCCCCCATGAGATTCATGGTACCCGCGTTCCGCATCTTTCGGCGATGAATTCGCAGAGGTTTCCAGTGGTTCAAGATCCGGCGGAAAAAGAACGTGCTCCGGCATGATGACATCGCCAGCGCAAAACAGCGTCATGGTTCGGACGGTGTGACTGAGCTCGCGTAAATTTCCGCGCCAGTCGTGTGTCAGCAAGCGATCCATCGCCGCCGGATGAATCGCCGTGATCTTTTTCCCCTGACGCATGGCCGACACTTTCAGCTCGTTCGCGATTAATCCGGGCAACTCTTCCTTGCGGTCACGCAGTGCCGGTATCAAAATCGTTAGACCATTCAACCGATGATAGAGATCTTCGCGAAATTTTCCCTGCCGCACGCGCTCGCGCAGCGAAACGTTGGTTGCGCAAATGATCCGGGCATCTGTTTTCAGCATCCGTTCAGAACCGAGTCGCTCGAACTCGCCATACTCGAGCACGCGCAAAATCTTTACCTGTGCGAGCGGACTCATGTCCGAGATCTCATCAAGAAAAATTGTCCCGGCGTTCGCGAGTTCAAATTTCCCTTTTACCGCTTGTTGCGCGCCAGTGAACGCGCCTTTTTCGTGACCAAAAAGCTGACTCTCGAGCAAGGTATCGCTCATCGCCGAAGCATTGAACGAAATAAAAGGCCCCTCGACACGCGCTGACGAATTGTGAATAGCCTGTGCAAGCAAAGTTTTTCCAGTGCCGGTTTCGCCAAGCAGAACGATGGGGACATCTGATTTTGCTGCGAGCTTTGCCAAACTGATGCAACGAGTCATCCCCGCGTTCGTCGTTCGCAGATCTTCAACTTTCAGACTGGTAAGGCGCGGTTGCATTAATTCCGGACTCCTTCGCGTAATTGCCGGATCGGCTCGAAAGCATATTCAATCAACGTCCGGCTTCCCACCCGAATGCGCGCTTCGCCCTTCATGCCAGGCCGTAACGAGAGGTGGTGTCGATTCGCAGCTTCATCCAGTGAGGCTAGCCCAACAAAATTTTGACCGCTTGCGCCGGCGACCGCGGAGGGGCTCACCCAATCGAGTTTTCCGCTCAGCGCGCCATAGCGTTGATAGGGATACGCTTCGAAGAAAAACCGCACCAATTGATCCGATTTTAGCTTCGCCAGGCCGGACTCGTTCAGCATCAAGCGCGCGAGCGGTTTGGCGTCGGTGCGTCCAAGCTGGCAAAGCTCCTGTCCACTTTGCACAACGCTGCCGATATTACGTTGAGCGAGGGAAATGATGACGGCATCGTAGGGCGCGCGAATCGTCAGGAGATTCTTTTGCGAATTTTCGAGGTCACCTTTTAAAGCGCCGAGTTTCATCTTCAACTTCTGCACTTCGCCGACTTGCTCGGCACGTTTGCGAGAATGCTCATTTTCCAGTTGTTGCCGCTCGAGTTTCACCTGCTCCAGTGTGCGCTGGGCAACGGCTTGATCTTTTTCCGCTCCAGCAGCCTCGAGCTGAAGCTTAAGCAAATCGATCTGGGAAAAACCGCCGCTTTTCGAAAGCTTCTCCAGCCGGTTGAGCAACTCGCGATTGCTGGCGGTTTGCTTCTCGCGAAATCGCAGCTCGCTTTCTGCCTGGGATACTTGCGCGTTCTTAATGTTTGCTTCGGCGGCATAGGCTTCGTCCATTTTCGCCAGCGTCAATTCCTGCGTATGCAAATCTTCCGTTAGAGTTTGCAGCTGCGTATCAAATGCTCGAATCTCGTCCGATCGCAGGACGAAAAGTTCCGCGCCGGCTGCAACCGTTTGCCCTTCCATAACGGAAACGCGATTCACCGTAGCGAGGCGCGGTGACTGAATTGGATCGGCCCCTTCGCGCGGGATGAGGACAAACGCGGCGTGCTCCGTTTCGGGAAGGTGCACAAAAATGGCCGCCAACAGCGCGACGATAAAAAGCCAGATCAACCACCAACCCATAAAACGAATGACTTTCGGCGGCGGATCCTGCGGGAGCATCTCCGATTCGCTCTCAAACGAACTGGGCGAGTAGGTTACCGCGCTCATCCGCCGACACCCATTTGCTGACTGGAGAGATAAAAATACAAACCGCGTTGCGCCATCAGCTCATCATGCGATCCGATTTCGGCCACGCTGCCTTTTTCCAGCACGATAATCGAATCGGCCTCTCGAATTGTGCTCAAGCGATGCGCAATTGCGATGGTAGTGCGTCCCGCCATGATGCGGCCGAGGTTATTTTGAATTGCCCGTTCCGATTCCGTATCCAGCGCACTGGTTGCTTCGTCGAAAATCAGAACCGGAGGATTGTTATAAATGGCACGCGCAATCGCGATGCGCTGCTTTTGTCCGCCGGAGATCGCGAGACCAGATTCGCCGATTTTCGTCTCATAACCCATCGGCAGACGCATGATGAAATCGTGCGCGGCTGCGGCCTGGGCGGCGGCGAGAACTCGATCGAGGTCAGGCTCAGAATCGCCGAAGGAAATATTGCGCGCGATCGTTTCGTTAAACATGTGGTTTTCCTGTAACACCATTCCGATATGACGGCGCACATCGCGATAATTGAGATTCTTCAGATCGACGTGATCGAAGAGGATCGTGCCTTCCGTCGGTTCGAGGAGACCGGCGATCAATTTCACCAGCGTGGTCTTGCCGCAACCGCTTCGGCCGACAAACGCGATCATGCGACCCGGCGGCAGGTCGAGCGTTATGTTACCCAAGATGTTGGGAGCTTCCGGTCCGCCATATCTGAAACTCACGTTGCGCAATTCAATGCGGCCTTCCAAACTGTGCACGGGGGTTAATCGCGAACGGTCGCGCCCCTGCTCCGGCTCCTGTTCGAAGATATCGTTGAGCCGGTTCATCAAAACCGCCGCCAACTGCAGATTGTCCCAAACACCAAGCGTGCGCAGGATCGCGGCGTACGCGATCGCGGTCAGCGAGCTAAAGGCGACGAAACCGCCGACACTGAGATGGCCGTTGATGACCTGGTTCGCACCGACCCACAGAAAAATCGCAGTCGAGAGCATGCCGATGGTTTGCAGCACGCTGTCATAAGACATGACCACGAAATTGGAACGGAAAATCTTTTTCGAAACGGAAAGAAACTCGTTCAACATCGCATCGCGGAAGACCGACTCGGCCGAAGCCGCTTTGACTGCTTCAATCCCTTTGATGGCATCGATTTGATGGGAACTATATTTGCCCTGGCTTTCCTCAACCTCGGCGAAAAGCGGTCGCAGAACTTTGAGCGAAAAATACATCAGGGCGCCATAGAGCGGCACGGTGGCAAGGAAGGCCAGCGTGAGCCAGGCGCTGTAGAGCGCCATCAACACCACTGCCCCAAACAAATGCACCATCGCCAACAACGCAGCCACGCCATGTTGCACCGCAAATTGCCGGACCTGGCGAGCGCCATCGAGCCGGCGTTGAATGTCCCCCGTCCGCCGGCTGGTAAAATAGCTCATTGGCAAAGAGAGAAGCTGCCGGCTGAGAAAATCGAGAATAGCGGTATCGAGCCGGACCGCGGCAAAGGCGAGCAGATATTCCTGCGCAATCGCTGCCAGCTGCACAAAAATAATCGCGGCCAGCATGCCGAGAATGATGGTCTTGAGAAGGCCGAGATCGTTTTCGACAATCACCTTGTCGACCACCATCTGGGTGAAGACCGGGAAGAGCAGTTGCAGGAACCTGACCGCGAGCGCCA
>JBKPMO010000182.1:0-39329 GCA_046732175.1 Verrucomicrobiota bacterium
CTACGGCGGAGCCAATCCGCGCTGTCGCAAAATTTTTCTTCGAAGGCGATCGAAAATTTTTCGTCAAGGGCGTCACCTACGGCCCGTTCAAACCTGACGCGTTAGGAGATTATCTTGGAACGCGGGAACAAGCCTCGCGCGACCTGGCCCAGATTCGCGAGTCCGGATTTAACGTTGTTCGCGTTTATCATTGTCCGCCGCGCTGGTTCCTCGATGCCTGCGCGGAAGCGGGAGTACGTGCACTCATCACTTTGCCATGGGCAAAGCATATCGAATTTCTGTCCGAACGTTCGGCCCGAAATGAAATCATCCGCTCGGTTTCAAACGCCATCAAAATGCAGGCCGGTCATCCCGGGATCCTCGCCTACCTCGTCGGCAACGAAATCGCGCCGCAAATGGTCCGCTGGCTGGGCGTGCGTCGCGTCACGGAATTCGTCGAGCATCTCATCAATATCGGTCGCAATCTGGATCCGCGGCCCCTGTTTTCCTACGCGACCTATCCTCCGACTGAATTTTTACTGCCCCAGAACGTCGATTTCTTTTGCTTCAATGTTTACCTGCATAATCAACGCGATTTCGAGCGTTATCTCCTCCGACTGCAAAATCTCACCGAGGAGCGTCCGCTTATCCTTGGCGAATTTGGGATGGACACGATCCGGCACACTGAGGACGAGCAGGCGGCAATGCTGAGCTGGCATGTCGATAGTGTGATTAAATGCGGACTCGGAGGCACAATCTTCTTTTCCTGGACCGACGAATGGTACACCGGCGACCAAGAAATCACGGATTGGGCATTCGGACTGGTCACTCGCGATCGACAGCCAAAGAAAGCGCTGCATCTACTACGCGAAAAACTCGGACAGAACGATTCCGTTCTGCCGCACCGTCACCTCAACCAAACGCCATCTGTTTCAATTATCGTTTGCTCTTACAATGGCGCAGCAACGTTACGCGCATGCCTCGAGTCACTCGGGAAGATCGATTATCCGAAGTTTGAGATCATCCTGGTCGATGATGGGTCTACCGACAACACTGCGCAGATTGCGACTGAATTTCCAAACGTCCGCTACATTCATCAGTCGAACCGCGGATTGAGCGTGGCGCGCAATACCGGCGCCGCCGCTGCACGCGGCGAAGTGCTGGCTTACACCGACGCCGACTGCATGGCCGACGTTGACTGGCTTTATTACCTGATCGGTACTCTCACCAGTGGCGATTTCGCAGGCGTCGGCGGTCCTAATGTTCCGCCTCCGGCAAAAACCTGGGTGCAGGCCTGTGTCGCGGCCGCGCCCGGCGGACCAAGTCATGTTCTATTAACCGACACGGTCGCCGAACACATCCCGGGCTGTAACATGGCATTTTGGCGCTGGGCTTTTGAAAATGTCGGCGGCTTTGATCCGGAATATCACGCCGCTGGGGATGACGTTGATTTCTGCTGGCGTCTGCAACAAGGCGGCGGCGTCATCGCGTTTAGTCCCACTGCCATCGTCTGGCATCATCGCCGCTTCACCCTGCGTGCGTTCCGCAAACAACAAGAAGGTTACGGCGAAGCCGAATCACTCTTGCGCTTCAAACATCTCATTTTTTTCGGACCGACGGGAACGGCAAAGTGGCGAGGACAAATTTACGGCACGCCGCGCTTCAGCTGGTTCATCAATCGCCCGATAATTTATCATGGAATCTTCGCAGACGGATTTTTCCAATCCATTTATCCCACTCCGCAATCCGAGGTCGCCGCGTATCTCAGTAGCATTGAATGGTTCGCACTGACGATTTTTCTTTTTGGCGTGGGCGTGTTCCTTCCTTCGCTTCGGATCGTCCCGTATCTGATGCTCGGCGGCACACTGTGCGTCGCGCTTTCTTATATGGTGCGCGCGCGGATCGAACCGCGCTTCGATACCATTCACGCACGGCTGCTGGTGATGTTTCTCGCTTTTGCGCAACCGCTCGTCCGCGGCTGGTCGCGTTATTTCACGTGGCTACATTTCAAACGCACGCCCGGTTTTGTCATTGCCCAACACGAAAAGTCTCCCGCTGGAAAGAAATTTCCGACCAACCGGGGCCGTCTGGCCTATTGGAATGAGGAAGGCAAAGATCGCCACCATCTCTTACGCGAAATTTTTGCGCTGCTTGATCATGAAAACTGGCGCTACTCCGTCGATACCGGCTGGCAGGAATGGGACATCCAGATTTACGGGAACTTTTGGTGGAGCATCATTTTGCGCACGGTTACCGAATATCACGGCGGCGGGAAATGCCTGACCCGTGTTCAGCTTCGATATCGCTACGTCACCACTACTGTAATCGTAAATCTGATTGTTCTCACCCTTCTCATCTATCACTTCCTCAAAAGCGGACACGTTCAGTGGATCTTGGCCATTCCGTACGGCCTTTTCGCGCTGTCCCTGTTTCTCCAAGCGCGCCGGTTGAAGGTGCGGGTGCGCGAACTGGTCGATTTCGCAGCCTATCGCATAAACATGAGTCGCATTTTGCGTTCGCGATTCCGCCCTAATCCCACCGCACCGAGGTGAAATTGCGATTTTGGATCGCGCTCGGCGCGGAGTTGTTGCTCTTTGGTTCGCTTAATTTCTTCGACGACTGGACGCTGGAATGGATGCCGGTGCGCTTTGTCGGTTGCGCAATTCTGTGCGGGCTGGCTTACCTCATCGCGGTCACGGAATTTGAGGCGATCAAGGAAAATGCAGGTTGGATTTTTTGGGTCACGACCGTCGTGCTGCGTTTGTTGGCATTGCCGCTGACCCCGGCTAACGAAATGTGGCGTTTTCAGGCGGACGGGGTGATTCAGCGCGCGGGCCTGAATCCGTACCAGGTTGCGCCTGACACTTCAGAGTTATCCGGAAAAATTCCGGAGCTGGCGCGCATTCCGCGGAATGACACGCCGACGGCATTTACGCCCGGGGCCGAAGCTTTGTTTCGCATCATCCCAGCTACGGACGATGCCCTCGCCTATAAACTAATCTTCGGCGCCGCCGATCTCCTCGCGGTTGCGCTGCTCCTGCAGCTATTCGACAAACAAACTGCGGCGTGGTTCGCGTGGAATCCGCTAATTGCCTACTGTTTTTTTGGGGCTGCACATTTCGATAGCGTCGTCTTGCTTGCAATCGTCGCACTAATTTTTTGTCTCGAGCGATTTGCGCAGGCGACATCGTCGCGTTGGCAATTTGCCTTTGGTTCCGCGCTTGCGCTTGGAGCCGCGATCGCTTTTCGGCCAGTTTGCGGCGTCTTGCTCATTCCAACTTTTTTCGCCTTGCGCCGCTACTCGATTGCGCTAACGGCCGCCGTTGCCGTGCCGATCGGATTCGCCTTCGCATTTCGCTTTTCATTCCCGCCGGATCTCTTTGGCGATTTCGGTCACGTCAGCCGGCTCAATGATTTATTTTGGTGGCTGATCGAAGACACAATCTTACCGAACTGGCACCAGCAACATTATCGCTACGATGTGATCATCCTCACTGTCTCGGTGGCGATTGCGCTTGCTTTCGCTCGGAATTGGCGACGCGGCATGATTTGGTCGTTGGGCGCGGCTCTTATTCTCGCGCCGGTGTTACACGCATGGTATTTGGTCTGGATTTTACCGATCGCGACCTGGCGGCGTGTTTTTGCCTGGCATTTTCTGGCAGTAACAATTTTTGCCTATTACCTCTTTTATAATGAACGCCTGTTTGCTCTCCCCTGGCACGCCGAACCGTGGTTGCGAGGCATGATTGTGTTACCGGTCCTTTTCGCGATGACAGTAATGGCCCTCCAGCGTTTTCAGCGTCCAGTCGCCACTTAGCCAATCACTTGGCTGATTGCTTTCGCGAAATCTTCCGGCAGCGGTGCTTCGAAATCTATCCACCCCTTCCCCCGTGGATGCTCGAAGCCAAGTTTCCACGCGTGCAACATTTGCCGTGCGAACTGTCCAGCGTGTCTCCGACCATAAACCGTGTCACCAAGGATCGGATATCCAAGATGCTGGAGATGGACGCGAATCTGATGAGTTCGACCACTGTGCAACCGACACTCAAGCAAGCTTGCCCCTCGTCCCGTGTGCACGACTTTGAAATCGGTTCGAGCCATGCGCCCGCCGTCGCGCGCAATCGCCATCTTCTTGCGATGAACGGGATGACGCCCAATTGGCGCGACGATACTTCCGGAAGCGCGCCGCAGTTTCCCGGCAACAAGCGCCAGGTAGATCTTGTCAACCGTGCGAGACACGAATTGCCGCGCAAGGTCGATGTGCGCAAAATCATTCTTCGCCACCACCAGACAACCGCTTGTTTCTTTATCCAAGCGATGAACAATGCCCGGTCGCTCCTTCCCGCCGATACCCGAAAGATCTTTGCAATGCGACAGCAAAGCGTTAACCAACGTGCCGCTTTTGCGGCCGGCACCAGGGTGAACCGACATCCCCGCGGGTTTGTTTATTACGATCAGATCGTCGTCTTCGAACAAGACGGAAAGCGCGATCTTTTCCGGGGCCAGGTCGATCGCTTCCATGGGCGGCTCGACCAGAGAAATGCGATCGCCTGCTCGAACCATGTCGCGCGCACGCGGAGGAACTCCGTTTACTGTTATATGTCCCTGGCGAATAAGCGCTTGAATTCGCGATCGGGAAAATTCGGGCGCCGTTTTAGCAAGAAAACGATCCAGCCGTGTGCGGGCATCCGCTGGCGTGACATTGAATTCGCGGCGGTTTTCCTGTGCCATTGACGATGTTACTATCGCAAAAATGAGCGATTCGGACACGGTTTCGTGCCCCAACTGCGGTGCGACGGTTGACATCGCCGATGCCGAACCGCTTGCGCGCGTGACCTGTCCCGAGTGTGGCGGGCGGATTCGGGCGACGCGTTTCTACAACCACTTCGAGCTCCGCGAAACCCTCGGCACCGGCGGAATGGGTACCGTTTACAAGGCTCACGATATGCAACTCGATCGCGATGTCGCGCTAAAGCTTTTGCGCAAAGACCTCGGACCGGAGTACGCGAACCAATTGCAGCAGGAGGCTCGAATTACCGCCTCGGTCAATCATCCGCACGTGGTGCAGGTCTTTTTCTTCGGACGTGATCACGATCAGTACTATCTAGTTATGGAATTAGTCGAACGCGGGACCCTCGATGATCTGATTGCAGAAAGAAAAAAGCTTACGGAAGAGGAAGTGGTGCGCACTGGAATCGAGGTCGCGCGCGGGTTGCGTGCCGCTTACAAAAAAGGTCTCATCCATCGCGACGTTAAACCGGCCAATATTTTGTTTAACGACGATGGGATGGCTAAGATCAGCGATTTCGGACTCGCCGGGATTGTTGAGCCCCATCCGGAAACCAGCGGCGCCATTTGGGGCACACCGTACTATGTCGCGCCGGAACGATTGAACAATCAGCCGGAAGATTTTCGCAGTGATATTTACAGTCTGGGCGCCACCCTTTTCCACGCCGTTGCTGGCCGTCCGCCTTTCGACGGCGAGACCATGTCGGCGGCCGATCTGCGTGCCCTCAAAGATAATCCTTTAAAGCTCAGGGACGTGGCGCCGGAAGTTTCGCGGCCAACCGCTGCCGCCGTCGCCAGAATGATTGCGCCGGACCCGCATTTGCGTTTCCATTCGTACGATGCCGTAATTCAAGCACTCCAGAAATCGGAGCGAATTCTTCGCGGCGAAAGCGAACCGTGGCGGGCGAAAGCGGCGCTGGCTATTGCCGCGGTGACGCTTTTGGTCCTAGTATTTGGTTGGATTTTCTTCGTTCGCCCTCGCCCTCCGGATAACCCTGCGGCGATGGCCAGCGCTACTCTCTCATTCGACGTCAATCGCGAGTTCGATGCCGGGCGCCGCCAAATCATCGACGGCAATTATGCGAAGGCACGCGCTACTTTTGCCCGCCTGGCATCGGAAACCAAAAACAAACAGCCGATCTACGACTGGGCACTACTCAATCAGGCAGTCGCCGACTTGCTCGATCAGCAAGATTCGATCATGCACCAGGCTTTGCACGAAGTGGAGAATGCGGGGACCACCAATTTCGCCGATCCCTCTCTCGGCACGTTCCTCCTCGAAATTGCGAAACGCGCCAATGCGCGTAGTACCGTCGCGTTGTCGGATGTCCCTAACCACGCTGCGAAGCCATTCGCCTTATTCTTGTTAGGACTAACCGATGTTCAACTCGGCCACTTTAACGACGCGGAAGCACTACTGACCTCATTTGTCGGTTCTCAACCTCCGCAAACTTTATCGTGGATTGGCGAATACAAACCGATCGCTCGAAAATACCTGGCTGATTCGCAAGATATTTTGAAGTGGAGAGAGCAATACGGCTCCGCCAAAACCATGACCGAAATCACCAGGGCGCTAAATAGCTTGCAGGACGTGATCGGAAGATTACAAAAAAATACTGCTATCTCGGCCGAGGCCCTGTTATCGCAAAAGATCCTGGCTGCCCGTCTCCGCGATCTGGAGGCGCCAAACAAATCGGCGCGGGAAAAACAGCATCGGGATTTGCTCGCGCACGAGACAGCGCAACTGACCACTGCTTTGAGAAGGTATCAGCAGCTGGTCTCGAAATACGATTTCGCCGGCGCAGCCGCGGTGATTAGAAAATTGAGCTTAACCGAGCCATCGCTGCGGCAGATGCAAAGTAACTATCAAAATGCGGCCGATTGGCTGGTGGAATGGAAAGCGACATTGATTAATGATTTGAACGTACATGGTTATAACGGCGCCGTGGTTGCAAACAATACCCAGTACAGCGGCGTGGCGGGAGCGACGGCCGACAAGCTGAGAATCAAGATTCCTTACGGCGTCGCTGAAACGGACTGGTTCAAGGTGGCAGGGCCGACTCTGCTAAGAATCTCAAGTTCCTTTGCGATTGATGCCGATCGCCAATGGCGCTGCGGCGTTTTTGCCTGGGCCATCGGGCAGACTGATGCCGCGCAAAAGTTCCTGGATGCAGCTTCCTCAGCCAAGCCATCTTACAGGGAAGCCCGCAAATTCTTCGAGCAGACGAAACGCTGAATCACTGGCAAGCCATCTGCTCAAATTGGCAGCGTGCGCACGACTGCTTTTTGTTTCTTTGTCTCCCTCGGCTTGGCATTAGCGGGCCTGTTGCCGCTGACCACGAACGAGCTCAGTCTCATGCTTCGCTCAGGCTACACCCTCCCCACGATTGAAGCAGAACTTACGACCCGTCATTTCGCAGATGAGCTCGACGAAGCGAAGCGTAAACAACTGCTAAAAGCCGGCGCCACTTCTGAGCTGCTCGAAGCGATCGAGAACGGAAAATTTGCCGTTCCGAAAGAGGACCTCGAAAAAACGCATCGTAAAATGGAAGAAAACGACCGCGAGCGAGCGCTCATAGCCGAACAGGCGAAGAAGAACGACACGATTTACCAGAAACAATTGCTAAGACAGCGCACGCAAATCGTTAAGCAGGGCCCGGACGCGATCGCTGATGTAGCCAAAGGCAATCTTGTTCATTCCCAAAATGGCAATCTTGTCTCGGTAGATGAGGGCGACCTGGCGAAAAAGAAGATCTACGGGCTTTATTTTTCCGCGCATTGGTGCGGGCCATGCCGCAAATTTACGCCCAAGCTCGTGGACTACTACAATAAGATCACAGGCGAACACCCGGAATTCGAGATCATATTCGTCAGCTCCGATAAATCGGCTGATGCCATGGCCACCTATATGCACGAAGCCGGAATGCCCTGGCCAGCGATCGAATTCAGCAAACTCACGAACGTTCCCACATTGAAAAAATATGCAGGCGACGGCATTCCCGATCTCGTCATTGTCGACACGAGCGGTAAGGTGCTGGCGGATAGCTACGTTCGCGGCAAGTACGTCGGCCCCGAGCGAGTCCTAGACGATCTAAACAACATCTTGGCACAGGCTGTTTCGCCTCAAGTCGCCGCCAATCGCTAACGAAACTTAAATTGGCGCCAAAGGAGATTTCAGGGGTTCCTTAGCGTTATTTAGTTTGTTTGCCGGATGATCGTCTCGCCTTCGGTAGATCTAACGCAATACGGAGGACACTGTAAAATAACAGCAGCGCGGCAATCGGCACCAGCCAGATACCGAGTCCTGGATCGCCACCGTAAGTAACGATTCCTCCCAGAAAGAAACCTAACGGGAAAAGGATACCGGACCAGATCAGACAGAACGACACTGAAGCTCGAAGCTCAAAATTTTCGACGTTTCGCGCAGTCAAGGCAGCGACAATATTGACCAGCGCCAGTGCGGTCCCGTGGGCGTGCGCCAAAGTAAACATGAGCCGGCGCATTTCATTGTCGACGTCGACGTACCAACCAACTTTGAAACCGTGCAAAGTCTCGAGCACGCCACCTAACGATAAGAAGACAAGCAGCGACCACCAGCCAAACCGCAGATTTCGATCGGAAACCGACATCATTCGGCAAGAATAATTGGTTTATTGTCGCGCTCGCCTCGTAGCCGCTGAAAAGTATCCTGCTGGAAGCGACCGTCGCTATCCAATGCAGTCTCCGGCCGGTAGGTCACATTGCGATCGCGGATGGAACGCAACCACATTTCATAAGCGCGCGCGCTCATCTCGCGCAGATAGTCGTCAGACGCAGTGTAGGTAAACGAAAAATCGGAAAAACCTGGCAACGTCTGCAGCGATTTCCAGGCATCAAATCGGACCGCCGCATAAGGATCGTTCAGGCTATAAATGAGATAGGGATACAACCAGTCGCGCCCGGCGGTTCGCTGCGCACTCTCCCAACCCATTCCCCAGGCGATCAATGCGCGCTGGCCGGCGTCGCCTTTCAAAATCCACTGCACGGACGCGGCGATATTTTGATCGTCCGGCGCAAGTTGAGGCACGGGCTGGTGATACCACGCTCCCAGTCTCTCCGCCGTCCACGCCAGCGTCTGATCGAGGTGACAAAGATTGCAGGCATTTGGCCGCCCGTAGTCGGTACTCTCCTTCACCATCGGTGAGGAAACCTGATGGCTGCGGATGGCGTGTAGCAAACCAAAAGTCGTTCGCGGCATGTGACAGTTGTAACATCGGCTTCCCGATGAATCTTTATCATGATGCGTATGCGCAGTAATATTCGTCGCCATCGTTTGGTGACATTGTAAACACGCCGCGTCGGAATCCATCTTCGGTTTCAACTGGGCGGTGCGCGCCCATTTTTGGATGCTGGTTTGACCCGGCGAATCGAGGTGCATTTCGTGACAGGAGATGCAGGAAAATTCTCCGCCTCGGAAACAGGGCGACGCCTGCACACCATTGAATTCTCTTCCCGTCACCCGAATCATGCCGTCGCCCCAGAATCGATTACGGAAAAAGTCCGGCTCAGACTGGCGGATGAAATCCTTTTGTTCGCTGTGATCAGGCGCATTTGGCTGAACCACGAAACGTTGGGCAAGATCGCGAGCACCTGGGCGAAAGCCGCTTCCATGGCGATTGAAATCGATCTTGTCCGGCATGTTGTTGAATGCCCACACGCTGTGGCATTGGCCGCAATCGAGGGCGGAATCGGCACCTTTCAAACGCCTCGGATTGGTAATTGTCGGATCGGTCTTGGTGGTGAGATGAAGTTTGAAACGCCGGATGGGGTTGCGATTGGCTTCGATGTGCTCGCGTCCTTCGCTGTGACAAGCTTCGCAGGCAATTCCGAACTCAGCGACCTGTGAATCCCACCGGTTACCCTCGACAAAACGTGATTGGCCCTGGGTAACATGGCAATCCATGCAGGCGCCGTTCCATGCCCCGAGAGAGTAATACTCCTTTAGCTCCGGCGGGATCAGGAATGTCTGTGTCACCGGCGCCCAAATTTTTTCGGGGACGATGTAAGCGAAAGGAAACTGTTGCAAGGTGCGGCCCTGGCCTGATTCCAACCACAGGATTTTCAAAGTATGCGAGCCGGTCTGCAGGACAATTTGCTGTGGTTCGCCGTAGCTGCCGCCTTCTTGTCGGACGCGAACGAAGAACTTATCGCCGCGCCGTTCTCCCTTGTACTCGCGACCATTGAAGGTGAGATCGAGTTTGTCCACGTCGTCGGGCAGGGCGGCGGGCGTCGCGACCTGAGTCATCGTGCGATGAAACGATCCATGCCAGCTTTCGTAATTCTCGACATGACAAGCTCGGCATGCATTTGACGACACGTAACCGGAAATCTCAGATTGGATTGGCCGATTCTCAGGCGGCAGCGCCGCCGTCCGGAAATCACGGACCGAAATCGCCGTTAGAATTCCCGTGCCTGCGAGGATCGCAATAATGAATACGGCACGCCACCAGGATGGTGATAGCTTCGACATTGCTCACGCCGATATTAGGAGAAGTACCGCAGTCGGCAAACATCCGATCTCCTCTGAAACGACACCGAGGGTGAACAAATCGGCGGTTCGAGAGTCAGATTTACACGAATGCTTCCGATGTTAGATTTTCGGAGCCCGTTTTTCTGCCGCTACACAATTAAATGGAACAGGAACAGAATCCGCCTTTTCCTTCACCGGAAGAACTGAAATCGAAGCTCGCAGAGTTTATGAAATCGAACTTTGGCGATCGCATTGCGTTCACCACCGTCACACAGCCGGACATGGCTGAGACTGGAGCAGAGGAGAAAGGGCCGGAGGACACCAAAGAGTTTGAGTTCAATTTTCTGCCCCGTGACATCAAAGCGCATCTGGATCGTTTTGTGATCAAACAGGACGAAGCGAAGAAAGTGCTATCCATCGCGGTCTGCGATCATTACAACCACGTCAATCATGTGCGACGACTGGAAAAGGAAAATGCCAGCGGCGCAAACGAACCTGAATACGCCAAGCAAAACGTTATTCTTGTCGGCCCAACTGGTGTCGGGAAGACATATCTGATCAAACACATTGCCGACTTGATCAGGGTTCCATTCGTCAAGGCGGACGCGACCAAATTCAGCGAGACCGGTTACGTGGGCGGTGATGTGGAAGATTTGGTGCGCGAACTGGTGCACAAAGCAGATGGTGATGTGAACCGGGCGCAGTTCGGCATCATTTACATCGACGAGATCGACAAGATCGCCTCGGCCGGCAACATGATCGGGCGGGATGTCAGCGGTCGGGGAGTGCAAACGACGTTGCTCAAGTTAATGGAAGAAACCGAGGTGCCGCTGCGGAGCGCGATGGATTTACAGGGACAAATCCAGGCGGCCCTGGAATTTCAAAGGCGCGGCAAAGCGAGCCGCCAAACCATTAACACCCGTCACATCCTATTTGTCGTTAGCGGCGCTTTCGAGCGTTTGAAGGAACAGGTCTCGCGCCGGGTCAAAGGCCAGATTGGATTCAGCGCCGAGCCCATTCGGGTCATGGACAACCAACTGTTCCAGTTTGTGACCACGCAGGATTTCATCGAGTTCGGGTTCGAACCCGAATTCATCGGGCGCCTGCCGGTGCGCGTCGTCTGCGAAGAATTGAGTGCGGACGATCTTTTCAGCATCATGAAGTATTCGGAGGGTAGTTTGCTCCGGCAATACGAGCGGGCCTTTCGTGCATACGGCATTGCCATCAGCTTCGAAGATGAAGCGTTGCGCTTGATGGCGAAAGCGGCAGCATTAGAGAAGACCGGCGCGCGTGGTTTGCTGACTGTTTGGGAAAAACTGTTCCGCGATTTCAAATTCTATCTCGCCGGTTCAGGGATCAGCCAGCTGCGGGTCACGGCCGAGCTGGTGCGCGAACCAAAACGTGTTCTGGATCGTCTTTTAGCAGAAGGTCACAAGCACGAAGCCGTCGCGCTCGATCGGCAGATCGATGTTTTTGTTGAATCGTTCCACCGGCAGCATGATCTCGGGATCGCGTTTGAAAATGCTGCGCGACAGCGGTTGGTTGAACGAGCGCAAACGGAAAAAATGTCGATGGCGGATTTGACGGCGCACCTCTTTCGCGATTTTCATTTCGGATTGAATCTGGTGCGCAAAAATTCCGGGCAGAATAAATTCATCCTCCCGGTGTCGGCAGTGGAGGCTCCGGACAAATTTCTTAGCGAACTGGTGGTGCAATCCTATTATCCGGCACGGCAATCAAACGAAGCTCGATGAAACGCTCGCTCATTTCCGCAGGTATCATCGCGGTCGTCGTCGCCGCGCTCGGGAGTATTTCGCATGCTAGTGGATGGTTCCACGGACTCGAGGTGCCGTTAAGAAGCTGGCTGGAGAAGTGGAACGGACCGGGGCACGACCTGGGCAAGGCCTGGCAATACATTTTGATCTTGCTGCTCGGGCTCGGCACGGCATGGATCACCCTCACGAGCGCTCGTCGGCATGGCGTCGCCATACTTGTTCTGGCGGTCATTGTCGAGCTGCTCACCCTGACGTGGGTTTGTTCCCTCTATCATGTTTTCTTTACCCCATTACCGGCAATTGTTGCGGTCGGTCTTAGTTACGGCGCGGCGTTGGGTTACCTTGCATTTGCAGGACGGAAACGCGGCGGCATCCCGTTGAGCCTGTTCCACGGCAAGCTCTCCCGCAATGAAATCGCGCGGCTGCGTTCAGGCGAAATTGAATTCGATGGCTCTGCTCGCGCATTCGAAACCAGTGTGGTGGTTTGCGATCTGGCCAACAAATACGACCTGGCGGATAGCGACGATCTTAGTGTGGTGACGAAGGCGAGCGAGAAATTTACCGCCCGTGCGGCCGACCTGTTGCGCGACGCGGGCGCATATTTGCACGCGGCCGACGGAGAAGGAGTCGTTGCGGTTTTTGGATTTCCCGGGGCACTGGAAGATCACGCCGAAAAGGCAGTCCGCGCTGCGTTCGATCTTGCGCGGGCTTTTGCGGAAGATTCGAGTGGCGGCAACGGCCAAAATGTTACTGCCGGAGCGCATGTCGGTGTGAGCTCGGGCTCGATGATCACGGCACCAACGGAGGAGAAGCAGGATATTTTCGTCTTGGGCGAGCCGATCGAACTAGCGCGGCGCTTTTGCGTCGCCAATCGCTTTTATGGTTCGAAAATCTTGATCGGTCCGCGAACGTTTGAGCTTGCGAACAACGCCATCGTTGCACGTCCGATCGATTTTCTCAGCGGCGTGAACGCGCAGGAGCGCCATGAAATTTATGAGCCGCTGGCCTTCACCGCTGATGCTCCGAGCGAATTGGTGGCCCGGCGCGATTCGTTCTGGAATGGGGTGGTGTTGTATCGGGAGCAACGCTGGGCCGAGGCATACCAGGAGTTCCAAAAAGCGCGTGGACCGACCAACGAAGAGGATGCGCCGCTCAATCTTTACTTGCGCCGTCTCGAGCCGCTTGCACTGCACCTGATGGAATCGTCTGCATCGTAGAACACTTTTGAAATATGGCGCCTCCCGGAACATAGACTTGCAGTCTGTATGGCCAGCGGGGTTGCAACCCGCTGAGACCCGAACAGCACGCCAGCTCAAGCTCAGCTCTCGCGCAATGTTTTTGGAGGGTTGCGTGCAAGAATTAAATTTTGAAACGAACGGAATATCCAGAGGCGATTCGTGATTTGATCACACAATTGCGGCAGATGCCGGGAGTCGGGCCGCGTTCGGCCGAGCGCATCGCACTGTGGATGATTCAATCGCAGAACGATCAGCCGGACCAGATCGCGACCGCGATTTCAAAAACGCGGGCACAGATTCGTCCCTGCAAACTTTGCGGCTTTTTCGCCACGGAAGAGCTGTGCGAAATTTGCCGCGACGATTCGCGTGCAGTCGATCTTCTCTGCGTGGTCGAGCAACCGACCGACATTCTGCCGCTGGAGAAAACGAGCGCGTTTCGCGGCCGGTATCATGCACTCGGCGGCCGGATCGCGCCGCTCGATCACATCGGACCGGAAGATTTGCGAATCCAGGAGCTGCTGGATCGCACCGCGCGGGAGAATTTTTCAGAGATCATTTTCGCGCTGGCGGCCGATGTCGAAGGCGAGGCGACGACGAATTACCTGGTCGAGTCGCTGAAAGAAAAGCCGATAAAGTTAACACGAATCGCGCGCGGTTTGCCGGCCGGCGGCGGGCTCGAGTCGGCCGATGAACTCACGCTTTATCAAGCTTTAACTGGGCGGACGAAGCTGTGATCGTTGAAGGTTGAAGCGGGGAGCGGTGGTCCCGCAGTGATTGCGGCGATCTAATCTCTAACGCTTCAACTTTTCAACGCTTCAACGCTGCGCTAACCTCCCCTCGTGTCCTGCGCGAAAATCGATCCGGCGTTGCACCAGGCGCAAAAGCCGCCCTGGATCAAGGTCCGGTTGCCATCGAATCCAGTCTTTTTTTCGACGAAAGCGCTAATTTCAGACTTGCGATTGCACACCGTCTGTGAGAGCGCGCAATGCCCGAACCGCTGGGAATGTTGGAGCCAAGGCACGGCGACGATGATGATCGCGGGCGATCGCTGCACGCGAGCCTGTGGATTTTGCGCAGTGACAACGGCTAAACCATTCGCATTGGAAGAGGATGAGCCGGAGCGCGTGGCGGAAGGGGTGCGGCGGATGAAGTTGAAACATGTTGTCATTACTGCCGTCGCGCGCGACGACCTGAAGGACGGCGGCGCTGAGCATTTCGCGCGGACCATCAATGCGATCCGTGAGATGGACCCGAAGATTATCATCGAAGTGCTGGTGCCGGATTTTCACGCCCAGGAGTGGTGCATCCAGACCGTGCTCGACGCCGGCCCGGACATCTACAATCACAACATGGAAACGGTCGAACGCCTCACGCCGATGGTGCGTTCACGTGCGAAATACCGGACGTCTTTACGGGTCCTGCAACACGCAAAAGAGCTTTCGCCCAAAGTGGTGACAAAAAGCGGCGTCATGCTTGGCCTTGGCGAAACCGAACCGGAATTATTTCAAACCATGGATGATTTGCGTGAAGTGGGCGTACAGGTCCTGACCATGGGTCAATACCTCCGGCCAAGTCCGCAGCACCTACCAGTGGTGGAATACATCACGCCGGAACAATTCGAATTCATGGGTGAAATCGCGCGCCAGAAAGGCTTCGAGCATGTCGCGTCCGGCCCGCTGGTGCGCAGTTCCTATCACGCAGCGGATTTTCATCCGGTGATGCGTTAGTAGATTATCTCCGTTTTGGCCGCCCTGCCTGGCACTTTGCTCGCTTATTGCTGTAATTCTGAACAGTGTCGACGCCTTATGACATCCCTTATCTTGGGGGCGCACCGCGCGGTAATGGCGAGTCCGCCTCGGACCGCCCAAAATGTTTGGGACGCGACAGCGGGTGTCTCTCCAACGTATCGCCAATGAAATGAACGTGGCTATGAATAGGTCTGGGATTGCAGCAGTGATTCCCGCATATCAGGAGGAGAAGCACGTCGGCGAAGTGGCAAAACGCGCGCGTGCACAGCTCGAGCATGTTCTGGTCGTTGATGACGGATCCAGCGACGGGACTGCGCAACGAGCGCAATCCGCTGGAGTCGATGTTGTCGTTCATCCGCAGAATTGGGGCAAAGGGGAATCGATCAAGACCGGGCTGCGGTACTGGTTCGATCGCGGCTGCGAATACGTGGTGCTTCTTGATGCCGATGGCCAACATTTGCCCGAAGAAATTTCGCGTTTTGTCGACGCGACCGCGTCCGAGGCCGGCGCAAAAATCTTCATCGGCTCGCGAATGAATGACACCAGACCCATGCCGTTGCTACGACGGATGGTGAACCGTTACATGAGCAACAAAATTAGTCGCATTTGCGGGCAACAAATTCCCGATACGCAATGCGGGTTTCGAATGCTCCATCGCGACATCATTCCGGAAGTTCTGAGCGGTGCCAGTCGGTTCGAATACGAAACCGAAATGCTCATCATCGCGAGCCGGAAAGGGCATCGGATCGCGTCCGTTCCCATTACCACGGTCTATTCCGATGAAGTTAGCAGCATCAATCCGGTGCGTGACACGCTGCGTTTCTTCAAGTTGATGCGGCGTTACAAGCGATTGTAGGGCAGTCGTGCCGGCGGCGCTTAGGAAGTTAGGCTTCCAGCCTGACTCGGCTGACGGCACCTTGCCCGTTGACCATTAGAGAGTTCGACAAGCTGGAAGCTTGTCGGCCGAGTCAGCCAGGATAGCTAACCTCCAAGCGCAGCGATCAAATCAAACCACGCCGTTTGAAGTCGCCGATATTCTCGCCGGCGGAGCGCTCGATCATTTCGATGGTGAACTTGAGCAGACAAACTTCCCAAGCCTCGTCTACTCCCTGAATAATCGCGCCATTGGTGTCACCGGAATTCTCGACCGCGCGCCGCGTCCGGTCGATAACTGATTGCAATGATGCGTTCACGGTTTCTTCCGTGACGCCAGATTTTCGAAACTGAAATCCGTAGCGCAAGACCGCGATCTGACGTGCCTGTTCGCGCAAACGGTCGGCATACTCCTGCGCTTTTTCGCCGAACCCCTCCAACATCATTCGGCAAAAATATTCCGGGCTCAGAATTTTCGGGCGCTCCGCTTCGATCCGCCCGGTGCGAATCCGGACCTGATCGACCCGGTCCATCAGCTCGGAGATGAGTCGAAACTCAAAGCTGGTGTTGCCAAAGGTCGCAATCTGCCGCTCCGGCGCGAGAATAACCTGCGTATTGTCAATTGCGTATTCGATGTCGTCTTGTTTCAAATGAAAGGCTGACAATACAATGCCGAGGCTCGATTTCCAGTATGCCGGATCAAGCGATCAAGACCCGACGGCCCCCACACATTAATTCCCACCTGAATCCCGGCTACTTCTTCTCTACGAAGGAAAGGAATTTTTCGTAGCCTTGATCCTTCATTTGCTCCAATGGAATGAAGCGCAAAGCGGCGGACTCCACGGCGTACCGTTTCCCAGTCGGCGAAGTTGGATCGGGAAAAAGGTGACCAAGGTGAGCATCACTTCGCTTGGCACGGACATCGACGCGGTGCATACCGTTTGAATTGTCCTCCTTCTCGACCAAAAGATCATTTGAGATCGGTTTAGTGAAGGTCGGCCGCCCGGTTCCACCGTCGAATTTGTCAACGGAACTGAAGAGCGGTTCACCCGTAATGATGTCGGCATAAATTCCAGCGCGCTCATTGTCCCAGAATTCATTCTGGAATGCAGTCTCGGTGCCGTTTTCGCGAACCACACGATATTGCTCCGGCTTTAATCGCCTTCTCAAAGTAACATCGTCCGGTACGGGGCGATTCGGATCGAACGTTGTGGTCTCCTTCTTCTCTTCATGCGAGGCGAGAAACAAGTATATGGCCCCTGCCGCGAGGACGACCGCGATGCCAAGACCAATGTAGGAGCTGAGAGTCGATTTTTCCTCACTCGTAATTCGACTCGCAATTCGCTCTCCGGCCATGACGTTCGAATTCAATCAGAAACCCGGCGTTGTCGTCACTTTTATTTTTAAATGTGCCGGGACAACATCGCCAGGAAAATTGTAGCCGGAGCGCTGATCCCGGTTTTGTCGAATCAGATCCCGGGCTCGATCAGCGGTGTCTCGGTTACGGCCTCGGCTGCGACCCGTTTGGTTACGCGCCAGCGCAAGACCGCTTCGGCGGAAACAAGCGCGAGCGCGATCCAGATGAGCAGAAAAGTGACGAGATGCTGGCGGGTGAATGTCTCATGATAAACAAAAAGCCCTAGGACGAAGCTAATGCTGGGCGAGAGATATTGAAGAAAACCGATCGTGACCAAGCGCGAATGTCGCGCGGCATAGCCAAACCAAACCAGCGGAACAGCGGTGACGATTCCGGTCGTCGTAAGAATGGCAGAGAGTGAAAAGTGCGAAGGGCCAAAGGTCAGGGCATCACGACCGGCAAGAAGGGCAAGGTAAAATATCGCCAACGGCAGAAGAAATAGTGTCTCCAGAAAGAGTCCGGGAATGGCAGCCGTGCCCGATTGTTTTCGCAACAATCCATATAACCCGAAACTGATACACAGGCCCACGGCGATGGACGGAAAATGGCCATAACCGAGGGCCAGCACAGAGACCCCGATAGCGGCGATGAGAATGGACGCGACTTGCCAGGCGCTAAGTCGCTCGCGCAAGATCACGGCACCGAGCAACACGTTCACCAGCGGCGTCATGAAATAGCCCAGACTAGTTTCCAGGACGCGACCGATGTTAACTGCCCAAATGAAGAGGAGCCAGTTCACGCTGACCATCACTCCGCTGCCGAAACAAAACAGTGCGCTGCGACGCGAGCGGAGGCTGGCGATCACTTCCGGCCAGCGCCGTTGCCAGGTAAGCAACACGCCGAGGAAGACAATGGTCCAGACAAACCGATGCGCGAGAATTTCCAGCGCCGGAATTGTGCTGAGTAGTTTCCAATAAATCGGCACCAGTCCCCAAGTCGCGAAGGCGGCGACGCCAGCGATAAATGCAGACGTGTGCTGCGGATCGGTGCTTGAAGACCTGCGCATTCTGCCTGGTATTTCATCGGTCGCTTGAGTTCGCAACCGTTCACTTGCCGGATAGCTTGTAATGTGGGGAAACCTGTTTCTGATCGCGTGAAATCATTTTTCGTCGAGTTGAAACGCCGCAAGGTCTATCGCGTCGCCGTCGCCTACGCCGTCGCGGGCTGGTTGATAGTTCAAATCGCGACCCAGGTTTTCCCGGTTTTCGAAGTTCCAAACTGGACGGTCCGCCTTGTCGTCCTCGCGCTGGTGCTGGGATTTCCGATTGCGCTGATTTTGTCGTGGATGTTCGACATCACCCCACAGGGAATCAGGCGCACGGATGAAAGCGACCAGGATCCGCCGCCGAACATCGCCAGCGCTGCGACGCAGAACATCCCGGAGAAAAGCATTGCCGTGCTTCCATTCGAAAATCTGAGCGACAATAAAGAGAACGAATATTTCGCGGCCGGAGTGCACGACGACATTCTCTCGAGCCTGGCAAAGGTATCAGACTTGAAAGTGATTAGCCGTACCTCAGTGCAGCAATTCAAGAGCGGCACGCGCAATTTGCGGGAAATCGGGCGGGCACTCGGCGTCGCCCATGTGCTCGAGGGGACAGCGCGCCGGGCCGGCAATCGCGTCCGCGTCAATGCTCAGCTGATTGACGCGAGGACTGACACTCATCTTTGGGGAGAAACATTCGATCGGGAGATCACGGATCTGTTTACGCTGCAATGCGAATTGGCGGAACGCATCACCCAGGCATTGCGAGCAAATCTTTCGCTGCGTGAAAAGACAAATCTACAAACGCATCCCACACACGACATTCTTGCTTATGAGCTCTTTCTGCGCGCCCGCGAATTGTTTCATTGGGCCGGCACTGGCTACTCGCAAGACAAGGGAGCTGATGCGCTTCGCCTGATCGATGAGGCGATCAAGCGCGACCCGCGATTTGCGCTGGCTTATGCGCTGGCATCACGTCTGCACTCGGAAGTGTTTTGGTTCGGCTATGACAAGAGCGCCGTGCGTTTAGAGAAAGCGAAGGCAGCGGCAGAAGCTGCGCTCAAGATTCAGCCGGACCTGGGCGAAGCGCACCTCGCGAATGCCTTTTACTACTACTATGGGTTTCGCCGCTACGACGTCGCACAGAAACATGTCATGGCTGCCATTCGAGCCATTCCCAACAACGCGGACGTGCTTATCGCCGCCGGAGCGCTTGCTCGTCGTCAGGGAGAATGGCCGGAAGCTCTCAAGAATCTCGAGCAGGCACGCGATCGCGATCCAAGAAGTTTGTCGGTAATGTGGGACCTCTTTTCAACTTATCTGGCAGTTCATGAATATGCGAAGGCAGAGAAAGCGGCCAGCGACGCACTTTCCATTTCATCGACCGCACCTTTCTTCGTTCTAGCCCGCGGCGCGGTCGCGTTGTTTCGCGATGGTGATACGGCCCCTCTTCGCGCCGCCTTGCAGGAAGTCCCGCCCAACTTTGATCCTGGTGGATCGACAAGCACGATTGCAATTCGCCTGAGTTTGATGGAACGCGATCCGGAAGAAGCGGATCGGGTGCTTGCGGCCTGCGCACACGAAAAGCTCGATGACAATGGTCTGAGCGGGGTCGCGGTAGCACTCGACGGTTTCACCGTGCCCAGAAGTTGGTACGCGGGACTAATTGCGCGCGCTCGCGGTGACGAATCTTCCGCCCGCAAATCTTTCGAGCAGGCCAAAAAGATCGTCGAGAATGATCGGGCGCAATTTTCCGACGATGGTAAGATTATCGCCATGCTGGCCTTAATTTATGCTGAATTAGGCGAGAAAACTGAGGCGCAACGTGCCGCCGCCCGGGCCGACCAGCTGTTGCCCATCGCGAAGGACTCCTTCGACGGGCCAATTCTCATGACCACATTGGCCGCGGTAAGCGCGAAACTTGGAGAAAAGGATTCCGCTGTTCAACAACTCGAATCTCTCGTCGGAATTCCCAATGGTCCGACGCCAGGAACTTTGCGAGCGGAACCGGAATGGAATTCTTTGCGCGACGATCCGCGTTTCAAAAAGCTGGCGGAGATCGGTTAAGCGGTTGTTCGCGATGACCCGGAAAATCAGCGAGACGGAACCGTCGGCTTGACTGTCTTTGGCGCGACGGTCAATGAGTCGTGGCCGACGAAAATATAATGGCCTTGATAGGGCGGTGTAGGCCGTGACGGAAAAGGCGATCGGATAACGGCGCTGGCATTACCGACGACACCGAGCATCGCTATCAGGACACTTAAACAAACCGTTTTCACGAGATACGATATTGCAGCAAATGTGCCAATCGGACGCCGATTTTATGGAAATTTCAGGCGGAGATCCAGAAAAAAGTGATCGCGCAAGCGAGCACCGTCGTAGTTAGCCAATCGAGGACCTGCCCTACGACTACCATGGAATGCATACGAACGTAGATCGCCGCCTCGATCGCCACGGGCGCGGCCAGCGCAATCCAGATCACGGCGGCAAAACGCAGCGCTCCAACTATTCCACCAGCGAAAAGGCCGACATGAAACCACGCGACTAACACGTAAAGAAAGGAAATGGCGATGGCCGAGAACACACGCACGAGACTGGAAAGCGCGTAGTTCCGCGGCCCCTCCGGTCCCCACGTTTCCGGAGTAGCGCGCTGGTAACGATGGAAAACCAATCCCATCCAGAACCAACTGGTAAAAAGCGAGACAACGCCGGCGATAAAGCCGGGAACGATGGCTGCACGCAAAGTGTTCATAAATTCAGCAGCGTAGCGGGAACCCGGCTCTGTGAACAGAATTTTGCGTTTACCATCATGCGGTCATCCAGAGCGAAGTCGAGGGATCCCGTTGCGAAACGTGAAAGTTAACTTCGCGGGATCCCTCCGTCCGAGCCGGAATGACGGCCGTTGAAGGGACGAGCGGACGCTCGTCCCTCCCAAGGAATCCCTCCGAATGATCACTGGGTGGTAGTTTACTGTCGGCCCCAACCGCGATAGTATTGGCTACAAATAATGCCGGAGTTTGCCTACAAGGCGCGCAACGCGCAGGGCGGATTGGTTGAGGGCGTGTTGAACTGCCCCGACCGCGGTGTCGCGATTCGCCAAATCGAACAGCAGAACTGCGTTCCCATTCGCATCGATCCGGTGATGCCAAGCGCACCGATACCAACAGGGCCAACGCCGCCGCGAAACTTCGTCCCGAAAATCTTTAACCGCAGCCTGCCAGAACGCGCTGACGTTCCCGCGCAAAACTTAAGGGTCCCGCACAGCCAGTTGCTGGTCTTCACCGAACAGCTGGCGCATTTGCAACAAGCGGGCATGACTCTGGACGAGGGCCTTGGCGTTTTAGAGAAACGTCTCAAGCATCCGCGCGTGCAGCAGATGATTCACACCCTGCATCAGGCACTGGTCGACGGCCGTAGTTTTTCGCAAGCGCTTCGCGAATTCCCGCGAATTTTTCCGCCCCTTTATGTGAACCTGGTGGCCGCCGGCGAAGCCAGCGGCGCGTTGCCGGAGATTTTGTTGCGGCTGGTGAAACACCTGATGCAGGAGAAAAGTTTGCGCGATCGAGTGCAACAGGCGCTGATTTATCCAGCGTTCCTTACCCTCGCAGGCGCGACCCTCGTCACGGTTTTCATCACTTTCATGGTCCCGCAACTGACCCAATTCATGTCGCAAAATGGAGGAGTCCTCCCGCTGCCGACGCGAATCCTGATGGAGGTGCACCACATCATTACAACTTACTGGTGGCTGGGGATTCTCCTTATCCTGGGCGCGTTCGCCGGCTGGAGAGCCTTTGTTCGGAGCGAGGAAGGACGAACCGCCTGGGACCAATTCCGCCTGCGGATACCCGGATACGGTCGCATCGTCCGCCATAGCTACTACGCACAGTTTTCGCGAACGCTCGGGACCCTGACGGAAAACGGCATTCCACTCTTGCGTTCGCTTGATCTCGTCGCGGAAATCGCAGACAACCGCTACATTGAAAAAAAGCTAACGGAAGTGAGACGCGCGGTCGTGGACGGGGCGCATCTTTCGGCCGCATTGGCGGCACAACAATTGTTCCCGGACTTGCTTACCGACATGATGGCAGTGGGCGAGCAAACGGGGCACTTCGGCCAAACCATGATGACGATCGCCGACGTTTACGAGCGTGAACTCGATCGCACCGTAACCGTAACCTCATCTTTGATCGCGCCGGTGATCATCGTCATTATCGCAATCATCGTTGGCTTCGTCGTTTACAGCATCCTTTCCGCGGTATTCTCCATGACGCAGAGTTTGCAGTTTCGGGCACGCTGAGATAGCATTCCGGCCAATTTGATGCGTCAGCGAATTTTGACGTTAGGGCTAATCCTGGCCACGCGAGCTCTTCTCGCGCAAGAAGCGGTCTACGACGTTTCGGTTGGTAAGGGGCAAACTCCCACTGATGCTATCGTTGCGCCGATTAGCGGTAATGCATGGATTGACCTCCGCCAAAGCGCCCACCCGGGCGCTGTGCAAAGCGTCCCCAATTGGGTGGAAGCGGTAACGTTCACTCCCGCGGATACGCAGACTGACCCGGCAGCGCTGAGCGTCTTCCGTATTCGGCTGGCGAGACCATCCGGTCATTCCGCCATTCTTTTTTTCCGCCTCTTCTTCAACGACCAAACCGCAGCTCGGCCCGAAATCGTTGCTTGGGATGAGTCCGGGTCGCAAGTCCTCCGGTCTGGATCCCTCGGAACCGGCATCGATTTAGAGAGTTCAGAATCGGTCATGATCCCAATGCACGGAGTCACGACGGTTGATGTGGACGTACCGGGTGATGGCAACAGCATCCGTGGGGCCTATTTGGAATGGATGACCAGCAGCGAGCTGGCCCACACTGCGAGCGTCGGGTCGCAGGATGCAGTCCCCCAGCCCTTCGCCACGACACTTCCGCTGCATGCGCCAACAGAAGATTCGGAAGAATTTGGCACCGTCACCGCGTCGCTTTCAGCCGATTTGATCCACATTGGTCCAACGCCGGAGCAGGGCGCGGGTTTCGAGTTCGGCATCGAATCCCAACCTCTGCTTGCGCTCGTTACTTTCGAAATCGCCAATCCGCGGATCGATTCACCGCCGGAAGTAATTGCAAACGGTCAAAACGTCGGGGCTGCTTCTTTAATCATGCCGGGTCTAGCGGATCCCGGTTACCGCGGCGAAATGCATCGCATCGTCGACCAAATGCAATTCCAGTACACGGGTTGGCTTCGGGCCCAGAAGATTGTGCCGGCAAGCGCCCTACACTCCGGAACGAACGAGATCGCGATTGTCAACGGACCAAATGCGCCTGCTGCCGTGATTCGCGCCACTCAGGTTCAGCTGAAGTATCTTTGGGAAAAGTCTGACTATATTTTGAAGCCAGATCGCTAGTTCGGTGTCTAATTGCAGATGCGTAAAAAAGAAGAAGCCTTCACCCTCCTCGAGATCATGCTCGTGGTGACAATCATCGCCCTGCTGTTGGCCGCAGCGATAAAGTTCATGGCACCGAACGTCGATATCGCAAAACGAGTTCGTGTAGCGGGCGATATTCAGGCGATCAAAACCTCGCTACTCGCCTATCAAGGAATCAACGGATTTTATCCGACAACCGAACAAGGCCTGCAGGCTTTGGTAACCTCGCCGTCGACCGATCCGCGGCCCGCGCGCTGGCAGCAATTCATGGAACAAGTCCCAACGGATCCGTGGGGCATGCCTTACGTCTATCGCTGTCCCGGGCAAAAAGATCCGACGAGATACGATTTGTATTCCACGGGACCGAATCGGACCGATGATACCGGGGCTGGGGACGACGACTGGGGAAAATAGCTGCCTTTATTCGTCCTCATCATCCGGCGGCGGCACGTTCGGTACCGGCACAACCGGGGTTGGGATCGGGGTTGGATTTCGCTGGATCACCCCGCGCTGATGGACCTGTCCGGGTCGGGGAGAAGTAGGCCTTATTGGTTGCTGATAGGATGGCGGGAGTGAAGGTATCGGCGCCGGCTTCACGTAAGGTTGCGGCGGCGGCGCCATTCCTGGCGGGAAAAACTGCGGCTGCATTGCATTGGTTTGCGGTTGATTCGAAGTCTGCCCCACCTGCGAAAGCAACGCCTGATTGAACGTTAGCGTCGCGTATTTGCCATCCTTTGTGATGGTGACTTTAGTTTGGCCGACCTGATCCGACCATTGGATATCGCTGATGCCCCATCCGTGTTCGTTCGACCCTTTGGTCGTCAGATATTCCTTGAAATTCTTGTCGGTGGCCGACGTGAGCGTGACAAACCCCCCGTCATCGGAACGCGCCGCGTTCGCCACAAAAAGGTCCCTCGCGAAATCGGGAGTGGCCGTCGGAACCGCGACCGTGGCAACGGCGAACGGCGAACGGTCCAACATCGCCTTGTAATGATTAAAGTCCGGACGCTTGGGCAACGGATCATCCGCCAGCGCCATCACCGGCATGACAGTGATTGCAACTAATAATTTCGTTTTCATCTCACTGCGGTCGCCGGCGCGTACCAGCGCGCGATTTTAAATTTACCACGCATTTGCGTCGGGTCACTCGAATCAATCGCAATATTTGCGCTCTCAAAAACCATGAAAGCATCAGGCGCCTGCACATCGTAAAGAAAATGAACCAGCGGCGGCCATTGGCTTTTCGTTTCGATTGATACCGAAACAGATTGATAATTGCCCGTCCCTGCACTGGAGCCAATGGCCGGGTTTTCGATTAGCACACTGTATTTGCCGGCGACCTGTTTCAGCTGGTCAAGCAAGGCTGAGGCGTCGCTCGCCCCATGAAATGCAGGCTGATGTTCGCGCAACCATTTGTCACGGTTCGTCCAAAGATCGGTCTCACGCAGCAAGACCGTTTGTTCAGCATGCTTTTGTTTTCGTTTCACCACTTCAGCTCGCGAATCTCCACTCGCGCGGAAGAGCCAGCTCCACAAAAACAAATTCGCGAGGACGAACACCACCAGCACAACCATCCCGGCCAGGATGCACTCGCGGCGGTTCATTCGTTGCAAGATTTGCGCGATCATCGGGGCCTTCCCTCCAGGCGAAATTGGGCGTGGTCGTTCGGCAAAATCCGCGGCGACTGCATGTCGAAGTTGAAATTTTGCAAATCAGGGTGCTTTTTGACCTTCTCCGCGAACTGATACGCCAACGCCGCTGTATTGGCCTCGCCCTCAATCGAAATCTGGCGAGCCGATTGATTATAGGCGGTGATACGCACATCCCGTGACGGCAGGCTATCGAACAGGTGCTGTAAGATTTCGATTGGATAAAAATGTGGATCGACGGCGGGCGCGAGCGCTTTCCAATTATTGGACGCCGCACGGACAAAAACGGTCCGGGGATCATCCCGCTTAATCTGACCGTCCAGGTGCCAAATACGGAATTTCAGATACACGAGTTGAATAAGAGCGAGCCCGACAATTGCGGCGTAGACCAGACTTGCAATCACAAGTCGCTTTTTCCATTGTTCGCGCTGGAGTTGACGTTCCCGCGCCTCGCGCCACGCCTGCGGAAGAAGATTCAGCGCAGTCGAAGCAGGCGGCGTCTCGATCGACATCAATTCTGCCGGCGCTGCCACCGCGCTCTCGACCCTTTCCCGCAGATTAAAACATTTTTCGTCCACCAGGACGTTTTCGAACGACGCGTTAATACCCTGTAATTCCGCCGTCATGGTCAACTGCGGCAACGCCAGCTCGAGTGGCGCGGCTACGCCGCCGTCAATCGTACGCGCGAAACTAAGCTTCCCGTTTTCCGAAATCGCCGAGACCAACGCACCCGACTCGGGATAGATGAACAACGCGCGTCCTTTCCCGGCGCGGGTCGCGATGCGTTGCGCTGCATAAACCGTGACCGCGCGCGGAATGACTTTGCGATTTAACAACGGGGCGGCAATTTCTTGTAGTCGCTGGTTCTGCACGGCGATCGCCGAAATGACACATTCGCCGTTTTCTTGCTCGATGACCTCGAAGTCGCTGGTCACTTCCTCGGCGGAAAATGGAAGCGCCTTCTCTAGCTGGATGCGAACCATCTCGCGTAATTCCGATCCCTCGACGCTCGGCAGGCGCATTCGTTGCGCCAACACTGCCGACACCGGCAGCGCCAGGACGACACTGTCATCCGTACTCAGAGTTTGCGCCGCTTCGTCCAAAGTAGGAAACGCCCGCACCCGCCAATTGCCATTCTCGGCCGGACGACTGATCAGATTCCACCCTTCCGCTCCGGGAACGAGAAAAAACTCGCTCATTAAAATTCCTTCCACGTGATCAACTGCGCGGTGGTGCCGGCACGACGGAAGACCAGTTGAATGACCCGAGTAATATCGCTCGACCTGCCCGTGCTAACGACTCTTAGGACAGGATCCCTGAACGAGATGAAAGGGCTAAGCTGTTGAAATTGCTCGGGAGAAAGCCCCAGCGCCAGACGAACCTCATCCATGTTTTTGAAGATGGTGTCATCAGCCGTGCCATCCTGCCCATCAGGTCCTGCGCGCAGCTGGAGAAGACGCTCCACCATTTGATCGGTAAAGCCCGGCAAGGCGCGTAACACATCCCGCGGCGCCCAGGCTATATCCACCGGTCCGGTGCTGTTGACGGTAAATTCGTCGTCCCATCCCGGGGTGGAAGTAATAGTCTCCCAACCTTTCACCTTTTTCAGCTCGTCAATGCGGACCAACAACGCATTTGCCGGCTGGTACCCCTCCTCCGCTTCTGCTCCGTTCAAACGAACAAGATCATCCGGGTCGACCCAATCGAGGAGACAATCGATCATTCGATTGCGCTCGTTCAATTCGATCCCTTTCACTTCCAGATACCGCCGCAGAATTTCGATCCGGTCAGGGTTTTCCCCGGCCACCAGCCAGTTGATGTTCAGGCGTCCGCCCTCGCCGCTAAGGCGCACATTGTAGTTCTGGCGTGGCCCAAAGCGGCCCTGCAAATTCGGCGAATTCGGCTTGATCGTCGGGACCATCGCGACTTCTGCGCCCGATGCTGCCATCGCCTGCGCTTCCAAAATTCGATTTTCGCTTCCGGAAATTCTTAAGCGAGAATCAATATTCAAAGCCCACGACATCACCAATGCCGCCAGCAAAAACAGCGCCCACAATGCAAGCAACAGCGCAGCACCTCGTAATTTCGAAAGTCTCATAGTGGCATTCGTGCCAGCGGCACAATGATCTCCGTCGGAACTTTCGCGTCCGTCCGACCAATTACCACCTTGACCAAACGCGGCAGCGTCACCGTATCGGTCCAGCGTTGCACCCAGGTGTTCAAACGCGAATCGAAAAAGCGAATCTGCAAAGTGGCGACGTTTTCGATCAAGCGCACCCACGTTTCATGTTCATTGGAAACCGCGGTGTCATCTTTTGGTTTGCGCAGGAGACCAAGATCGAGCTGCTGGCTGTTGGTATCATGCCGTCGCAGCCGCAGACTAACTCGATAATCGCCGCTCGCATAACGAGTCAAAACTCCCGGGCCCGCCGAGCAAAACCAAGTCAGCTCATCGCGGTCATGTCCTTCAATCTTCAACGGTTCGCCGGCGAGGGCTCCAGCCCCGGGTGGCAGGCTTTGCAATTGCTGGGTCAGCAGCTCGCGCAATCCATCGTAACGTGCCGTCACCGCCTCTGTTTCCGATGACACCCGGATTGCTGTCACATTCGTTTGTACGAAACGATAAATCACCAGCGCCATCATTCCGAGAATGATCACTGCCAGCATGATCTCGAGCAGCGTAAACGCCCGTACGCGCGCCCATTGGTCAAACCCACCCTGGTTCTCCTCTTCTCCTCTCTCCCACCAGGAGAGATGCATTCTGTGAACCCGGGAGCACTGAAAGAATTTCTTTTCAGAGCCGATGAACATAAAACGCAATTTGCTTCGACTGGTCGGTGGCGCCCCGGGTCCAGTTCGCAGTAAGGGTCACGCGAATAATTCCCGTTAGCTCCGTTCCATCTTCTTCTTTCATTTCCTGTGGCACGGCCTTTTGCACCAGTTTTACGATACCAAATCCGGTATCGATTTTGAATTCCTTTGATTTATCTGGTTGCCCCGACGTGGTTTCGATTTCGACCATGCGATTGGCCAGGATCTCCCGCACCCGTGCATCATCCGCGCTGAGGGCGCTCGCGTTCACGCAATTACTTACCGTCCGCCCCAGTGCAATGATCCCAATTGAAAAAATGAGCACTCCAAGCATCACTTCGGTGAGCGCGAAAGCCGACTGCTTGAACGCACGCCTGGCACGCCAGGTGTCAGCTCGACCTTCCCTCCATGTATTTTTTCTAACGAGGTACATACATTATTAATTCCCCCAGCCCGCTCAACGCGGAATATTCCGTCGTCCAGTTGCCGTCGTTACTGGCAAACCGGACGCGAGCCGGCTCGCATATCCCCGATTCCCAAAAAATCCATTCCGCTGGCACCTTTTTCGTCAGCGCGGCTGGCAACTCGAGACTCCAGCGGTCGTGGCGCGTGATCGGGATGGTATCAATCGGTTGATGCTCTTCGGTTTTCAAAAAGGCCGCCGGTTGCAAACTGATAAAGGTATCATTCCAGACAATTAAATAGGCACGATGTTCAGCCAGAGTGCGCTCATGCGCCTGCCGCACCAGGTCGTTGAATCGATCGAGCGAGCGATGCAGCCGTTTGTCCGCCAGCACCCCATTCAAGCTCGGAACTGCGAGCAAGACGAGGAGCAGCAAAATGAAGATGGAGATAACGATCTCCACGAGGGTGAAACCGCGCTGGTGCCGCATCCTAGAATTTTACGACGGGCCAGCCAAATCACAATCTAGCACTGGAACACCGGTCCGTGGCCTTTCCAGTGGATGAGGCGTTCGGTATTGCCTTTCTTTTTCGTGTGCTCCGTGGGCAAATCTCCCGGACAACGAGCCGCTAAAAAATGGCAACGGAGCGACAGCGCGCCAAAGCTCAATATGTTAGGTTCATTGCATGCCGGGCGCGCTTGCACGGGAAGTTTGCCACCAGACTGACGTGACAGTTGCCCCGCGCACTACCAAAGAAAACCGACCCCATTCTGGAATGGGAGTTCGCGTTGCCTTGGCGTTCGCCACATTGTTTGTCATCGCGATTTTCGTCTGGCAGGGCATCGCTGCGCAGGGCGCGCCGGATCCGCTCCAGGCAAATACCACCGCCACTGTCGCTTCGCTCGATATCGGTGTCCTGGTTTTCCGCGAGGGACTGGAATGCATCCTTGTCCTCGCTGCTGTCACCGCCAGCATGACTGGTCCGCGATTAATGTATCGCAGACCGGTGATGTCGGGCGCGGCCATCGCATTTCTCGCCACTCTCGCAACGTGGTTCATCGCAGTCAGCATCATGAAGCAGCTGAGTGAAAATGTTCCCGCCCTTCATCTGCAAGCTGCCACCGGATTACTCGCCGTCGTCGTCCTGCTTGTGATCATGAACTGGTTCTTTCACAAGATTTACTGGGGCGGCTGGATTCGTGCGCACAATCGGCGGCGCAAATCCTTGCTCGACCCTGCCACGACAAACTCGCGGCTGCGCTGGGGCTTGATCCTTCTCGGATTCACTTCGCTCTATCGCGAAGGATTTGAAGTCGTTCTTTTCCTCCAGAGTTATCATCTGCGACTCGGCGGCGCTGTTGTGCTTAAAGGAACGCTGCTCGGTCTTGTGCTTACCGGGATGGTGGCGTTGCTCACATTTGTCCTGCAACAACGCTTGCCCTACCGCAAAATGTTGATCACCACGGGCATCCTGCTGGGCGTAGTTCTTCTGGTGATGGTCGGCGAACAAGCCCAGGAAATGCAACTCGCTAACTGGATTTCGACGACGCCGATTCTCTGGCTGGAGGGAATCATTCCCCCTTGGATGAGTTTATGGTTTGCCATTTTTCCGACTTACGAAACGATGGCCGCCCAATTTCTGGCCGCGCTTCTCGTCATCGGCTCTTATTTCGCCGCGAAACGTTTCGGTGCCGTCCCACTTGCCGGTAGTGATTCGGTTGAAGAAGCGAAACGCGCGAGCGTCGCTGCGCCGGTGGTTAAACCGCTCGAGGTTGTGCGGTAAACCATCGCTTCCGCTATCGCGACCAGGGGTTGAAGCGAAATGCCATTCTCTAAAGTGAAGCGAAATGTTATCCTCTATCTTCTTCTTCCCCCCTCGATCTGCTTTGCTGGCGCGCGCCATTTCACTTTTGTCTACGAAGCGCCAACGTCCCCGCCCGGTTCAGTTGAAATCGAAAATTGGGCAACCACGAGATTTAGCGATGGTTTTACCGACGCGCAATTTCGTCACGAGATCGAGATCGGAGTCACCGAACATTTCCAGGCCAGCGTTTACCTTGCTAACTGGGATTATACCCGCAGTTCCGATAATCGCGGCGTGCACTACCAAAGTTCCTCACTCGAACTAATCTACAATCTTACTAATCCGGCTGCCGATCCGATTGGCATTTCGCTTTATCAGGAGATCAGCGCGGGGCGGCGTCTATTTGAATCCGAAACAAAGCTGATCGCGCAAAAAAACTTCGGCCCACTCATTCTCGCCTACAACCTGGTTCTCGAAGCGGAATGGGAAGAGGAAGGACTGCGCGAACATAACGGGGAGATCCAGCAAGTTCTGGGTGCGAGCTACGAAATTATCCCGCGAGTCTCAGTCGGCGCTGAAATGCTGCACGAGATTGTCTTACCGGCGTGGAAAAGCTCGGAAGCAGAAAACAATTTCTTCCTCGGACCGAATGTTTCGTACCGCGGCGATCGTTGGTTCGCTACCGTCACCGCGCTGGCACAAACCACCCGCACCGAAGGCGAAGCTGATTATCAGGTGCGCCTTATCTTCGGTTTTTCTCTGTGAAGTACCGCCACCGGTGGTTTGCGTTAACCCTCGTGGCATTGCTGCCAATCGGCTGTGCCATCAATGAATTCGCGCCGCCGCCACCTATTTCGCCAGCGCTAGTCACCAACGCCCGTCGTGATCACGCTGATTCAGAAACACTATCACACGGCCGCAGCCTCTTTGTCTCACGTTGCCTGGAGTGTCACACTTTGCCTTCCGTGGCGAAACATTCGCCGGATCAATGGCCACACCTAGTTACCCGGATGTCGGGTCGCGCGAATCTGAGCGCCTCCGAACGAGACGCGATCACAGCCTACTTGCGCGCGGCGTCTGTAACAATGGCGACACCCGGACGAGAGTAGCCCATTTAACTCATCGAAAGAAAACGCAAACTCCGATTTCGAACGCCTTTGCAGTTGAAGCCGACGCGTAACTCTGGACGTTAGCCGTCATGAATTTGCCTGGTTCTTCTTTTGTTTTTCTTATTCTTGCACTGGTGGGAACCGTTTCTGCGGCGCCATCGCCTTCGCCGAGCGTATCGCCCACGGCAACGCCCCACATCGACCCGAAACTTTTCTCGGGGATGCAATGGCGACAGGTTGGACCATTCCGAGGCGGACGCGCCCTGGCGATCGAAGGCGTTCGCGACGAACCCAACACCTGGTACTTCGGCGCTGTCGCAGGAGGAGTTTGGAAAACAGTGGATGGCGGAGCAAATTGGACGCCGCTATTTGATAAGCAGGACATTTCCTCCATCGGCGCAATTGCGGTGGCGCCTTCCGATCACAACACCGTCTATGTCGGAACCGGCGAAGCCGCCATTCGCGGAAACACGACCTACGGAACCGGGGTGTACAAATCGGTCGACGCCGGAAAGAACTGGAAAAATATCGGACTCCGCGATACCCGCCAGATCGGCGCGCTCATCGTTCATCCAAACAATCCCGACATTGTCCTCGTCGCTGCACTTGGGCATGCCTTTGGTCCCAATCAGGAACGCGGAATTTTCCGAACCAGCGATGGCGGGAAAACATGGACAAAAGTTCTCTCGAAAGACGAGAACACCGGCGGCATTGATATCGTCTTCGATCCACACAATCCAAATGTCGTTTTCGCGTCGCTCTGGCAGGCGCGACGCCAACCCTGGTTTTTCTCCAGCGGCGGCCCGGGCAGTGGCCTCTATAAATCCGAAGATAATGGCGTCACCTGGAAACAACTAACGGGAAATGGACTGCCAGATGGAATTCTTGGAAAAATCGGGGTCAGCGTTTCCGGCGCGGATTCGAATCGCGTCTATGCCATTATAGAAGCAAAAGAAGGAGGCATTTTCCGCTCCGATGACGGCGGCGAAAAGTGGACAAAGGTCAATGACGACGGTCGATTTCGTCAGCGGGCCTGGTACTTCAGCAAAATTTATGCGGATCCGAAATCGCCCGACACCGTCTACGTCTTAAATACGGGAGCGTTCAAGTCAGTGGACGGCGCAAAAACGTTTACCCTCCTGCCGGCGCGTCACGGCGATCACCACGGGCTCTGGATCGATTCAGAAAATCCCAACCGGATCGGCAACGCCAACGACGGCGGCGCCAGTATTTCAATGGATGGCGGGAAGACCTGGACGACGCAAAATAATCAACCGACCGCGCAGTTCTATCACGTCGCGACCGACAATGCTTATCCTTATCATATTTATGGCGCCCAGCAGGACAGTTCCAATGTGGGAATTGCGAGCCGAAGTGAGTCCGGTGTGATCACGGCCCAGGACTGGTTTGTCGCGGGTGGTGGAGAATGTGGATTCGTCGTTCCTGATCCGCGCGATTGGCACATTATTTATTCCAACAACGAGGGCGACATCACCCGTTATGATAAGAACCAAGAGGAAAGTCAGGAAGTCAGCGTCTGGCCGATGGATAGGTCCGGGCACGGCGCGATTGATGTGGTGCACCGGTTCCAATGGGTTACGCCGCTCCTTCTTTCACCGCATAATCCAGACGTGATCTACACCGCGGCGGAATGCGTTTTCAAATCCGTGGATCACGGTAAGAGCTGGACGCAGATCAGCAACGATCTGACAAAGAATGACAAGTCGAAACAGCAGCCAAGCGGCGGTCCGCTCACCAACGACATCACCAGCGTGGAATATTACGACACCGTTTTCGCGCTGGCGGAATCACCGAAGAAACAGGGAACTATCTGGGCCGGAACCGATGACGGATTAGTCCACGTCACGACTGATGACGGCAAAAACTGGGCGAACGTTACGCCAAAAATGCCGGAGTGGAGCACGGTATCGATCATCGATCCCTCGCCTCACGACGCCAACGCGGCCTACGTCGCGGCGGATCGCCATCGGCTGGATGATTTCAAGCCCTACATTTTCAAAACCACCGATCTGGGAAAGAGCTGGAGCACAATCGTCAATGGAATTCCTGAAGGCGCCTATGTCCGCAGTGTGCGGGAAGATCCCAAGCGCAAGGGATTGCTCTTCGCCGGCACAGAATTAGGTGTATATTTCTCGTTAGACGATGGCGCGCACTGGCAGCCGTTGCAACTGAACCTCCCGCAATCACCCATCCACGACCTGGTCGTGAAAGATGATGATCTGGTCGTGGCCACCCATGGTCGCTCCTTTTGGGTGCTGGACAATCTGACACCGTTGCGTCAGCTCAGCGCTCAGAGCGCCTCACCAGACATGTTGCTTTATCAACCGCAGACGGCCGTTCGACTGCATTACCTTGAAGAGATCGACAAACGTCAACCGGCCGGCGACAATCCGCCTGCGGGCGCGATGATTGATTACTATTTTAAGAGCGCACCGAAGGATGAAGTAACGATCGATATTCTTGATGCCGCCGGGAAAGTGGTGCGTCACCTGTCGAGCAAGGAGAAAAAGGAGAACGAGCAGCCACCGGAATGGCCCGATCGCGTGGAAGCACCCAAGACGATTCCAGCAAACGAAGGAATGAATCGTTTCCCCTGGGACCTGCGTTACAACGAGCCGATTCAAATTCCGGGCGCATTCTATTCGACGAACGGGCCGCGCGGACCGCTGGCTTTGCCCGGGGATTATCAGGTGAAGCTAACGGCCAACGGGAAGACGCAAACTGCTCCGCTCCATCTCGTCATCGACCCGCGGACCAAAGACCATGAGGCGGAACTACCCAAACAGTTTGAGCTTTCGACGCAAGTCGCTGCGCGCATATCTGAGTTGCACCAGGCGGTTAATGAAATCCGCGACGTGAAATCGCAAATCAAAACATTGCACACGAAGTTCGCCGATGATCCCAAGGTAAAACCAGCACTCGATGCCGCCGATGGGATGGAACGCAAAATGTCCGACGTCGAACAACAATTGATTCAGGTAAACATGAAGGGGTCGGAAGGAAACCTCGCGTTTCCAAGCATGCTGAATGAAGCGTTCGACAGTTTCAGTCGTTCGGTTGATACCGGGGATCGCGAACCGACCAAGCCGCAGCAGGATGTGTTCGCCTTGCTCAGCGGACGGCTCGATGAGCAGTTGAAAAAATGGAACGCGATCAAGCAGGCCGATCTGCCCAAAGTGAGCGAGCTGATCAAACAGGCCGATCTACCCGCGATTATGATCAAGGAGAAAAAAAGTGAATCGTGATCAGTGAATTATGAATGCTACTTGCACCCCACCCTTCACGTATCACCAGTCCCTTTTCATTATCCCTTATCCACGCTGTACTTGCCGGGGCCGATAAACGATAGACAAACGAGAACGATGACGGCTTCGATGGGGATGATGATCGGATAAAGGCCGTTTTCATGGTGCGAAACCGCAATGGCATGTACTAGAGCCGGTAGAAACGCCAGCAAAAGTCCGATGCGAAAGGCAAATCCGAGCATCATGAAAATTCCGCCGACACATCCGGCGAGCGCTCCGAGAAACCCCCACCAATCCAGATGCGAATGAAAATTAAAAACGCGCATGGCGCTGCCGAATTGCCCCCAGCGATGTTCGCCTGCGAGGAGAACCGGCCCGCAAATTAGAATGAAAATCAGCCCGACGCTCGCGCGCAAAAGCAATAGGCCGGCTTCCCGATACTTTCCGAGAAATTTTAACACAAGGTGCGATGCTGCCTCAGCACTGCGCGAATTTCAATGGAAAGGTGAAGTTTAATGACGAAGCTCGAATGTCGAATGACGAAGGAAGCCCGAATGCTCAAATGATGGAATCCGCAATCGATCCAGATGGGTCACCATTAGGACTTCGTCATTTGTTCGTCATCCGTCATTCGTCATTCGTCATTTAGCCGATGTCGAGAATCACCAAGGCGGTACTGCTGGCAGCGGGTCGCGGTACTCGCATGCGAGAACTAACCGCCCATCTTCCGAAACCGATGATCAAAGTCCGGGGCAAACCGATTCTCCTGCACATTATCGAGGGATTGCAGGGAGTCGGAGTCACAAATTTCCTGATCATTGTCGGTTATCACGCCGACACCGTTCGCGAATATTTTGGCGACGGCACGTGCTTCGGCCTGCAAATTCAATACGCAACTCAGGTCGTACAAGATGGAACCGGTCGCGTCGTCGAGCTAGCCCAGCACTTCGTTGGCCAAACGCCATTTATATTGAGTTACGGCGATATCCTAGTCGATCCGGCAAATTACAAATCGCTGGTGGAACTGGCGGATGAGGTCGCGGCAATTGTGAGTGTGAAACAAAATGAAGACGTGAGCAAAGGCGGCGCCGTCTTTGTGAACGACCGAATGGAAGTGACTGATATCCGGGAAAAACCGAGGCCCGGCGAAGCGACCAGCCCGTGGTACAACGCCGGCATTTATGCATTCCGGCCCAGTATTTTTGAATGGACCGCGAAATTGAAACCATCTCCCCGCCGCGAATACGAATTGACCGATGCGGTTCGGGCCCTCGCCCAATCAGGAAAAAAGGTGAAAGCCTTCGAGCTTATCGGCGAATGGGCCGACGTGCGCGATCCAGAGATATTAGCGCAGTTAAATCGTTTGTAGCTGCCGCCGTCACTGGCGGCAGGACCTCAGATCTTTTGCATCAACGCCTGAAACCGCGGCTCGTCGCGGAGGGAATCCCAAGCCGAGTCGTTCTGCAGCCACTCCCGGTGACCGAATCCATTTTGGATCGCCCTATCAAGGTGATCGAGAGCCTCCCCACTTAAACCTGCCATCGCGTGAACAGCCCCCACATTGTATAAAACGGCCACATCGTCCGGATCGATCTCACGCGCTCGCCGCGCCCTTTCGAGGCCTTGATCGCGCTGGCCCAATCGGATGAAGGCCGCCGCGCTAAGATACCATGCCCTCGCATCGTCCGGGTTGAGCTCCAGATGCGCGTCGGCCACTTTCACGCCCTGCCGCGACGCTTGCAAAGCTTCCTCACGACGGCCCAAGCCAATCAGCACATCACCCGACAAGAGGATCGCTTGATAATCTTCCGGCCGGACGCGCCATGCGTCACAGTAATGTGACACTGCTTCGTCCAACCTCCCTTCCTGCAGGCAGGCGCGTCCGTAGAGGTAGTGCGCCTCGAATAGCATGGGGTTTAACCGCAGCGCGGCCTCAAACTCTTGGCGTGCCTCGTCGTATTGACGACGCAGCGTCAAGGCGAGCGCGCGCGAAGTGTGCGCCTCAGCACTTTCCGGATCAAGCTCCAGCGCCTTTTGACTCGAGCCATTTGCTCCTTCGAGATTCGCCTTGCTCCCGTCGTAATACATGTAAAGAAACGAGCAGGAATCGGCGATTCCCGCGTGCGCGCGAGCGAAATCCGGATCGACTTCAATAGCGCGATCGAACATGCGACGTGCGTACTGAAAGCTGGTGCGGCGAAACTGATGAAAGAACTGCCGGCCACGCAGATAGTATTCGTAAGCCCGCACGTTCTCGGTGGGCGTCTTGTCGATGGCACGTTTCTCGTCTTCTCCGAGCACGACCCGCAATGCTCGGACGATGTTTTCGGCGATTTCATCCTGAATCTCGAATACATCTTGAAGCTGCCGATCATACCGCTCCGACCAAAGATGATATCCCTCCATCACATCGATTAGCTGCGCGGTGACACGAAGTTTGTCGCCCGCCTTTCGGACGCTGCCCTCAAGGACAGTGTTTACTTTTAACTTGCGCCCAATCTCGCCGATGTCGTCGCTCTTTCCCTTGAAGGCAAACGAGGACGTGCGCGACGCGACGCGAAGCGCCTTCACTTGAATCAAGGTGTTAATAATCTCCTCCGCAATACCATCGCTGAAATATTCGTTGTCCGGGTCGTTGCTCATGTTAACGAACGCGAGGACGGCGATGCTTTTTTGCGCGGCTGGAACGTTCGAGGGCTTCGGAGCAGCGGTTGCAATGTGAGCGAGTTTGTCGGGCGGTTGCCGGTTTCCAAGCTCATCGGTGTAGAGATTAACGATGCCGAGCTTCTCACCGTGCTTAACCTCAATTTCGCCAAGGTCGTGCAAAAACGGCTGCCATAGGCTGTCATGTGCTAAATCTTCAGCTACACGTTTGGACAACAGAATGTGCCCGGCGTCTCCGCAGCTCATTACCCGTTGCGCGATATTGATTCCGGCGCCGGCGACATTTGCCCGACCACTCACATCTTTGATCTGATCGACCGGGCCGCTATGGACTCCCATGCGCACCTGAATGTGCGGGCGGTTCTTTAATGCTTTGGCAATCTCCATAGCGCATTGCACCGGTTCTTCCGGCGTTTGGAAGAACACCAGGGCCATTCCATCGCCGGCTGGGATGCGGAGTAGCTTCCCCGTAGCATCGCTTTTTCGCACCTGCAGAGATTTTCGCACGAGCTCGTTGAGTTGCTCGATCACGGCGCGTTGCTCGTTAACCAGCAGCTTTGAGTAACCGACCACATCGATAAACAAAACGTGGGCGATTTCCAAGTGCGGATCGGATCTGAGCTTTGCAGCCACGGTTTTCTGAGTTCTACACTAATGATTTCGTCGCGCCGAACAATTACGGCGGTGGACGGCGTGCCGGCGGCTGCCGCTCTGAAGGGGTCCCATTTCCGCGATCCCGGCGTTTTTGGGCCAGTGATTCCACTATAACGCCCTTCTATGAGCGTAAATGTCGAGTCCGGCGGTCATAGACTACCGCTAAGGAGCCACCGAGCGATGCGCTTGCCCTACAATTATTATATCAGCGCGACCGGTTTCTTCGCCTCCTCCATGATCTGCTCAAATCGTGGATCATCACGCAGCGAGTCCCACCATGGATGCAAGCGCAGCTGGCCATAGGAAATCGGGCCATACAAAGGGAGGAGTTCTTCAAGTTGCTTAAAGGCGAGGTCCTTTTCACCAGTCCAGGCGTAAATGATTGCCAGGTTTCTTAATAATTCCGCGCCTGTCATCGCATCTTTTGAAACCGGAAAAACCTCAACTGCACGGCGACCCTCACGCAATGCATCGCCCTTGCGACCAACTGCAGCATCAATCATCCCCAGCACGGAAAGCGCCTCAGCATAATCTGGCTGTGCTCGCACGACCGTTTCGGTCTCAGCGCGTGCTGCTGCAAACGCAGCGTCGGCCGCAGTTGAATTATTGTCGGCACGGTACGCCAGTCCTTCACAAAACAACCGAGGCATCCGCACATTGAACGGAATAATTCCTTCTTCTGAGATTGAGCCTAACGCTCGGATTGCCTCCTTTCCGTCGCGTCGACAAAGGGCAATATAGTACCATTGCTCGGCAATTGCCTCTACTGCGCTCGGGTCTTCAGCCAATATCTGCTGAACGGCTTTGCATGCAGGTTCTATATTGGCGTTAGATTCCAGTTCAATTACGGCGCAGGCGAGGCGCGTAGCGAAGTCTCCCGCAGCGACTACTAACGTGCGATCCAAGAAACGTTTCATGTCTGTGAAACGTCGGAGTAGCCAGTAGGTTTGAGCGGTTTGTTGAAGTAACCAGATATTCCGCGGATCGACCTCTGCGGCGCGTTCCAAGTTACTCGTGCATATTTGCAAGCGGCCTTGGCGACGTGCTATAAACGCCGGTAGCTCGAAAACGCTTGGATCGTTCGGCAATTGTCGCCTAGCAATCGCAATCTCGGCCAGCGCCCGCTCGTAATCATGATAGCAGTGGTAAGCCACCCAGGCTGCTGCGAGATGGGGCTCGCCTCGATCTGGCCCGAGGCGAAAAGCCCTGCTGATCGCATCTTTAGCGAGCGCGACACGAGCCGGCG
>JBKPMO010000183.1:0-8057 GCA_046732175.1 Verrucomicrobiota bacterium
CTCATGCAGCGCTTCCGATTGTTCGTCGGTCAGCAGCTTGGAGTAGCCGACGATATCCATGAAAAGCACGTGCGCGATCTCCAGGCGCAGGTTTGAGGAAGGGTTGGCTGGCATGTTTCGGTCTGCGTTGTAATCGGGCCGGCACAATCATCTACATTTTCGGCCGGGCGGTCGAGCGGTCTCTATCGCCGAAGAGAATTGTAGGGCAGGCGCTCCGCCTGCCATCAGGTACTAAACGGCAAGCGATGCGCTTGCCCTACAACATGCTTGAACGCGCAATTGACGGCTATTTCCCGTCGGCATGCGCGAGCTTTTGAAAGCGAGGATCATTGCGCAGCGGATCGAAGATCGGATCGAGCCGGAGCAGTGAAGGAGTGAGCGGGACGTTTTGGGCCAGTGCTCCATCGTAGGGTATCGAGAGCAGCTTATGTAAAACAGCGATGGCACGGTCAGGTTCCCCCATTCGCGCTGCTACTCGGGCAAGGATCTCGATCGGAATGGGGCCAGCCACAGCATCTTTTTCAATTGGGATCAAGGCCATCGCTTCCTCGATTAACTTGAACGCGGCGACTTTGTCGCCAAGGCCCATACTAACCAGAGCGAGATCCCCAATGAGGCTAAAATTTTCAGGCTGATCTTTGAGGAAAGGTTCTAATTCGCTGCGCGCCTGTCGCCAACTCTCCTGAGCGGCGGCATGATCTCCGCCGACGTCCTGGGCCCAGCCCAAATAAAAACGCAGTTCACCAATGATAGAACCCAACGCTGGATCAGGTTTGGCTAATAGCTGCGTTAGCCGAGAGATGATTTGTCCAGGACGACGCTCGAGGATCGCTTGGTAAACCTGTGTTTCCAACGCCTGGGGGTCGTCGGCCACCGGATGGAGCGGAGCGAGGAGGGCGGCCGCCCGCGGCAGGTCGCCCTCGGCCTGTGCGATGGCTGCCTTTGCCGCGAGTGTGTCGACGTCACCCGGGATAATATCGAGAACTTGGTCAAACCTTTGCAGCGCTTCGGGGAAACGACGAACCTCTATATAGAATTGTGCATGTTGTCCGAGCAGAATGACGTTGCGCGGGTCGAGCCGCTCGGTTTGTTTGAAATACGACTCGGTTTTTTCCCACTCGCCTCGCCGTCGCGCGACATAGGCCAATGACGCAGTAATTTGGCTGCTATTCGGCAACAATTGACGTGCTTGTTCAAAGTAACGCACTGCAGTGTTGTAATCTTTGAGACAGGCGTAGTGGTAAAATCCGTTGGCATACAGCGCCTCGCCAAGCTCGGGCTGAAGAGCCAGCGCGGTTTCGGCTGCCTCCCGCGTCTCCTCACGGAGTTCGACTGTTGGCTGAAGAGCCTGTGTGACGTAGCCGCGCGCGTCGGCAATTGACAGAAGCGCCCAACCAAGGGCGAATTTCGGGTCCAGCCTCACCGCTTCTTTGAGATATTTCTGTGCACCAAGCGCGTTGGCGGGCGTGTACGTCGTTTGCACGTTATAAGCCAGGCCGCGCAGATAGGCATCGTACGCCTCAACGTTGTCCGTCAGTTTAGCGGCGATAGCTTGCTCTTCCTGGCCGGTTAGGTGCGCTCGTAACCGCTCGGCGACAGCTTTGGCCACGTCGCTTTCAACGGAAAGAATGTCGGTCAGCTTGCGATCAAAGCTGTCAGCCCAAAGATGCGCGTCGGTAGCTGCTTTGATTAGCTGCACGTTGATCCTCACGGTGTCGCCAGCTTTTTGCACGCTCCCTTCCAGAATGTGGGCAACGCCAAGTTGCTTTGCGATCTCAGGCAGGTTGTTTGGCGCGCTTTTGTAGCGCTGCGTCGATGTACGCGAGATCACCTTCAAATCCGCAAGCTTCGATAATCTTGTCAGAATCTCATCCTGGATGCCTTCGGCAAAATAGGCGTTGTCGGGGTCGCGACTCAGATTATCAAACGGCAACACCGCGATGCTTTTATCGGGCAAAGAGACGCCGGAGGTAGTTGGATGACGGGAAAAGAAGAAAGTTGCGCCGATAACCGCAGCCAATACGAGGAGCCCAATCGCAATCGCGGCCCAACGCATGCGGGCGCGATGTTTCCTAATTGCCTGAAACTTCTTTGGCGCCTCGGCATTGCCAACTCCATCGCCAGACAAATTGACAACACCGACGCGCACTCCGTGCTTGACTTCGCAGTCTCCCAGCTCGCGTATATACGGACGCCATTGCGGATAATGCTCGAGGTCGTCCGCCACGTGTTTGGAGAGGAGAATGTGTCCGGCATCGCCGCAATCCATCACCCGTTGCGCGATGTTGATTCCAGCGCCGGCAATGTTCGCCTGCTCGTTGAGATCGGTGATCTCGTTAACGGGTCCGCTATGAACGCCCATCCGCACTTTCAACTCCGGATGACTCTTAAGCGCCTTACTGATTTCCAAAGCGCAGAGAACCGGCGCCTCGGGGCTGTTGCGAAAAACCAGGGCGCCACCGTCTCCCGTCGGCAGGCGCAGCAGTTTTCCTTCCGCCTCGGCTTTTTTGAACTGCTCGGTGCCACGGATAATCTGTCGAAGCGTTTGCAGCTGATCGCTCTGCTCGGTGATCAACAACTTCGAGTAGCCAACAATGTCGATGAACAAGACGTGACCGATCTCAAGCTTTACGTCGGAGAAAGGCTCGGATGGCATGGAATTTCTTATTAACTTAAAACCCGCGATTTAACGAGCGCAGTCTTCTAAGCTCTCCGTTGGACGTTTGCCCGCTTGCGGGAGAGCCCCGAAAGCTTTCGGTGGTTGGGTGCCTGCTCGCGAAAGCTTTCGGAGTTGAGCGTTGAGTGTTGGGCGTTGATCGAGAGCCAGGGTCTACTTTACTTTGTCACCGGAAGTAAAAATTTACCGCCGGAGTAAATGACAAACCCTTAGCTGTTTTGAGTTAGTGTGCTAGACGGCCGGGATTTGCCCTGACCCAACGTGCAAACGGGGAAAAACGTCATTTGCGTCACGAACGTACCGGGAGACCTAGGCCCGTTCGAGCGCGTCAGATCTGCCAAATCCGTAACCATCTTATAGAAAAAGGACCCTCATCAGATCTACCAGGGCGTTGCCGATAGCGCCATTCTAGCCTCGTACAATCGCAGTGGTAGCAGCGGCGTCGGGGAGGGGGGGGAACATCACCGGGTCTTGCTATTCCGTTGTCGCAATAACAATAATGCAGACACAGCCGATCATCGTAGCGAAATCCGATAAGGACTTAGAGGTGCGTTGAGAGGAAAAAACGCTTCGTTTTTTAGCATCGGACGCAGAGCGGGCTATAAACGCCCCCTCCATTGTCTAAGTATAGATAAGCACAGAATAGTCGCGATCCTAATTGGCTTGGCGGTTTTTACTGCGCCTAGGTTATGTTCTGCTCGGATCGGTGAAACTCTAGGCGAATGCGAAATCCGATACGGTGTGGTGCTCAAGGTGATAAGCCATTCCTGGCCAGATTATCCGGAATACTGCTTCAAATTGGGCGACTGCGAGATTCGCGTGCGGCTTTACAAGGGAGTTTCAGCACAGGAGGCTTTTCATATCCCGGGCAGAATGTTGACCAATCATCAGGTTCAAGAAATTCTCCACAAAAACGGGGCCGGTTCTGAAAAAATCACTTCGGATCACATAACTTTGCCAGATCATTCCGACGTGCTTATCATCTGGACGAGGGAATTTAAAAAGATCTTTCGGAAGGGATATTAGGACCGGTTTTTGAAAGCCAGAGCAGGCATGCCTTAGTCGCCCATGACTCCAGAGCCACGCCGGTACTGATGGTCTCTTCGATTCTGGCGCTTGGACTCGTATTCAGGCTGTGGAAGCCTGGGGTCACGGATTAACGAAAAGCACCGCGGTTATCTGTCCGTTTGTGCACACGTCAGCGGATAAAGGCGAATTTCCGCGCATTCGTTTTGGCCTGCTCTTTGTGTCTTTGATCGCCTTGTTTGGCTTAAACCGTCTCCGCCACATTCGCTCGGCCTAACAAAAACTAGACATTTTTTCAATCGGTTTGGCTGCTTCCTTGGTCCACCAATGCCACGGGAAGGCTCGCGAGAAGGACGCAGGTCAAGGGTACGATTTGGTTCCGATAGCGCTTGACTTGATAAACACCCGCTTTCTTATGAACAACGAATTACATGATCAACGCAAGATCGATCCTGTCTCTCGGTGTGCTGGCAGCGATCACCGCGGGCTGTGTAAACACCGAGCACAGGGTCTCAGCTACAGGAGAGCGTTATCCGTGGAAGAAAAATATCGTCACAACGGTCTTTTGGATCGGCGAGCGGCCCAGCCGAAATAATCCGGTGCCGAATCGCGCAAGCTCATGGGACAAACATTGGAGCAGAAGCTATGGCGGGTTTGACGATCCGAATCCCGCGCATCGCAGCAATTACATTCCGGTAAAGTTCACGCCTCGACAAAACCCGTTTTACTGCGCCCTCCCATACAATGACAAGGCAGCGAATGGCCACCGGCCGGAAGCGGCGCGGGTCGTCCCATGGTTCAAGGAAGCGTACCAAGGCCCTGGCGTTTCCACCTGCAAGGATCGATGGGTCGCGATTCGCAAAGGGAATCGAACGGTTTATGCACAATGGGAAGACGCAGGACCTTTCCGCACCGATTATTGGCAATATGTTTTCGGCAACGAACGTCCGAAATCCAATCTGAACAAAGGTGCGGGTCTCGATGTCTCCCCCGCCGTGCGTGACTACCTCGGGTTAGGCGAAACGGATGTGACCGACTGGCGCTTCGTGGAGTTTAGCGAAGTATCGCGCGGGCCGTGGTCGACGCTGGGGGAAAACAACACATTTGTGATTAGCGATCGCAAAGCAGGCAGAGAGGTGGCCCAGGTGTCAAAGCATGCTGAAGACCGTGCGACATCTTTTTACCACAAGCGGGCAAATGAGTGACACAAGTAGCCGACGATGTCGATGAACAGGACGTGACCGATCTCAAGCTTCACCTCGGAGAAAGGCTCGGATGGCATGAAACTTCTCTCTATCTCGCAATGAGCGACTTAACGATGCGAAAAGTGTTAGTTCAACTGCGATGGTTCAACCCCACAGCGGGAAGGCGGTATTAAAGCTTTCGCAGCAGATCTTGAAACCGCGGATCGTCGCGTACCGGATCCAAGGCTGAATCATTCTCCAGCCAACTGCGCTGGCCGAACCCGTTCCGGATTGCTTTTTCCAAGTAATTGATCGCTTCGTCAGGCTTCCCCGCCAGAGCATAGTTAGCGGCGACATTGTACAAAACGCCGGCGTCTTCAGGATCAATCGCATACGCACGCCGTGTGCGCTCCAATGCCTCGTCAACCTTCCCCAATCGCATCAAGGCCCCGCCGCTGAGATACCAGGCGCGGGCGTCATCGGGATTGAGTTCCAGATGCGCGTCGGCCAGCTTGATCCCCAGACGTGCAGCTTCCAACACTTCATCATCACGCCCCAACCTCGCGAGTGCGTCCGATGACAAAAAAATTGCCTGATAGTCCTCTGGTCTTGCCTGCCAGGCATTCCGATAATGTAAGATCGCTTCCTCGAATTTGCCTTCGGTAAGACAAGCACGCGCATAAAAATAATGCGCCTCGAAGAGTTTAGGATCCAGTTTGAGTGCAGTCTCAAATTCGCGGCGCGCCGCCGCGTAATCTTTCCGCAAGTTCAGCACAACTCCGCGCGAGGTGTGCGCTTCGGCACTGGATGGATCGAGCTCGAGCGCGCGCTGACTTGATGTGTCTGCCGCCTCGAGGTTGGCGTGGCTGCTGTCCCAATACATGCATAGGAACGAGCAGCAATCGGCGACGCCGGCGTAAGCGCGCGCAAAATTCGGATCGAGCTCGATCGCGCGATCAAACATCCGTCGCGCGTATAGCAGCGGAGAACGCCGCAGCTGAGTTACGACTTGCCGGCCGCGCAGATAATATTCGTAGGCTTGAACGTTTTCAGTCGGCGTTTTTTCCAAGGCGCGCTTCTCGTCTTCGCCTAAAACAACGCGCAACGCACGAACAATGTTATCGGCAATCTCATCCTGGATGGCAAAGACATCCTCGAGTTGCCGATCGTAGCGTTCCGACCAGAGGTGATAGCCGTCGGCAACATTGATGAGCTGCGCGCTCACACGCAGCCTATTGCCCGCTTTACGCACGCTGCCTTCGAGCACAGTTTGGACCTTCAGTTTCCGTCCGACTTCGCCGATGTCCTCGTTCTTTCCCTTGAAAGCAAATGACGATGTCCGAGCCGCTACTCGAAGCGCTTTGATTTTTGTTAGAGCATTGATGATTTCTTCGGCAATGCCATCACTGAAAAATTCGTTCTCCGGATCGTTGCTCATGTTAACGAAGGCGAGAACGGCGATACTTCTCTCGGGCACGTCAGGAGCCGAAGCCGATAAAGCGAACGCTTCTTTGCCTGGCACTTCCTGACTAGATAATCTACGGGGCGGGTGCGGATTACCGAGTTCCGCGTTGTAAAGGTTTACAATCCCAAGCTTCACGCCGTGTTTCACCTCAATTTCGCCTAGCTCGTGCAGCAGCGGCTGCCATAAACGATCTTGTGCCAGATCATCGGCGACCCGTTTTGAAAGAAGGATATGACCGGCATCGCCGCAATCCATCACCCGCTGCGCAAAGTTGATTCCCACCCCGGCGACATTCACGCGGTCATCTACATCAGTCACTTGATTAACCGGACCGCTATGCACACCCATGCGCACGGGAACTTGAGGATGGTTTTTGAGCGCTCTGGCGATCTCCATTGCGCAGTGCACCGGTTCCTCCGGGCTTTGGAAAAATACCAGCGCCATGCCGTCACCACTCGGAATGCGGATCAGTTTTCCGGCTGCATTGCTTTTTCCAAACTGCGGCGAGTTGCGCACGACGTCATTAAGTTGCTGCAAAACCTCGCGCTGTTCGTTCACGAGCAACTTAGAGTAACCGACCACGTCTATGAACAGGACATGCGCGGTTTCCAAATGAGTCGTTTGTTTTCCGCTTTCAGCCATGCTCCGACTAGCTTACGCGCGAGCGCAAAACGCCTCTACCTCATTCTTTCAGCTGCGTTTTACCTGAAAGTCGGAAGCGTAACGAATCTATTTCGAGCTCGCTTTGAACTCGCGCGCCGGAACAATTTTCTCTCCAGCGCTTTCGAAGCGCGGATCGCCGTGCAACGAGGTCAGCAGTTAGGTGCGGCTAGGAACCGAGCGTGTAGAAAACAAAAAACCAAATGTTCTGAACGAACATGCCGCCGACATCGATCCATTGCAGCCAGCGCGGCTTCCCCAACCAGCCAGTATCGCAAAAACCGCGAGGGACAACCCAACCACCTCCGCACCGATCCATTCATTGGGTTTCCATCCTTCAAAGTTATTGCGGTCGAGGTAGGTCGCGAGCCCTCCCATTACGGATAGCGCGATGGTGGCAGAGAAAATAACCCGACGCTGTCGCTCGAAGAAGGCCGACATGTCGAGCGGTCCGCTCTCGCTGACAGGCATGGCGACGAGTGAACAGCTAAAGTAGTTCGGGACTACCCAGCCCAGCTGAAGCAGCACCTCACCGAGCGACCAATGTTTGATGTTCTGGAGCTCCCAAAGCCCCAAGCCAGTTGATGATGACTCCGAGCGCGGCGTTCACCATCGATACCGCAAGCAGGGCAGAGAAGCGCACGCGGTCGCGAGCCAGTAGTAATTGCGACGCGCTCGAGAAGACATGCGTCAGCGCGATGGCGAAGATAAATGAGACAAGGACAGTGACGTGTTGGAACATATGCCAGTGTCACGGCCGCTTAGATCTCACGGGCCTATGTGTTCCTCCGTCCTGAGCAGTTGTTGAAAGCCGGGATCGTTACGGATCGGGTCCCAGACTGGGTCGATCTTGAGGCGCGCGATCGAAACCGTCTCGCCAGCCGGGATCGAGAGAAGCCGACGCAAGTTATCGACAGCTTCTTTGGCGGCGCCAGCCTGCGCCTGAATTTCAGTTAAGCCTGCCAGATTGCCCGAACCAAGGACGGCGTCTTTCTCTGGTGGCAGTAGCTCGAGTGTTTGTCGCGCAAGGTTGACTGCCTCGGCC
>JBKPMO010000184.1:0-18795 GCA_046732175.1 Verrucomicrobiota bacterium
TCCCAAGGTGGCGAAACGGGGTGACGTAGAATTTTAACTAACGGACTTAAAGAAAATAAGATTCTATTCAGGAACAACTTAAAGTCCCAACCCTTTCCGGTAACCCAGAAAGAAGTGGCATGCAAAAATCGCATGGCATGCTTGGTGTTAATAGGACCCCTGTGAGTTCGTCGAAGGAAAAGAAGGACGCAGATTCTGGGGAGCGTGGAGCTCAACGGCAGAAGCGTTCGAAAGAGAAGCTGATCCGTTTGGACGACCTAATCCCAGACGAGAAGGTCGTAGGGGGACGGCAACTATTCGGCGCGACTGACACAACCCAAAACCAAAAACACAACTAAGAAAGGCAATATGAGCGAACAGAAGAAAAAGAAAGTTAATGTGCGTGACCTCAAGCCGACTAAAGATGCCAAAGGCGGCTACACCGGCATCAAGGGTCCTACGCAGAGGCAGTAATCCCTTCACCAGTGCCGCGTGGCGGTTTTCAACCCGCCGCGCGGCCTGGAAAGGAGCAGCTGGGTTTAATTTTTCGATTCTACTCAAACAAAACTTCCGCAGTAGAAAGTAGTAGCCATACCCCGAGCCGCGCCAGCGGGCCCATCCCGCAGCGCGGCTCAATTTTTTTTTGCGCCCGCAGCGTCGGTCGAATTGAAGAGAAAATGGTACATTATCGAAACGCGGCCCGGATCGAGGCATTTCGGCGGCCCAGGAGGGCTGGCGGAAATTTACTGTCAGAATGGGGACGACCAGAATTCGAGACGGCCTCGTTTTCTGTTATGTGGAGATGAAAGGGGTGGCCGGAACGCGAGGCGCGAAAAGTCTGCCGATGGCGAGTTGTGGTATGTGCGCCCCTGTGAATATTAGGGCGAGCCGTGGGCAACGAATTCAAAGTAATGTCCAGATGTGGCGGGGGATTTTTTGGAGCGTGGGATGATTTTTGCTAGGAGAGCGATAACGGGGCCGCTGAGATGGCGCGCAACCGATAGGAAAAGTAGCAGTTTAATCGCAACAGGGGAGAAGACTACTGATTTTAGGCAGCATAAAAACCTTTAAAAATAAGAGCGAATAGAGTTGACGAAAACTTGTTAAAGTTGTAGCTCTAGTAAGCGTGGAAATTATAGCGTGTCCGCGTGGGAGAGTGACCGCGACTATTAGTGTGGGGAAGGTTCTGGTTAGAAATTAATTGCCAGCAACCAGGGGCGGCAGCGTGTCTCAATCCCGCGGAGCGTTACCACAGCAAAACCAATTAAATCATGGATGGTAGGACAACCGAACGTCGAACGACAAATCCTAAGCGACGAGCCCATCGCGCCGCGCCTCCGGAGGCCGCGGAATCAGCCGAAATGACCGAACTTCTGCATCATCTTGTGACCGAAGTAGCACGAGTTCATCGCGGCGAGTCTGAGGGTGCCCCTTGGGCCCAACCATACTCGTCTAAAGAATTCGCAGCCGCCTTGCCGACATGGAAGCGCCTGCTCGATCTTTTCATCGTCGCGCTGCTGTTCCCACTCTGGCTGCCGATCATGACTTTGGTCGCGCTGTGGGTTGCCGTGACGTCACCAGGTCCAATCTTTTACCGTCAACCGCGCATCGGATTCAAGGGACGCCGTTTCATGCTTGTAAAATTCCGTACCATGAAAGTAAACGCAGAAACTCACGTGCACGAGGCGTACTTGGAGCATTTGATTATTAGCGACCGTCCGATGATTAAACTCGACGCCACGGGAGATCCGCGTCTCATCATTGGCGGGAAGTTTTTGAGAGCAACAGGCCTCGACGAATTGCCACAAATCTTCAATGTGTTGAAGGGAGAAATGAGTCTGGTCGGACCACGACCCTGTACCGTTCTGGAATTCGAACGTTATGCGCCAGAACAACGCGCCCGCGTTAACGCGCTGCCTGGTTTGACCGGACTTTGGCAAGTGAATGGCAAGAACCGAACAACGTTTCGCGAGATGATCGAGATGGATATATTTTACTCGCGTAACATTTCCATTTCCTTGGATCTCAAGATTATCGTGCGAACTCTGCCCGCGATCCTCGGTCAGTTTTCCGATTCTGTGCAACCGTTGGCTCGTTCTGGTGCTCAACCCACTCCGCCGGTAAAGACTTAATCGTCGAAAAATGTCATCACCCATTAATGTTGGGGTAATCGGGTGTGGTTACTGGGGCCCGAACCTCGTCCGCAATTTCAAGGCGCTTACCAGTTGCCGGCTCAAGGCGATTTGTGACGTCAACGAGAGCCGATTGCGCCATCTGCGAACGCTTTACTCGGACATGGATGCCCACACCGACGCTGCTACTCTAATCAACGACCCCAATGTCCATGCTCTCGCCATCGCTACTCCGGTGGCCTATCATTACAGCCTGGCCAAAGCGAGCCTGCTCGCTGGCAAGCACACGCTGGTAGAAAAACCGCTCGCCGCGTCTTCGGCAGAATGTGAAGAGTTGATCGAGATCGCGGACGAAAAAGGTGTCGTTCTAATGAGCGGTCACACCTTCCTTTATTCATCTTCCGTCCGCAAAATCTGCGACATCATCAACGCCGGCGACATTGGCGACATTCGCTACATCAACTCCCGTCGCCTCAACCTCGGATTGTTTCAGAAGGACATCAACGTGGTTTGGGACCTCGCGCCACACGATATTTCTATCATCCTTCACATCCTTGGCGAATTGCCCCTGACCCTGAACTGCCAGGGGAATGCGCATGTCACGTCGGGTGTCGAGGACGTTACCAATCTCTCGCTTTCTTTTCGCAACAAGAAATTCGCAACCATCCAAAGCAGTTGGCTCGAGCCGCGCAAAGTCCGGGAAATGACCATTGTTGGAACACGGCGCATGATCGTTTACGATGATCTGCAACCGCTGGAAAAAATTCGAATTTACGATGTTCGCGTCGATCGCCCCCCGCATTACGATACCTTTGCTGAGTTCCATTACTCCTATCATTACGGAGACAGCTACATTCCTCACATTCAACAAGAGGAACCTCTGAAGGTAGAGTGCCAGCACTTCATCGACTGCATCGAAAGTGGAATGGAACCGACAACCGGTGGCCGCTCCGGCTTGGAGCTGGTTACCATTCTGGAAGCGGCGACCGCTTCGCTCAAAGCCAACGGCGCGCCAGTAAATTTCCAGCGCAAGCGCGACGATGGCATCGTGCCTCCGCGCCCGAAGCAAAGTCGCGGAGCCGTTCAGGTCGGGCCTTTGGCCGTATGAGCGACGCCCCGAGGGCCCACCAACTAATCGCGCCAGACGTAAAGCTCGGACGCGATGTGCGCATCTTTGGCTTTGTCAATCTCTATGGCTGTGAGATTGGCGACGAAACCAAAATCGGCTCTTTTGTCGAGATCCAGAAAAACGCCAGAATCGGCGCGCGCTGCAAGATTTCGAGTCATACTTTTATTTGTGAAGGTGTGACTGTGGAAGACAACGTCTTCATCGGGCATAGCGTCACCTTTATAAACGACAAGTACCCGCGCGCAACCAAACGCAATGGCGATTTGAAGACCGAAGAGGATTGGAGTTGCGAAGCTACGGTTGTTAAACGCGGCGCCTCGATCGGTTCTGGCGTAACCTTACTTGGCGGCATTACGGTCGGCGAAAACGCCATCGTGGGCGCTGGTAGCGTTGTGACAAAAGACGTTCCCTCGAATGCCACTGTAGCCGGAAACCCGGCCCGTCTGCTTAACAATCAAATTCCCTCCATCAATGAGAGTCCCCTTCTTAGATCTTAAGGCCCATCACGCTCCTCTCCGCGGTCATTTCAAAAGCGCCATTGCCGACGTGATCGACAACGGAATCTTTGCTGGGGGACCGGCAGTTGCCGATTTTGAGGAGGCTTTTGCTGGCTTTTGCAAATGCGATTACGCCGTTGGGTTGGGGAGCGGAACGGAGGCAGTCTGGCTGGCGTTGCTGGCCTGCGGAGTCGGCCCCGGCGATGAAGTTATCACGGTGCCGAGTACGTTCATGGCAACAGCAGAAGCGATCACCTATTGCGGTGCAAAGCCAGTCTTTGTCGATGTCGACGAACGGACTTATACGATGGCTCCCGAAGGGCTTGCTCGGGCTTTAACGAGCCGAACGAAAGCGATCGTTCCCGTCCATCTCTTTGGTCAAACTGCCGATATGGATCCGATCCTGAAGTTCGGCCGGCAGCATGGCATTCCGGTTATCGAAGACGCCGCCCAAGCCCATGGCGCTGAGTACAAAGGGCGACGAGCTGGTTCAATCGGCGAAATCGGATGCTTCAGCTTTTATCCTGGAAAAAATCTCGGCGCGCTGGGCGAGGCAGGTGCCGTTGTCACAAATAATCTCGAACTTGCCGACAAGATTCGGATCTTGCGCGATCACGGTCAGGCACGGAAATACCATCACACGGTGGTCGGTTGGAATTGCCGGATGGATGCGATTCAAGGTGCATGTCTTGCAATCAAATTGAAACATCTCGGGCACGGGAATGAGCTACGCCGTGCCCATGCCGCTCGCTATACTGCCGCCTTTAACGCGGTCGAAGAAATCGTCACTCCATTCGAAGCTGCATACGCTTGCCACGTCTATCATGTGTATGCCATTCGCGTGCCGGATCGAGACGAAGTAATGCGGCAGTTGGAAGCCAAGGGGATCGGATGCGGCGTCCACTATCCTGTCCCAGTTCATCTCCAGCAGGCTTACCTCAGTCTGGGGTATGAACGCGGCGCGTTCCCGGTCTCGGAGCAGATTGCGCAAGAGTTTTTGTCCCTGCCGATGTTCCCTGAACTTGCCGGAGCACAGGTCGACTACGTGATCGAGACAGTCACAGAAATTGTTAATTCTGGAGTAATGGCGTGACAGCCGTTAGTAAAGTGAAAGATCCGGCAGCAACGGCGTCGACTTTGGTCGCGCCGATGCTCCACTCTTTACCGCGGTCGGACGAAGAAGGCGTGAAAACAGAACTAGCTGGGCATTCGCTAAGTGCTGAGCTCGTGAATCCATTGGCCGAAGATAGCTGGGAGAAGACGATCACGATGCATCGTGATGCGACTATCTTTCATTCGACGGCCTGGGCACGCGTCTTGGTTGATACCTACGGCCATCGACCGTGCTACGCCCAAATGTCGTTAAACGGCAATCTCCAAGCTCTTGTTCCCATCATGGAAGTCAAAAGTGTGCTGACAAGGGCGCGCGGGGTTTGTCTGCCATTTAGCGACTACTGTGCGCCGCTTCTCTTTAGCAGTTTCCCCGGTGAGCTTCTAAGCCAAAAACTCCAGCAGATTGCACGAGAGCGACGGTGGAGCTACTTTGAGATCCGCAGCCATTCGACAATTCCGGCTGCGGCAGCTTCCGAATCGTACTACGGTCACTTTCTTGATTTGAAAATCGGGCGGGATGCACTAATCTCGAATTTCTCGAGCTCGGTTAAACGAGCACTGCGGAAAGCGGAACGGAGCGGATTATCCGTCAGCCTCCAATCTGGCGAGGATGCTATGGCAACGTTTTACAAGCTGCATGTTCGGACGCGCCGCCGGCACGGAGTCCCGCCGCAGCCGCAGTCGTTTTTTGTTAATATTCAACGGCATCTAATTGGCGCCGGTCATGGATTTATTGTGATCGTCGAAGGTCAGAAACGTCCTCTTGCTGCGGCCATATTCTTCAGGTTTGGGCGACACGCGATCTATAAATTTGGCGCCTCTGATGAAAGATTGCAGGAACTTCGTGCCAATAACCTCGCTATGTCCGAAGGGATAAAGAATTTGGCAGACACAGGTGCCGAGATCTTGCATTTTGGCCGGACGGAAAAAGAAAACGAAGGTCTCCGGCGCTTTAAGCTTTCGTGGGGCGCAACGGAAGAAGAAATTCGATATGCTTGTTTTGAAATGGGGAGTGGCTCTTGGAAAGATGCGCACCCCGCGGGCTCCGGATTTCGCAAGCATGTTTTTCGCGCCTTGCCAGCCTCGCTTAATCGACTGGCTGGTGCTATGATATATCCGCATCTCGATTGATGCTATTCCTCCCATAATTGTATGCCTGAAAATCGAACCGAACCTGAACATTCTAATTTCAACTTAACCAGTGTCCTAATCGCTATCTTTAAATGGAAGCGAACAATTCTGGGCTTCACACTCCTCGGCATTATTGCAGCCGCTGCCGTTTACTTCCTATACCCGACAGTCTATGAGTCGGACGCGCGATTGCTCGTTCGGTATGTGCTCGAAAGAAGCGGTTACGATCCGGTCGACGCTGTCTCTGGTCAACGTGGAAGCGGCGGCCTTACCACCGACGGGATAATCGCAGCGGAGGTTTCCATTATAACAAGCTGGGACCTGTCCGTCCAGGTCGCGGAGGCGTTGGGACCCAATCGCGTGCTTCCCAATTCCAAATCGCCCTCGGTCGTGGCGGCTGCCGGAGCAATTAATTCCGGCCTGTCTACTACTACTGCCAAGGGAAGCAACATCATTGGAGTTGCCTACGTAAATAACAAACCGGAAGTCGCTACTGCCGTGCTGAACGAATTGGTCAATCGTTATTTTACCAAACACCTCGAAGTGCACAGGTCGGCCGGCGCGTTTGACTTTGTCAGCCAGCAAACTGATCAGATCCGCGCCCGGCTTAACCAGACGGAGGACGCACTCAAGACGTTGAAAGCTAAGACGGGAGTAATGTCGCTTCAGGATAGTACGTCAAACCTTAGCTTGCAGGCCACCCATTTGGACGATCAGTTAAGAACCGCGGAGAGCGAACTGGCTGAAGTAGCAGCCAGAGTGAAACAGGTCGAACAAGGAGAAACTCCAGTAGACCTCAACGAGACAAACAAGACCAAAAGTGATTCGAAGGACGCCACTCCGGCGCCAACAAAGCAATCAGCACCGAACAAGGAGATCGGGGAGTACCAGGCGCTGGTAGCGAACCTCAACCATTTGCGCGAGACTCAGCTGGAAATGACCGCCAAGTATACCGACCAAAATCCCCTGGTTAAGATGAACCAGAACCATATTGACGATTTGGAGAATCAAAAACGCAACTTGGAAAACAAATATCCCGAGCTTACAACCCTGCAAAAAGGCGCAGCGGATAAAATGGACATCAGAGTCGAGCGCGCACGCCTTGCCGGGATGAAATCAAAGGTCGATGATTTACGCCGGCAGAGGGCCGAACTGCTGGAGCGGATGAAGCAGTTGTCCGATATCGGACCGCAAATCGCGAGCCTTGAGCGGACAAAGGATTTGGAAGAACAAAACTACAAATACTATTCCGCAACTCTGCAAAAGGCGCAGGCTGATGAAGCGCTTGATCCATCCAAGATGCCCAACATCAGCCCGATCCAGCGACCTTCTCCTCCGGCACTAGTGACAAAGACTCGCAATAAGATTGCCCTGGTATTGGCCGGCGGCGGACTCGGTTTGGGGTTCGGTATCGCTTTGCTCTTCGAGTTGGTTTTCAGCCACAGTTACAAACGCCGTTCGGAAATCGAGTTGCAGCTACATTCCCCCGTGATGCTTTCAATTCCTGATCAAGCCGCCAATGGCCGACTGCGATTGCGCTGGAAAAATAAAGACACTGGTAAGGAGATGACGGACACAAGCAAGGCCAATCTCGCTCCATGGGAAGTTGAGCACTTCATTCGTCCCTTTTCCGAAGCGATACGAGACCGGCTGGGCTTATACTTCGAGCTACACGGAGTCACACATAAGCCAAAGTTGGTAGGCGTTACTGGCTTTAGCGAAGGCGCCGGAACCTCAACTCTTGCGGCCGGAGTAGCTGCCGCCCTCTCGGAAACGGGTGAGGGTAAAGTTCTCCTTGTGGACGTGAATGCGACCAATGGGCAAGTTCATCCATTCTTTGCCGGTCGCCCCGCTGCGGCCCTTACTACTGCGATCAAGCCTGAGGCAGCGATAACTTCGGCTGCCGACAACCTTTACCTGGCAACGATCTCGCAGGCCGGGAATAAATCTACCCAACTTGGACTCAAGAAATTCTTCTCTCTTGTTCCAAATCTCAAGGCCAGCGACTTCGACTACATTATTTTCGATATGCCGCCCCTTAATCAAACCAGTCCGACCGTCGGTCTGGCAGCGCTGATGGATAAGGTTCTGCTCGTAGTAGAAGCTGAAAAGACGAATCGTGATGTGGTAAAACGCGGATACCGCGAGCTCGTTGGCGCACGGGCAGATGTCTCGATCGTGCTCAATAAGGTCCGGTCTTATCTTCCGAGAAGGCTGGAAGCTGAAGTTTAACGTCTTCAACGTTTGGCTTCTCAGCTGGCCAACCGAAAGAAGTGTAATTCGAGATCCATCTTTGTCCGCACTTCCAGTTCGCTCATGCGCTTGTGATGGGCGTTTCTGTTCTGCACCTTGATGCTACGGCATAGAATTTACTACGGCCTTAAGCCGTTCGTTCCTCGATCCATCCGGCTTGGAATTCGCCGATGGTTTGCTGTTCGCAAACGGGAGCAGGTCCGCGATGTTTGGCCGATCATGCCGTGCTCGGAACGCGGGCCGAATCATTGGCTTGGATGGCCGGACGGAAAGCAATTCGCCCTAGTATTGACGCACGACGTTGAAGGTAGAGAGGGTTTGGATAAATGCCGCGAGCTAATGCGACTCGAGCAGAAACGGGGGTTTCGCTCCTCATTCAATTTCATTCCAGAGGGAGACTATAACGTTCCCGCAGAATTAAGAGATGAATTGGTCAGTAACGGATTTGAAGTAGGGATACACGATCTTAAACACGATGGTCGACTGTTTCTATCGCGACGGGATTTTAGCCACAAGGCGGCGAGGATTAACCGCTATCTCCGCGATTGGAATGCCGCGGGATTTAGATCAGGTTTTATGCTCCACAAGCTGGACTGGCTGCACGAGCTCGATATTCAATATGATGCCTCCACTTTCGATACCGATCCATTCGAGCCACAGCCAGAAGGGCGCCATACAATCTTTCCCTTCTGGGTGCCTGCGCCTGTGGCGCGGAAGCCAGAAGCCAATCCACACGGGACGAACCACTCGCCACGCTCGACTTCCGGCAGACTTCGTACCGGTTACGTTGAGCTGCCATACACGCTTCCTCAGGATTTTACGCTTTTTCTATTGCTGCGGGAGCAGACACCGGAAATCTGGCTTCGGAAAATCGACTGGATTGCCAAGCACGGAGGGATGGCGCTCGTCAACGTGCATCCCGATTATTTGTGCTTGGATGGAACTACTCCCAAGGCAATGGAATATCCATCTACTCATTACAAGGCGCTTCTTGATTACGTGAGGGAGCGTTACGAAGGAGTTTTCTGGAACACCACACCAAGGAAAGTGGCCCGATTGTTTGCTGATGCGACGAAGGCTTCCAACGCTAGCGAGCCCTAGATCGTAACGACTTCTCCGATGAATATCACAGTTTTCGGAATGGGGTACGTAGGCTCCGTGACAGCAGCTTGTTTGGCTGAGATGGGACACGTCGTCACCGGCGTGGATTTGCAACAGACCAAGTTGTCCCTTATTAACTCAGGAAGAAGCCCGATCATTGAACCCGGTTTGAAGGACCTGATCGGCCGAGGAGTTGACGCCGGGCGTCTGCAAGCTCTTAGGGAGGTGGAGAAATTAGGGGATATTTCACTGGTCTGCGTTGGAACACCCAGCAATGAAAACGGGAGCCTGGGCCTCGGGCAAGTAGAGAGGGTTATCGAACAAATCGGCGAATTGTTGCGAAGGGCGGACAAATTCCATGTAGTGGTCATCCGCAGTACGGTGCTGCCAGGAACAGTGGAGAATATTATTTTGCCCTTGCTTGAGCAGAGATCCGGTAAGCGAGCCGGAAAAGATTTCGGTATCTGCATGAATCCGGAATTCATGCGTGAAACCACCGCTATCGACGATTTTCGTCACCCGCCCTTTACCATAATCGGCGCCCGTGACGACCGTTCTGCCGAGCAGGTTGCGGCTATCTACTCTAACTTAGAATGTCCCATCGAGCGAACACCCATACCGGTGGCTGAAATGATCAAGTACGCCTGTAATTCATTTCACGCCGTGAAAGTATGTTTTGCGAACGAGATTGGCAACCTGAGTAAGCGCATCGGTATTGATAGCCACAAGGTAATGGAGATCTTTTGCAAAGACACCAAGCTGAATATCTCTTCCTATTATCTGAAGCCGGGATTTGCTTTCGGCGGTTCTTGTCTACCAAAGGATCTGCGCGCCATTCTCCATAAGGCGAAACAAATGGACGTCGAATTGCCGATGCTAAATTCTCTTCTCGAAAACAATCGCAAACAGATTGAACTAGCGTTCAATCTAGTTCGCCGAACAGGCAAAAATCGGATCGGAGTATTGGGGCTAAGTTTTAAAACGGGCTCGGATGATATGCGCGAGAGCCCGATCGTGATGTTAATCGAGACCCTTATTGGTAAAGGACACAAAGTAGCCATTTACGATGAGGAAGTTGGCCTGGCCAAACTCGTAGGAGCGAACAAACGCTATATCGAGGAGACGATACCTCATATTTCGTCATTGATGGTTTCATCTCCCAGAGAAGCTATCGAAGCCAGTGATGTTGTTGTTGTCAGCAAGAAAAATCGCCGAATTCACGACGCAATCGCCAAACACGGGGATTCAAAAATGGTAATTGATCTCGTTCGGCTGTATCCCGATCTGATAAATGGGCCGGCTAATTATGAAGGCATCTGTTGGTAACATCCGGATAGGACAAGCCATCGGATCATGAAAGCAACTCCGGTCAGAATCCTGATGATGGTGGAGAACCATTTTCCGCAGGATACCCGGGTCAAGAACGAGGCGGTTCTGCTCACGGAGGCCGGCTATCATGTCTCAGTGATCGCGCTTCGAGAAAAAGACCAGGCCTTAACCGAGGTAGTAAATGGTATTCAGGTCTATCGCGTCCCAAAGTTGGAACTTTTTAAGAAAACGTCGTCTGCAAACCTTAGTCGAACTGGTTTGAGTTTCCTGAAATTGAGATCTTCTCTTGGCTATTTTGTGGAATACTGCTACTTCACGGCCGCTTGTTTAGTCGTTAGCACTTACATCTTTGGGCGGTACGGTTTTGACGTGATTCACGCTCACAATCCTCCCGATACGTTGTTTTTCGTAGCTCTACCTTTCAAGCTCTTGGGAAAAAAATTCGTGTTCGATCATCATGATCTTTGTCCGGAACTCTACCGCTCTCGTTATAGAACTGGAGAAGGTTTTTTCACACGACTATTAAGGATGTTTGAATGGTGCAGCCTCAAGCTAGCGGACGTCACGATTGCCACGAACGAATCCTATAAACAGGTGCAGATAAGGAGGGCGAAGAAAGACCCGCGAACAATCTTCATTGTCAGAAATGGCCCCGATCAATTACGCATGTCTCCAGCTCCGCCTTCACCCCGTTTGAAGGCGATGAGCAAGTGCATCCTCTGCTACGTGGGCAGTCTTAATCCTCAGGACGGTGTCGATTATCTTCTTCGGTCTTTGCGCTACTTGTTACACGATTTGAAGCGCTCGGATTTCCATTGCGTCATTATGGGGTCGGGTGACTCGTTGCAAGATTTACGCGACCTCGCTGGGACGCTGCAACTGAATGGTTGCGTCGAATTGACCGGGTTTGTCTCTGATGAAGATTTACAGGCGAACCTCGCGGCTGCGGATATTTGCGTTGATCCCGATCCTTCCAGTCCGTTGAACGATGTCTCCACTTGGATCAAAGTCATGGAATACATGGCATATGCAAAACCGATTGTTTCTTTCGACCTCAAAGAAACGCGGTTTTCGGCCGGAGAGGCTGCTATGTATGTTAAGCCAAATGGCGAAGCCGAATTCGCGCAAACGATCGTTCAATTGATGGAACAACCTGAGCTTCGAAAGAAAATGGGAACTTATGGTCGTCAGCGAGTTGAGCAAGAATTGCAGTGGAATAAGGTCGGCCTGAACCTGCTGACTGCATATGAATCGCTGCTGGCCGACAAATAACCGCGTCGTCATTTTGATCCGAAGCCATTGTCCTTCAATTTTTGGATAGACGGCCTCCTGTCGGGCACGACCGCCATATCTTCTTGAGCACACGGTCCATTCCACCTGACCATTAAACAGGCCAAGGAGCTAAGTGCGGTCGCGATCCTTTTGGAGAGACCATTCAGTCCGGTTGCGCTATTGGATGCTTATCATCAATGCTGACGATTGGGGTCGGTCGGCCGCGGAAACCGATGCTGCCCTAAGATGTTACAAGGCGGCAAGGATTACGTCTGCCAGCGCAATGATGTTCATGGAGGATTCCGAGCGCGCGGCGGAGTTGGCAAAAGAAAATGAACTCGATGTCGGATTGCATCTTAACTTTACCGAAAAATTAACGGCTAATAACTACCCTGAATTGCTTGGAAGTTATCACGACAGAATTATCCGCTTTCTGACGGGAAACAGATACGCGCAGCTTTTGTACAACCCTTTTCTCCGGAAGGAATTCGCCTACTCATACAAAGCACAGGCCGAGGAGTTCGCGCGCCTATTTGAGAAACCGCCGTCGCATATCGACGGACATCATCACATGCATCTTTGCGCCAATCTTCTTCTCAGCGACCTCATTCCAGCAGGCACGAAAATGCGCCGTAACTTTTCTTTTTGGCCTGGCGAGAAAGGCATCGCAAATCGAACCTATCGCTCGCTTGTTGATCGCTGCTTAGCGCGAAGGTACCGGCTTCCGGACTATTTTTTTGATCTGACCCAATGCATTCAACAGAGAAAGCTGACTCAAATGACAGCCTTGGCGGAATCAAGCATCACTGAGTTGATGACGCATCCTATAGATGCGACGGAATCGGAATATCTAATGAGCGACGAGTTTTGGGCCGCACTGCAACGCCTTGAAATCGGCGGCTATGCATTGGTTTGATTCCAATCCTGCTCCGCATCGTTTCCAACTCTGCCCCGATTTGATCTGCCCATTGCTGTAACGACTGGGAACCTGCAACACATGATTTCGATCGAGCCGCACCTTGCGTTCCTTGGGGTCCACCTGCCACCACAAGTCGCACTGCTTCTCATGCTCGGCTTCATCGCCTTCCTTTTTCGGCGGGAAGTTCGGCAAAGACCGAATGTCAGCGGTGCCCTTTGGCTTCCAGTTCTCTGGCTGACCCTCGTTTGCTCAAGGTCGTTCACACAGTGGCTCAATATTTTTGGCTTGCGCGCAAGTGGCGCCGTTTCCGTGGAAGAGGGGAGTCCGCTGGATGCCTGTTTTTACCTCACACTCCTTGTAATAGGTTTTTGTATCCTTCTTACCAGGCAGGTTCGTCTTTCAGAGATTGTTCGGAATAACGCTTGGATCATTATTTTTGTGGTCTACTGTTTTATTTCGATCCTCTGGTCTGATTTTCCATTCATTAGTTTCAAGCGCTGGATCAAGATCTTTGGGCATCCGATCATGGCACTGATCCTCCTAACGGAGCCGAATCTGGAAGAAGCCGTGATACAATTAATGAAACGATGTGCATACGTGGTTATCCCGGTTTCCGTTCTCTTCATCAAATACTATCTCCATTTGGGGGTGCGCTACGATCCGTGGACCGGTGCTCAGCAGCGGGTCGGCATCGCCACAGGTAAGAACGAATTGGGTGCAGATTGTCTGATTTTTGGTTACTTTTTCTTCTGGTATTTGCTGCAAATTTGGCGAACTAAGCGGAGCACTCACCGACGAAACGAGCTCCGGCTAATTGCCCTATTCTTGCTCATGATTGTCTGGCTGCTTCGCAAGGCACACAGCGCCACATCCCTCATCTGTTTGTTTGTGGGGATAATCGTGATGGTGCTCCTCGGCACGCGTTGGGTTAATAAAAAGTTTATTGGAACCTACATCCTAGCGGGGATAGGCTTGATTGTCGCAGCAGAGCTGGCCTTTGGTATAGCAGGACATTTTTCTGAGGCGCTAGGGAGAAACGCCACCCTTTCGGGAAGAACAATCCTCTGGGCGCGATTGCTCGAAATGGACACTAATCCCATTCTGGGGACAGGATTTGAGAGTTTCTGGTTAGGAAAAAGGCTGGAGCAGCTGGAAGGAATTTTCTTTTTCGTTCCAAACGAGGCGCACAATGGCTACTTAGAGATTTACTTGAACCTCGGACTCGTAGGGTTATTGATTATAACCGCGATGCTTATAGCGGCTTACTGGAAAATACGCCCTGACCTTTTCCGAAATTTTGAATGGGGGCGATATCGATTAGGCCTCCTCGTGGCCGTACTGCTTTACAATTGCACGGAAGCAGGATTTCGCATATTCAATCCTATGCTGTTGGTCTTCTATATCATTGCTATCGACTATCCTCGAACTCAGTTCTCTGCAGCGGAGCCATCTCTTCAGTTTGCCAGAGCTGAGAGGGAATTTGCCTACGCGGAACGAGGACCGTAAGGTAAACGTTTTCCTGGCACGGATATTGCGATCAAAAACCTAGCGTTATGGGGTATCTTGGAAATTATAAAGATTTTGAGCAAACGGCAGCGCCGGCTGATGCGCGACCCTCGCCCCATTTACGGGGGTGTTACGGGGCCGGCGACTCTGGGGCATGGCACTGCCCTTTCCGATTCGGTTCGCCGATTCGGCCGTATTCCTGCGGTCCGTATCAAGCTCGCGGCGGGAAGCTTAGCGCTGTGTTCGCCGCGCTGCTTTTGGCCGTTTCTGGGGCGGCACAAGCGAAAAATATCACGGCGGCTAGCCCTTCTCTTGTAGATGTAAAGAGTGCGATCGCATCCGCTGCAAATGGTGACACAGTGATCGTTCCTGCTGGGACCGCAAGCTGGACCACTACCCTTGTTATCACCAAGCCTATAACGTTATTAGGACAGACCACGGTAGATTATAGTAGCGAAACCGATAATAATCGGACGATTATTTTGGATGACGTGAAGCCTCGTAATCCCATTATACATGCCGACGTGATAAGCGGAGATATGACGGTGGAACCTACGGTTCCGCTTCTCCAGATAAAGGGATTCACCTTCAGGGGTAGCCCTAATACGACATCAAATAGCACGATTGCAGCCATTCAGTTGTCCGGCGCCTGTCCGGCGGTTCGAATCAGTGATTGTCATTTCGATAGCCTGTACCAAGCCTCGATTTATACCTTCGGCTGGATATATGGCGTAATGGATAACTGTTTGCATACGGTTACTAAACGCCATCAGACCGGCGTAATGGGAATGGCCACTTACAACGGGAAAAAGTACGGCGACGGTTCGTGGGCCGAAGATGCTCATTGGGGCAGTTACAAATTTTTCTTCATGGAAAACAATGTCGTCCACAATTTAGTCAAAGATGCTGGCAACATGGACGCGAAACGGGGCGCGCGGTATGTTGTGCGTTATAGCAAGTTATATGACTGCGCTTTCGTTCAGACGCACGGAACGGAGGGAAATCGAGACAGGGGATCCCGGGCGATTGAATTCTATAAGAATATCTGTAATCGAAGCGGCTCTGACGCTCCTGCAAATCCCGGCGGATTGCGAAGCGGCAACATCCTTTTTCACGATAACCAATATAAAGGAGTAGCTTTGAACAATGCATTTCTATCTCTTGTAGCTGACCGGACGATAGTCGATTTTGAGCCATGGGGATTAGCATCTGGCTCTAATCTTTGGGATCAGAACGATCCCCATGGCTTATATGCAAGCGGAACGGCCGCCACCGCTTCAGTCGTCGGCTCTACGCACGGCGACACTTCATTTTATGTAGCCGGAAATTTGAGCGCCTACGATACCGGAGGGTATTCTGTCCAAAATACTAGGACCGGGCTGGGTTCCATCATTCTCTCTGCTGTTTATAATTCGGGAACGAACAGGACTCTCATAACATGCATCTATAACGTTGGATGGTCGACGGCCAAAGTTGTGTTTAATGCAGGTGATCCATTCCAAATCTGTAGGGTGCTCCGCGTTCTCGATCAGACTGGGTTAGGCGCGGGCAGCCTTTGTTCGACTCCCAAACCGCTTAACGGCGCGGCTAACGAAGGGTCTTACGCCTGGAACAACACACAAGCGAACGGGTCAAAAGTCACCATTCATTCCGGAGGAGCTCCTCATCCAACGTTTGTGGAAGGGCGGGACTATTTTAACACCGCTTTTGCCTACACTCCTTATAAATACCCGCATCCGCTGACAAACGACATTGCGCCGCCTAGCAACCTTGCGATCGTTCCGTAGTCTCGCTGCCTGCTAGTGAGCGATATCTGAATTCAACGGAATTGAGCAGGTTTTCACGCGTTTGGCCGTAGATTCGCCGTCCACGACAAAGTTTCAAATCTGTTTGTAGTGCGCGCGAGATCCCGCCTCGTTAATCTCGGGTCTGCGGACAATTCATTAGACATCCGTTGTCAATCCAATCATCTAAGAGTACACGGATTGCGGTTCCCGGGGCGCATCGATGTTGCGCATTTCGATTGATCGTCTTAAATCGCGATGCTTGATCGGGTCTGGTGCTTGCAAGTCCATAAGGTTGAAAAACATTACGCTGCTTCTGTTTTGCATTCTGGCTTGGCACGCAAAACTAATGGCGAACACTATCAAGGCTTCAAGCCCTTCTCTGCGAGACGTTCAAACTGCGATAAACTCTGCCGCTGATGATGACATTGTGATGGTTCCGGCTGGAACCGCGCGCTGGAATAGCACCCTTGTTATCGATAAACCTATAACATTAGTTGGTCAGACTTCGACCGATCCGGTTGCCGGCACCGCCGTTGATAAAACGATTATACAAGATGATATTGCTAGGATACCTGGCGGCGCGCCGATTATTAAAATTATCTCAGTTCTTGGCAAAAGATATCGTGTCAGTGGACTTACCTTTCAAGGTCTTGCACCAACCAGAAATAATAATGGCGCGATACAACTGACAGGAAATTCCCATGCCGTCCGACTGGATCATTGTCATTTCCAACCGATGCAGGCTCAGGGTCCCTATGTCGCAATCACTGGCCCTATCTATGGCGTGGCGGATCATAATGTCCTGGAATGCCCCCGCGTGGCGTCATTCAGCTTTTATATGGCGAATTGGCCATACCCGGATGGAAAGCCTGCTCAGAACGGTGATGGTTCCTGGGCAAGTCCGACAGATTTCGGAAGCGAGAAATTCTTTTTCGTCGAGGATAATTATATCAAAAATATCACTGCCAGTTTACCAAAAGGCTTCCACGAGGGTGGAGGCCATACCGATGACCTCCGCGGCGGGCGGTGGGTGTTTCGTCATAACCATTGTTATGACGTCGAAATGCAAACCCACGGAACCGAAAGTGGCCGGTATCGCGGAGGAAGAGCACGCGAAATTTACCATAATGATTTTCACAACACTTACGCTCACGGCACCGGAGGAATCCGGAGCGGGGTGACGATCACCCATAACAATACTTATGATGGCGTTCAGCCTACTCACGGTTTAGTGCTTGAAGCCTACCGCGCATTCTTTAAGTGGAAGAGTCAGTCGTTGCCGAAGGGATGGGGCGGTGCAACCGGCGATAGTCCCTGGGATGTCAACGATACCGAAGGAAACGGCACAAACATTTCGGGACACAGCCCGTTCGTGTATGCAAGCGGAACAGTTTCGAGCGGCTCCGGTAATATGCTGGTTGATACTACTAAGAACTGGGTGTCAAACCAATGGCAATATTTTGCGGCAAAAAGGTTGTCTGATAATCAGGTCGCCTTCATCAAATCAAACACAAATGACACCCTTCAACTACTCTATTACAAGGATTCGGGGGGAGGAGCTATTTGGAAAGCAGGCGATCAATATCAAATCCAGAGGCCTTTAATTTTGCTGGACCAACCGGGAAGAGGCCAGGGTGATGCAATTAGTGGAACTCCGGCCGTCAATCGTGCAACTGGGAAGGCCACGTGGCCACATCAAGCATTAGAGGCAAGTTATTCCTGGAACGACATCTATACTCCTACAGGTGAGTCGGTAGACTTTAAGACTGGTGCGGGCAATCACAAACTTCAACAGGAAGGTAGAGATTATTACAATAACACCCCGATGCCTGGCTACAAGCCATACACTTATCCGCACCCGTTGGTAAGCGGCGGCGCCAGCGCGCCTACAGGGCCCCAGAAGATTCAACCCAGTATCCCGGAGCAACGAACGATTCAGTCGCCGAAGTTACGGGGGCATTCACCAGAACCTAAAGGCTAAAGTCGCGCTCGAGGAGATGAGTTCTGAATATATCGCCGTGGATGGTGATCACATCCTCGTTACTGGGTCCAACGGTTTTATCGGCTCAAAAGTAGTGGAGAAGCTTCTTGAGTATGGATTCACTACCGTTCGTTGTCTTGTTCGCTCTTCTAGCAACCTTGATCGTCTGAAAAAAATGCTCAGCGACGAGCAAATCGGCCGAAACGTAGAATTGGTCACGGGCGATCTTCTATTGCGGGACGACTGTAGGAAAGCAAGCGAAGGGGTTTCGATCATTTATCATCTCGCCGCCGGGATGGAAAAGTCATTCGCCGGTGCATTCATGAATTCGGCATTGGCTACCCGAAATTTGATGGATGCCTTTCTCCAGTACGGTCGGCCCAGGCGCTTTGTGAATGTCAGCTCTTTTGCCGTGTATTCCAATTTGAGTTTGAAGCGTGACGAGATCCTGGATGAGACCTGTGCACTGGAGAATGCGCCTCAAAAACGATATGATGCTTACGGTTACGGAAAGCTGAAACAGGAGCAATTTGTTAAAGAATACGGCGAGAAATACAACCTTCCTTATGTAATTCTTCGCCCAGGATACGTCTTCGGGCCAGGTAAGACGCAGCTGAACGGCCGCGTCGCGATTAATACCTTCGGGTTTTTTATCCAAGTAGACGG
>JBKPMO010000185.1:0-28513 GCA_046732175.1 Verrucomicrobiota bacterium
TTTCTGGACGGCTGGTTCGTCGATTGGTCGGGCTACAGTTTCGCCAGTGGCCATACCATCGGGGCGACATTGCTTTACGGTCAATTGCTGCTGTTTGTGCTGCCAGTGATAAAATCGAAACGTCGGCAAAAATTGGCCATCCTTTTCGCGGCCATGCTGGTAATGCTGGTTGGATTTAGTCGTATCGCGCTTGGGGCGCATTATCTGAGTGATGTGATTGCGGCGATACTTCTCGGTACCCTTTGGCTGATGATTTGCGCGCTTTTGTTGAGGCCGAGGCAACGCTGGGCCGCAGCGCCTGTAGTCGTGGCGGTGGAGCAGCGGAAACACCGATCCCGGCTATAGCGGAAATCGCGGTCGAGCAAAGATCTAGCGTCTTGCGCTAAGAACTCTGGGGAGCGCGCGCGCCCTCGCGTGCTATGCGCTCTCCAGAAAAATCGAAAAGAGGCCGTTCCTTATTTTCGTTAGTTGCGACCAACGGGGATCGTGTTCACGATCATTCTTCGATCGAACATGAAAACGGGCGGCAAACTCAAACTCACTATTTATCTGCTCGGTTTCGCGGGCGCCGCGCTCTTCACCATTCTGCTCATTCGCCAAGGGGCGATGTCGGTCGGTGCCGCGATTGCGACCGCAGGCTGGGCCGTAGTCGCCATCGCCGCGTTTCATTTCATCCCGATCTTTCTCGATGCCACTGCCTGGTATGTCCTCTTTCCAAAAGCAGTTCGCCCACGCCTGCAAAGTTTGTTCTGGATGCGCTGGATCGGTGAATCCATCAGCAACCTTGTGCCTTCGGCCGCGGTTGGCGGCGATATTGTTCGTGCGCGCCTCGCCACCATAACCGGCACCCCGATGGCTGCGGCCGCGGCCAGTGTGATCGTTGATGTCACGCTGGGCGTTGTTACCCAAATTGCGTTCACCCTGCTTGGTCTTATCCTGCTGGTCCACGCCACTGGGCGAAGCAGTTTGGTCGGTCCGACATTGATCGGAGCCATTCTCGGAGTTCTTGCCATTGCCGGCTTCTACGTTGCCCAACGACTCGGCATGTTTCGTTTTGTCAGCGTAATCATCACCCGTCTGGTGAAATCAAAGGAGTGGAGCTCACTCGTGCAGAGCGGCGAGACACTCGATCAAACCGTGCGCGAATTTTATGGACGGCGAGGCGGCATTATCGCCTGTTGTATTGTGACCATGGTGTCGCTCATTGGTAGCTCGGGCGAAATCTATATCGCGTTAGCTGCTCTTGGCCTGCACGCGACTTTCTGGAATGCGGTCATTCTGCAAAGCATGGCGATGACCGTGAAATCGGCGGCCTTTCCTGTTCCGGGCCAGCTTGGGGTGCAGGAAAGCGGTTACCTCGTGATCGGCAATCTTCTTGGCATCCCCGGCGAAACCGCCTTCGCCATATCCCTTTTGGCGCGCTTTCGTGACTTGCTCGTTGGTATCCCAGCTCTCGTTCTCTGGCAGGTGATTGAAGGCCGCCGTTTGTTGCGCGCAGAATCGGTCGCAAGCGAGTGATAAAGGTCCGAGCCGGACTGGCACAATTCAAGTTTGTCGATGGCACGACGCAAAGCCTGAAATCTCCGTGTTACTTTTGCGTTCGGAGTAAAATTGGTTCGCACATTCCACCAGATTAAGGCGAGGCCGTTCGGAATAACGAGACGTTTCCTTAGTTCGCGAATGACCGCGGAATTGTTGTAGGCGCGCAGAAAACAGATCGCGAAGGGCAACCATTGCCGCGTTGGAATTCTACCCACCAGGTCGAGCAGAAAAACAAGCAGGTCATCGGCATGCCGTGTCCGAGCAGACAACGATTTTTCATGTCTGATTTCGAAATCAATCAGCCGCGCCCGTTTCGTTTTCTCGTCGTAGATCACGTTAGTCATTGAGGCATCACCGTGCGACCAGCTACAGCCTAGTTCCTTGCTTTCGAAATGATGAGCGCGCCGATATTCGTTGCCCGCTGCTTTTAACATCCGCGGCGTCAGCGTGCCGCGATTCATGTGTTCCCAAAGATTATCGCCGGGTAATTTGTCGAGCGTCACCGTCCGACTGTTGATGACCTTTGCCCGAAAGCGATCGCCATTGAGCATCTGGAAACAGCGCGCCTCCCATCGCCGCCATTCTCCCACGTTGCTGACATAGCGAATGGGAATGCCGGCTGCACGGAAGTAAAAATTGATCAAAGCGGCTGCGCGTTCGCCGTAAAGATTTCGCCGTTTCACGACGACACGGCGGTCAGGTCGCGATTTTTCTCTAATCGAATTGATCTTGAGTGACTCCACGAAGGAAGTCGCCGTGTGCGATAAACCGTCGGGAATGAGATCGATCAATGTCTTGCCATTACCAAAGTTGAACATGGCCCTTTTCCTTTGAAATTCGCAACTGCCCGGCCGTTCGATCGCGCGTCAGTTCGATAATGAAATAGTTTCGCCCGGTTTCATTGCGCGGACCTGCGCCTTTGAACCAAGTTCTTTTAATTCGTCGGTCAGCATCTCGGGCGTTCCTGTCAGAACTGGGAAGGTTGCAAAGTGAATTGGGATGACAGATTTTGCCTTGACCAATTCGACAGCTCGGGCCGCACGCGCCGGTCCCATGGTAAAATGCCCGCCCATGCATACGAGCATCCAATCGATGGGTCGTTCGAGCGGAACCAAGGCCATGTCGGAAAATAAATCGGTGTCGCCCGTGTGATAGATGGTGGGGCCGTTCCGAATCGACAAGACAACGCCGCTCGGTGTTCCACCATAGATTGGCGGCGACTTTTCATTTGGCATAATGGCCGTGCCATGCCACGCGGGAACAAAACGGGCGGTCAATTCTCCATCAAGCAGATGAATTTCGCCGCCGAGGTGACCGACGAGCGAGGAATCTTCTCCCGGAAAACCGAGCGCATTTCGTAATGCGATTGCGAGATCGAACGTGCAAAGAAGGTTTGCCTTCGTTTTGTTGGCGATTTCCACCGAGTCACCGACATGATCGAAATGGCCGTGGGTGATGCAGATCACATCTACGCGATCTAGTTTTCGAAGTTCGTCTTCGCCTTTTTTGAACAAAGGATTTTTCAACCACGGATCGATCAGCAAAACTTTCCCAGACTGTGTTTGCAGCTTGAAACCCGAGTGTCCGAAGTAGGTAAGTTGAGTGGTTGCCATGCTGCAGACGAAACCGAAAACCGGTTTGCCAGCAAGAAGAATGGCGATGGGACAATCAGAGTAATTAATGACGAAGTTTGAATAACGAATAACGACAATCGCGGGTTAAAAAGGTTAAAAGAGTTACAACCTTAAAAGGTGTCTGCCGTTTTAACCTTTCCAACGATTTAACCTCCTTTATGATTTCGTCATTCGTCATCCGTCATCCGTCATTTTAGATTAAGCTCATGAATCATGAGCAAGCCCATCTCCATCTTTCCACGGGCGACAAACGACTAGCGGAGCTGATCTTACGTTCGAGTCGTTACGAGATTGAGCCAAACCCGAAGGTAAGAGCATTTGACGCACTGGCCGAATCGATCGCTTACCAGCAATTGAGCGGGAAAGCGGCTGCTACCATTTGGAAACGGGTGCGCGCAATTTTTCCGAAACGAAAATTTCTCGACCCGAACCTGGTGCTTGAAACGCCGGATGAGACGTTGCGCGCGGCCGGTTTGTCGCGCAGTAAGGTCGCGGCGCTGAAAGATCTGGCGGCGAAAACGATCGACGGCACGGTCCCCACGGCGCGCGCGATGGCCAAAATGACCGACGACGAAATTGTCGAGCGGTTGATTCAGGTGCGCGGGATCGGGCGTTGGACGGTAGAAATGTTGTTGATTTTTGATCTGGGCCGCCCGGATGTCTGGCCGGTGCACGATTACGGTGTGCGCAAAGGGTTCGCGAAAATTTTCGGCAAGCGAAAATTGCCGACGCCGAAGCAGATGGCAAAACACGGAGAGCGATTTGCGCCATATCGTTCCGCGCTGGCCTGGTATTGCTGGAGAGCGCTGGATAAAGTGCAGAAGGGTTAGGAAAGTTACAAGGGTTACAAGAGTTACAACGTCGTTAGCGCCCACGTATTGTAATGCTTGTAACTTTTTAACAATGTAACGGCGCGTGGCGAAGCCGCATTGACTTTGCGCTCGCGGGTAACTAAAAGGCGAGGGCATGGCTACCTATCACATCAATCGCAGCGGCAACAGTCTCGGTACGTTTTCGGAAGAAGATGTTCGGGCTGGACTTCGGAGCGGACGCCTTCTTGGCACTGATCTTGGCTGGCGTGAAGGCATGGCGACGTGGCAACCGCTGGCACAAATTCCGGGACTCGGGCAAGACATTCCATCGGCCGCCGCCGCGGTTCCGCCGCCGCAGGCCGCGAGTCCTGGGTCAATTCCTCCGGTCACAGCAGCCGGCGCGCGCTCCGGTTTGCCGTGGGACGACCGGCAGCAAAAAGGATTTTTCACCGCCTTTATCGAAACGCTGCAAATGGTTCTGACCCGACCAACGGAAGCGTTCACCGTTATGAAACGCGACGGCGGCTTCGGTGAGCCACTCATTTATGGAGTCGTCGGCGGCAGCGTGGGGGCGATTGTGGCATTCCTGTTTTCAATTCTTTTGCACTCGTTCGGAATGTTTGCGGACCAGCGAAATGCGCTCGGCGCGATGGCGGGCATGGGAATCGGTTCGATCGGGTTTATCATTCTTGTTCCGCTGGCCATCGTCATTGGATTGTTTATCCTTGCCGCCCTTGTTCATCTCTGCCTGATGATTGTCGGCGGTGCGAAACAACCTTTTGAAACGACTTTTCGTGTTTTGGCATTTACACAGGGGTCCACCGGCATTCTGCAAATAATTCCCATCTGTGGCGGAATGATTGCGGCGGTGTGGGGCATCGTGGTGAATTGCATCGGCCTCGCCCGGGCGCATGAAACCGACACCGGACGCGCTGTTCTGGCCATTTGTCTACTTCTCGTTGTCTGCTGTGGCCTTCCGTTCGTCGTTTTGTTTATGGCAGGCGGCCTTGCGTGGTTGCATAATCATTAGACAAGGGGGAGTCGTGGAGATCATTCGCCGGCCGCTCGCTCCCGGGGAGGCCGACCATGAGGTAATATGGTTGAGTGTTTCCTCTGGCGGTCTTGCGCTGGCGGCGACCTGGCTCGCTCTGAAGCTACCCTGGCCGATCTGTCTCTTTCACGCGCTCACCGGCCATCCCTGCCTCACCTGTGGCGCGACTCGGTCGGCCGTGGCATTTTTTCATGCGCATTTCCTGGCCGCATTGCAATGGAACCCGCTGGCGTTCCTTTGTTACTGCACGCTTTCGCTGTTCAACGTCTATGCGTTTGCGGCCGTCGTCATGCGCGCCCCGCGCCTGCGCATTATCCAAGTAACCCCGAGCGAGCGGAAATTTGTTCGCGGCTCCGCCGTCGCGCTGCTGGCACTGAATTGGGCTTACCTGTTGCTCGCAAATCCAAGTCTCTGAGTTGGATGTCCCGTCAAGGAGTCGATTCAGGTGGCGATGTCAGTTCTGTCCGCCCCACATCGTCCTCTGGCGCGCCACGATGTTTAGCGATGAATTCGCTGGGATTTAGCCAGCCGGCGGTATTTTCCCGATAGCCTGGTCCGATAAACGGCGTGATGAACTCGCGCATTTCAAAATGGAGATGGGCGAAATATTGGCCGCCCGCCGTCCCGACGGTCGCGATTTTCTGGCCGCGGTGCACGTCGTCGCCAGCGTGGACCAATATTTCCTGACAATGGCCATAATAGGATTGTACGTAACGGCGTGTGCCGTTCCCTTCGATCGCGTGCAGAACAATGATGACGTTGCCCCAGCCGGGTCCACCGTCGCGTGCCAGCAGAACGCGGCCATCCGCCACGGCGTAAATGGGATCTCCGAGATCGGAATTTTCACCGCCGATACCATTAAGATCATCTCCGAGATGATGGTTTCCCGTGAAACGCTGAGCGTTATACGTGAGGGCGCCGTGCTCGCTGCCAAGGGGGAAATCAAAGCGCGTCGCCAGCGGAAGCGACGCGAGTTCAAATGGCGAAGGAATTTGAAATCCTGGGTCAAGATGGGTGGGGCGAGTGACCTCGGGCCAAAGTTTCCAGGCCAAAGTCCCGAGGATAGCGAGCATAAGCATCATTACGAAAAACAGGACCTGTCTCATCTTTGGTTCGGGTAATGACGAATGATGAATTAAAAGCCCGGGGGCAAGCCCTTCGTCATTAGAACTTCGTCTTTCCTCCGGCTTCGTCATCCGTCATTCGTCATTTCTACGACTTCGGTTGGCAAGCCCTGCCCACGAAACTAAGCTGCGGCCATGCGGATTCTCGTCACCGGCGGCGCAGGATTCATCGGCTCGCATCTGGTCGAGAAACTACTCGCTCTCGGGCATGGCGTCGCGATTCTCGATGACTTTAACGATTTTTATGATCCGCGAATCAAACACGGCAACATCGCCGCCGTGAAAAATGATACGCCGGTTTTTCAGACGGATCTGCGCGATAACAATTCCGTGCGTGGTCTGTTTCATCGGGAGAAATTCGATGCCATCGCGCATTTGGCAGCGCGCGCCGGGGTCCGTCCGTCCATTGCTCAGCCGCAGCTTTATTATGATACCAATGTAAATGGGACGCTGCATTTGCTCGACGCAGCTCGGACGGCCGGAATAGAGCGTTTTATTTTTGCATCCAGCTCGTCGGTTTACGGAATCTGCAAGGACGTTCCGTTTTCAGAGGATTTTCATCTTACCCAAACCATCAGTCCTTATGCCGCCACTAAAATAGCCGGCGAATTCCTTTGTTCGACATTTTCGCACCTCTACCAGTTGCGGGTGGTGGCGCTGCGTTTTTTCACGGTTTACGGAGCGCGGCAACGCCCCGATCTGGCGATCCATCAATTCACTCGCAAGATTTTAGCTGGCCAGTCCATCGATCAATTCGGTGATGGCACGACTCGGCGCGATTACACCTATATTGACGACATTATTCAAGGCGTAGTCGCGGCGCTGGATTACGACGGCGCAAGGTGGGACATTTTCAATCTCGGGGAAAGCGAAACCGTGCCGTTGAAGGATCTAATCGAAGCGATCGAAACCGCGGTTGGAAAAAAGGCGAAGATCAATCGGTTGCCGGAACAGCCGGGTGATGTGCCGCTGACGTGCGCCGATATTTCGAAAGCCCGGCGGCTCCTCGGTTACAACCCGACCACGAGATTGCGCGACGGTTTGCCGAAGTTCGTCGAATGGTTTCGGGCTCAGCAACAATGAACCTGCCATTTGCGCAGCGCGCATGTTTTGCCGCGGGTCAGGCCAAATCGGGGACAACTCTGCTCATCGCTCTGCTCGACGGGCATCCGCAGTTGCTCGTCTTGCCCGAGGAAACCGCCTATTTCCCGACTGCTCTTAATAAATACGATAAATTCGGACGCCGGGCACAGGTTGATTATCTAACCAAGGAAGCCCTATCCCGCGTCCTTTTCGGCGGACCGCCGGAGTGGGAAAAAACGGATTACGGCCATTTTCCGACAGCGCAGTTCCGTGAACGCTTCGAAGCCGCTGCGTTCGACCCGAATAATGCAGACAAAGATTTGCTGGTATTGTTGATGGAGACGTATGCGGAGATTCTAGGAATTCCGCTCGACTCGATCGTGCGCTGGGTGGAAAAAACGCCGGCCAATCGCCGTTTCATTCCGCAGATTTTGGAGCGGTTTCCGCAGACGAAATTTCTGATCATTATGCGCGATCCGCGGGCGATCCTGGCGGCGCAGATCGCCCTCGAGAAGACGCGGAAAACCCGGGAGTTTTCGGTTTACTACTGCGTCTCCCACTGGCTCCAGGCCGCCCAACTCGCCTTGCGCGCGGAACGAAAGGAAATTTCCGGCATCGTAATCCGTTACGAGGATTTGGTCGCCAATCCGGCCCCGCCGATGCAACGGGTCTGCGATTTCCTGGAAATATCGTTTGATCGCAATGTCGTCTTAACGCCGACAAAGGCGGGAAAATTCTGGGCAGGAAACTCGGCGACTGAGCGCGAATTCACTCGTGTAAGCGGGGAAAGGGCGCGCAGTTGGCAAGACGAATTGTCGATGGACGAAATTGGCTGGGTGGAATGGCATTGCCGAGAGCTGATGCCGCACTTTGGGTACCCTACGAGAAGTTCGCACCGGAGTTTGTTGCACCATTGGGCCAGACCAATCCGGCAGGAACGTCCGAAGCAGTATTTCAAGTCCCGTTATTACTCCGTCAGGGACAAATTGCTCGGACCACGTAATAAATAAGCGGGTGCTTGCAATCCCCTGCAGCCAGTCGATAATGGAGCCGTTAACGGTGCCGGCAAGGCTTTGATCCGCCCGCATCCGACGACTCAGATTTTGGAACTTATGATGCGAACGCTCGCACGTCCCCTGTTTCGTTGGCTGAATATCGCGCGATTTGGATTAAGGCCGGACCGGCAACATGAGGCGAAGTTTCCGGCGGCGGGGGCTCATCGACTTGAATGGACCTCGCGAAGTTCGCGCGCTGCTGGCCGTGCATCCCTCGATGCGCTTCGCCCGAGTAATCATCAGAAATTCATTAAAAATAAACATGAAATCTTATACGTCCGGGAGGTCGCGCCGCCGGCGCGGTCGTTCCCGCCGCCACGGCGGCGATGGCCAGGGGCGTCGGTCCGACGCCAAAGCTGCGCCACAGAAGAAGGGATTCTGGTCCAGAATCGCGGGTTTTTTTGCAGCTCCCGAAAAGGGCGAACAACGCAATGGTTCCCAATCGCGCCAGCAGGCGCGTAGCCCGCGTAGACCGGAGCCGATTGAGGTCACCTCACCGCGGCTCTATGTGGGAAACTTGTCATTCGATGCCACGGAGAGCGACTTGTTCGAGCTGTTCAACGGCGTTGGCCACGTCCAAAACGCCGAGGTTGTGAGCTACAAACACAATCAGCGCTCGAAGGGTTTCGCATTCGTGCAAATGCAAACCGTGGAAGAAGCGAAGCGGGCCGTGATCGAACTTCACGACAAGGAGTTCCTTGGCCGCAAGCTGGTTGTGAGCGGGGCGAAATCGACCGACCATTCGCGAAACTAATTGTCGATTCGGATTCAATCGGGAGACGTGGCCCTCAAGCCCGTCTTCCGATTTTGTTTTAAATATTAGAGGTTGGGCGTTGATAGGACTGGACGATAAATAACCGGTCCATGTAGTGAACCATACCTTCTTCGTCGTTGGTCCCACTGCGGTCGCGAAAACCTCGCTCGCGATCGAGCTTGCCGAACAATTCGATGCCGAAATTGTCAATGCCGATGCCTTTCAAATTTATCGCGGCCTCGATATTCTTACGGCGAAACCGGATTCGGAAGCACAACGTCAGGTTCGGCATCACCTGCTTGGCCAAGTCTCGTTAGCCGAGACAATGTCGGCGGTAAGATTTGGCGAACTGGCGTGCGCGGCCTTGGCGGATATCCGTTCGCGCAGCAAGAACGCGATCATCGCCGGCGGGAGCGGGCTTTACCTTAGAGCAATCACCCACGGATTCGATGAACTTCCACCGCCGGATCCAAGCCTACGCGAGGAATTAAGGGCGCTTTCCCTGGAGGAATTGGGTCTGCGGCTAAGGGATTTGAATCCGCAGCTCGCGGCACGCACCGATTTGAAAAATCCGCGTCGACTGATTCGTGCAATCGAGATCGCGTCTGCCACCTCGGTCATCCCGAGCGAAAACGCCAGTCCGCCTCGGACCGAGGGATCCCGCCGCGGAAGCTTTAATCTAACGCAACGGGATCCCTCGACTGACGCTCGGGATGACGAGTTTTGCGGCCTGCTACTGCTGCGCGACCGCGACGATCTCCATCAGCGAATTAATGAGCGAGTGAACGCCATGTTTCGCGAGGGAGTCGAAGAAGAAGTGCGAGCGTTGCAGAACATCGGTCCGACGGCAGCTAACGCTTTGGGATTAAAGGAAATTCGCGCCTTAATTGACGGCCGGATTTCACGCGCGGAATGCATTGTGAAAATCCAACAGGCGACCCGCCGCTACGCCAAGCGTCAGTTGACCTGGTTTCGCCACCAAACTACCTTTCCACAGCTGAATTTGACACCGTTTTCACATCGGGAAGCAGTCCGCGCGATCACGCGAATGTTTCGTCGCGCCGAGGAATGATCGAGACCAAACCGAAGAGGCAAGCAGAACGCGCGTTGCTCATTGGCCTCGAGCAGGATGGCGTCTCCAAATGGGACCTGCGTGATTCGATGGAGGAATTGCGCGAGCTCGCCAGCTCGGCGGGCGCTGAAGTGGTCGACACCGTGACTCAAAAACTGCCGAAGCCGACGGCACCGTTTTATATCGGCAAAGGAAAAGCCGAAGCGATCAGGGACTCGGTGCAAAGCCAGCGCGTCACTTCGGTGATTTTCAACGATGAGCTTTCACCGGCGCAGGGACGCAACCTGGAAAATCTCTTCTCGCGCAAGGTGCTGGACCGCACCCAGCTCATTCTCGATATTTTTGCGCAGCGGGCGCGGAGTCGCGAGGGCCGGCTCCAAATTGAGCTCGCGCAATTGCAATATCTGCTGCCGCGTCTAACGAGAATGTGGCATCACCTTTCCCGCCAGACTGGTGGAATTGGAACCCGCGGACCGGGCGAGACACAGTTGGAAGTTGATCGTCGCCGGGTGCAGGAACGGATCGCGCGCCTTGAGCGAGAGCTGGAAGGCGTACGCAAAGTGCGCAGTGTGCAACGGCAGGGCCGAAAGCGACATCAGTGGCCAGTGGCGGCGGTTGTGGGTTATACCAATGCCGGGAAATCGACTCTGTTGAATTTGATGACCGGCGCCGATGTCCTAGCGGTCGATAAACTTTTCGCCACGCTTGATCCAACAACACGTAGTTTCACACTTCCTAACAAGCAACGCGTTCTGTTGACGGATACAGTCGGGTTCTTGCGCAAACTGCCGCATACCCTAATCGAATCGTTCAAGGCTACGCTGGAGGAAGTCAGCGAAGCCGATCTCCTTATTCACGTGGCAGATCTCAGTCATCCTCGGGTGGATGAACAGATGGCGGCGGTCGAGAGCGTGATCAAAGAACTCGACGCCTTTGGCAAACAAACGCTGCTCGTTTTCAACAAGATCGATTTGCTGGAAAACCCGGAGCTGGCCTCGATTTATTGCCGGCGATTTCCCGGAAGCGTCGCGATTTCCGCCAAGACCGGTCGAGGTATCGATCAATTTGTCGAAGCTTTGCAAGCGGCCCTCGGTGCCTGGCGGTTGCGTTCGCATTTCCGGATCCCGCTGAGTGAATCAAATCTGATCGCGGAACTTCACCGCGTCGGCCATGTCCTTGAGGTGCAATATCAAGGCGAAAACGCGCTGATTACCGCTCACGTCCCGCCGCATCTCGAACAACGACTGACGAACTTCATCGCGAAATAGCGCACGCTTAAGCATGAATCGATGGCTTCAAAAATGGATCACGCGCTTCGGACTCGACGCCCGACCGGCATTGCGCCGATTTCTCATCGGCACCATTGGATTCAGCGTGATATTGATCGGACTGGCCATGATCATTCTGCCTGGGCCTGCCTTCATCGTTGTTCCGCTCGGGTTTGCAATTTTGGCGAGCGAATTTGCATGGGCCCGCCAAGTTTGGCGCCGAGGGCGAATCTTGGTTGCGCGCGTTCGCAGCAAACCGGTTCTATCGGAGTCGCTCGAAACACGATGATCGTGCCAAGGAACTTAGGCTTCTAGCCTGTGCGCCAAAGCAGGCTTTCAGCCGCTAAAAACTGGCTGGGCCCACACACAGGAATGCCTATGTTCCTGTTAGAATGACCACGCGCGAACGCGCTTCCGCTTTAGCCCAACGGTTCGGCAAAGTTTACCCCGACGCCCATTGCGAACTCGATTTTAAAAACCCATTGCAGCTGTTGATCGCAACCATTCTAAGCGCGCAATGCACGGATAAGCGCGTGAACATGGTCACGCCGGGGCTGTTCAAAAAATATCGCGACGCGCGAGCCTTCGCGCAGGCGAAACCTGCTGTTTTTGAGAGCGAAATTCGCTCCACCGGTTTCTTCCGAAGCAAAACCAAAAGTATTCTCGGCGCTTGCCAGGCTATTGTCGCGAAACACGACGGAAAGGTTCCCGATGCGATGGAGGAGTTATGCGCGCTGCCCGGCGTCGGACGAAAGACGGCGAACGTCGTGCTCGGCAACGCTTTTTCGACGAACGAGGGAATCGTGGTCGATACTCACGTCATCCGTTTGTCGCAGCGCTTTAAGCTAACGAGACATCGGGATGCCGAAAAAATCGAACAGGACTTGATGAAAATCGTGCCGCGGCGGCATTGGACACTTTGGAGTCATTGGCTGATCTGGCACGGCCGCCGCCGCTGTTTTGCCCGCAAACCCGATTGCGCAAACTGCGAAGTCTTTTCCCTCTGCCCCAGCGGAAAAGTTTTTCTCCGCACTGGCGAAGCGAAAAAACCGTAGCACGGGCGTCTCGCCTGTGGGGACAACGGCATCTTGCCCGTTGTAAGTCAAGCTTGCCGCGCGTCTGTCGCTGAAACTCGCTGGCGCTGGTGTCCGTCATGTTCGGCTTTTTTGCGAAGCCGTTGAAATTGCGTCTCCAGCTTCTTCAGGTCTTCGTCTGAAAGCTCCTCAAGATCGAGAAGTTCATTGCGCGCCTCCTTTACAGCGCGGATAAGCTCATCGAGCTTTAATTGCATCGCCTTGGAATCGCGGTTCTGCGTGTTTTGGATAAGGAACACCATCAGAAAAGTGACAATAGTGGTGCCGGTATTAATGATGAGCTGCCAGGTGTCGGAGAAGTGGAAAGTAGGACCGGTAATCCCCCAGGCGATAATAACTAAAATAGCAATGGTAAATGCCCAGGCACTCCCGAGAATAAGTGAGGACCTTCGCGCGAAGATGCGGAATGCATCCCGCACGACACCGACAGGACGACGTCTGGCTTCCTCTTCCCTCAACCTTTCCTTTTGCGTTTCCAGTGCCATGTAATCTTAGCTTCGCACATCGCGTGAAAGGTGCGCGCATGGGAATACACATGGGGGGGCCGTGATGGATGCAAGCGAGGTTCATCTCGATCTCGACAATGCCTGGCACGAGGTTGCAGACAATTTGCCGAGGATTGATGCCACAGAATGGGGTCCGCGGCTTCGTTTCTCCACGTCGCCCCGAGCAGTCGAACAATTTTATCACCAGATTCAGCCGCATCTCGGCAAATTCGTCCTTTACGGTTCGGGCGACTTTCATCATCTGACCGCTCTCTGGCTTCGACAGACCCACGAACTGATCACGCTGGTTTCGTTCGATAATCATCCGGACTGGGATATTCGCCCGCCGCGCTGGTGTTGCGGCGGCTGGGTCAATCGCGCACTGGAATTGCCGCACGTCCGGCAGGTGACGATCTGGGGTTGCGGAAATTTCGAATGCTGGTGGCCGCATCAAATCTTTGGCAATCGCAAAGCGGAGCGCGCCGGGACGCTGACGGTCCATCCGTGGGCGGACGATCGCCCGCCCAGTGAACAAAAACGCCGCGGCGCGATTTTTCGCGAAAATTGGCGGGACCAATTTGAAAAATTCGCCAGCGAACTGATCGGCTCGAACATTTACATTACGATCGATCTGGATTGTCTGGCGTCGGATTACTCCTGCACAAATTGGGAAAGCGGCAGGTTCGATCTCGATGATGTTCGGTGGGGACTGGAGACGCTGAGGCACCACGCTCACATCTTGGGCGGAGACATCTGTGGCGCCTATTCTGCGCCGGCTTATGCGCGAAGGAAGCAACGATTCGCGTCGGAAATGGATCATCCAAAATTGAATTTTCCACCGACCGAAAGGATTCGTGCGCTTAATCAGCGCGCGTTCGAGGTGCTTTGGCCGGCCTTGACGTCGCATGCATAAGCAAACTCACTGTAGCGGCGGTCTATGATCGTCGCCGGTTGCCCACTGCGGTTTCGGCGCTCACAGAGCGCCGCTACAACGATCAACCTTAACTCAACGAGACCAGCACGACGCCACCACTGATCAACGCCGCGCCAAAAAAAAGCCGCGGTGTTAATTTTTCCCGCAAAATCACCGCCGCCAAGATGCTGATGATGACCACGCTCAATCCCTGAAAGGGGTAAAGGTAGCTGAGGTCGAAACGCTGGAGTAATCCAAGCGTAATAAAAAATGAAAAGGTCATCGTCGCGAGACCTGCTCCGAAAAATTTCGTAAATCGCCGACTGCGCAGATCGCTTTCCATGGCGTGTTTGAGGAAGAGTTGGCCGAGAATGTAAAGAATCAGCGCAACGAAAATGAGCAGTGCCGAAACCAGGGTCACAATTTTTCCTCCATTCGTGCAACCGGTTTGGCCACGATAAGAACGCCGATCAAAACCAGCGCGATCCCGCACCAGCGCTGGGTGGAAATGATTTCATCGAGAAAAAACCAAGAGCTTAACGGGATCAGCACGTGAACAAAATTGGAGAGCGGGTAGGCGATGATCAGCGGGATGAAACGCAAGACGTAAAGCCAGCTGATGAAACTCGCGATCACAAACAAAATCCCGTACCAGACATTGGCCGAGGCGAGGCCGGAAACGCCCGTCCAGTTTACTTCTGCCGGCAAACGTGGGGCTTCGACGGCGCCACGCTTGAGGAAGAGCTCCGAAGTTGTGACTAACAGCACGGTGAGACAAAGCTGAAACCACGGATTGAGCAAAAGCTCCTTGGCTTTTTGAATCATCGGAAAAGATGCGAGTGGCACCGCAGCACTGGATCGGTGCGAGCTGGTTCGAAAACGCGAGCGAATGCTTTGATTAACGGATTAAGCCAGTGCGAGCTGTGCTTCACGTAAACATCCACCCCTTGCGGTTCGAGCCGCAGACGCAGCTTCGGACCATAATTAAATGGCGCACTGGCATAGCGACGCAACCCGTTAGCCAAGGCCCAATTCAGTAGATCACGAAACGTGACGTAATACAGATTCAGTTCATATGCGACCGAGTAGTCCAGCCCGATATCGTTGTCGTAAAGCGTTCCATCCCAGATGGTGCAAAAGCTGAACGCCACCGCACGCGAGCCCTGGCGCCAGATGAAATAGCGGAATTTTTCAGGTGCGCTCCGACCCGCCTCGAGAAAGTATTCGCGAGTGAAAATCTCGAACTGGATCGCGCTGGTCTCCACCACCGCAAGGTAGAGGGGATAAATTTCATCAATGATCTGCTCGGCGTCAGTCCAGACTTCGAAACTAATCGCGGGCGATGCACCGTCGGCGGCACGAAATTTTCGTCGCAAATTCTTCCGGGTCGCCCGACTCAGTTGCTTCGTCGCGTACTCTTCGAAGGAAGCGAAATTGAGATCGAGAATTAATGGTGGAAATCCGGTTACACGAACGTAGCCCGCCTGGTTGAGACTGGAAAAAGCGGAACGGGTCCTTGCGGGGAAGTCCTTGAACCCTACCAGTCTAATCCCAACGCTGCCGGCATACTTTTCGACGGCTTCGGCGACGAGCGGAGCCGCGATTTCATCCGATTTCAGGCTGCCCATTTTTCCATCCCCTACGAGACAGCCAGCCAATGCTACGCGGCTCCTTAAAAAGCGCGGCCAACGCGTGCGCAATTTGGCGACAAGTCGCGCAACCCTCGCACCTGCGGAAATTGCAAGGTCCTGACTGGCAAGAAGGAGTGGTTGCAATGCAAGCGGCCAATCATTTTGATCGAACACAAGCAGATACCGATATTCAAAACCGCACTTCATCGTCTGCTCGATCAAATTGTAATATTGGAAATCTTTCCAGCTTTCGGAAAAACCGCGTTCCCAAAACTCCATTGGCACATCGCGAGCGTGTTGAAAGACGAGCACATGGCCGCGTGACAGGATAAGCTTCGATTCGGGAGTACGCGTGTCGGATGGCGTGCACGCGAGCTGAGTCGTCATCCGTAAAGTTCGGCGGCGTTGGCAAATTTCGGCAGCACGGGATCGTGTCGCGTCGGCTCAAGCAATTTCACCACGCGACTGAAGATCGGATTCAACAGCGGCTGAGTGTGTCTCACATAGAGATCGAGCGGTGCCAAATCGCAGCCGAGATGCAGCTTCGGATCGTAGTTGAGCGGACTGCTGCAATAGAAAGTCAGGCGGTGGTCGATCGCCCAGCGCAGAATGTCGCGCAGGGTGTAAAAATAGAGGTGCAAATCGAGCGCGACGGAATAGTCCAGGCCGAGATATTCGTCGTAGATCGTGCCGTCGTGCACCATGCAAATGCTGAAAGCAATGATGCGCCGATCGAGTCGCCAGATAAAAAAGCGGACACGTTCCGGCATGAGCTGACCGAGCTTTGCCAGGTATTCCTTGGTCAGCTTTTCGAATTTCATCGGCGACCGCTCGTGCACCGCCAGATAAAGCGGGTAGACCTCGTCCAGATATGGCGTGATATCGCTAACGATTTCGAGATCGATTTTGGCAGCACGTTCGGTTTTGCGAAATTTCCGGCGCAAACTTTTGCGCGTGCCATAACTCAAATGCGCAAGATAATCATCAAAGTCCCGAAAATTCAGCGCCAACCGCGTCATCGGCATGCTCGGCACGCGGGTAAACCCATTGCCTGAAAATCCAGCGAACGCATCGCGGTATTTGGAAGAGAAATCTTTGAGAACGATCAGTGACGCATTGGACGCACGCGCGACCTGCGGGAGACAGGCGTGCAACGCTTCAGCAACCCAAACCGAATCCTTCGAAACGAGTGCGCCGAGATGACCTTCGCCGGCGGCACAGCCGACCATGAGTACACGCATCGTTAGAAACTTCGGAAACTTTTTACGAATCGAGTCAACCAGGTGTCGGACCCCACCGGGAACTCCTTCGACCAGGTTTTGCTGGACGAAAAAGAAAGGCTGAATGCCGCGGACGTTGCCGGCGAGATCTCGCAGGATTAGATATTGGTACTCGAAATCGTTCGCCAACGTGTCTTCGATGATTTCATAGAAGCGATGATCTTTGCAGCAGTGGTCGAAAGCCGTGGACCAGTCTTGATACTGCTGAAGTTCATGGCGGGAGACGACGGCCGCGGAGCCGTCCTTGAATGAAAATGTAGGCATCTTTTACCCGCCACCCGAAACAGCACGCTGCGGTGTTTTTTCCGCCCCCGCCAGTTCAACGCGCACGACGCGATCGCGCAGATTTATGTCGCGTTGTGGATACGGTATCTCAATGCCGGCTTGGCGCAATTTCCGTGCGATCGCGAAATTCAAATCACTGCGGAATCGGCGGGGCCGATAACTCATTTCCCGGCTCCAGACTACGAGTTCCAAGTTGATCGAGCTTTCCCCGAAAGTCTCCAAAAATATCGTCGGCTCCGGCTCGTGCAGGACATGGGAATCCTCTCGCGCGACTTCGAGCAAAGCATCTCGCACTTTGTCCAGATCACTGCCGTAGGCGACGCCCACCGGAATGCGAAACCGCACCCGCGGGTCGCCGTAAGTCCAATTCGTGACCGGCGAATCGATGAACTTCGTGTTCGGCACGATCATGGTGATGTTGTCGTTGGTGAGAATGACGGTGCTGCGCGCCCGAATTTGCTGCACCTGACCGGCGACACCCGCGACCTCCACACGATCGCCAATGGTGATCGGTCGTTCTGCCAAAATGACAAGGCCGCTGATGAAATTACTGGCGATATTTTGCAGCCCAAAGCCGATGCCAACACCGACCGCGCCGGCAAAAACGGTGAGGGTGGCAAGATGAATACCGGCGTTGTCCAGGACAATGAAAACGCCAACAACAAGCACGATGTTACTGACGATTTGCGAGACGGCGTATTGCAGCGACCGGTCCAGGCCGCTGTTTACGAGGAAGCGGTTAAAGAGAAACGACTTTGTCCGCGCCGATATCCAAAAAACTCCGAGGAGGAGGGCGACGAGAAGGAAAATCTGGACGAGCGTGAGCGAGATCCCGGGTAACGGTTGATTCCAAGCCAGCGGGATTCCGGCGGCGTTGATGGCCGTGACAGTGAAAAAGATCAGCGTGGCAAGGCTGAAGATCGTCGGGATGATCGAGACGAAATTCTTGCCGAGCTTGAGTCGGGTGAGGAAGCGGCGGAATGGCTCACTTTGAAACAGTTTTGCCAGCGATAACCCGGCTACAAAGAAGACCGCAAATGCAATCAGGCCGGCGGCGGTAATGTAGTTGCTGCCGACGTGAAATAGCGGTTCGGTTAGGTACTGCACTCTCTACACTGTGATTCCACAGGCGCGGCGCAACCAAAAACAGGTGACATCGGCATCTTGCCGTTAGAATGCCCCGGGGCTGCTTTTGACTCGCGCCATTGGCGCAAGCAGCCGAAGCGTTAGTATCAGGGCCGCGGCGGCTCCTAACCTTCCTTCGGCTTCGCCCGTTCCTGGATGTATTTGATGACGTCGCCGACTGTTTGCAATTTCTCGGCGTCTTCATCGGGAACTTCCACCGAAAATTCCTCCTCGAACGCCATAACCAGCTCAACGATGTCGAGCGAGTCCGCCCCCAAATCTTCGATGAACGAAGCCTGCGGCGTGACCTGTTCGGGGTTAACGCCCAGTTGTTCGACGATGATGTCCTTAACCTTCTCTTCGATTGATTTGTCGGCCATAAAATTTCGGTTTCTTCCGTCCGCCGCGATAACGCGAGCTGAACACGTTGGCAAGTAAAACAATTCAAATTCTTGTCAATGATAATGTGGGAGAGACTTTGGTATCCGAGAGGCGCGAAGATGTCGCAGCGCTGAGGCCGTTCCCACATTTGAAGACGGCGAGTCACTCTTACCAAACCTTGTTTGGTTTACTTCTCGATCTGATGCAGTACATGAGGAGTGTGCCATCGGCCGGCGAACCGCTTGATCTGATTGACCTGAAGTTCCTTCCCGCATGGGTGAAGGAAGATTGGTCTGCGCCGCGGCATGCCGAATGGGAAGAAGACCAGGAACCCTGGCCTCGCGGGGGCGAGCAACGGCGTGATCATCCACCTCGTCGCCCGCGCCGTGAACAAAAAGACCGGGACCGGCGTGATCGGCGATCGCGCGACGAGCGCAAAACGCCGGAGCGCAGAGATAGGAAACGCCCTCGCGATTTTCCGGTGCGGCGCGATGCGCCTGCCCCGCCGCCTTTGCCGCAGTTCGATGTTCATTTTCTTCCCCAAGCAGCGGCGTTCGAAAATGTCGCAGCCCAGATCAAATCGGGTACGGTCGCGTATTCCGTTTACGCGCTGGCTCGCCTGTTCTTGCAGAAACCCGAGCGTTACCACGTTAGGGTGAAGACGAAGGATACGCGTCCGCTTTTCCGTCTCGACGAATCGAAGGCAGTATCGACAAATCGCACCGCGCTCGAGGACTCCGCCTTTCGCCTGATGCGAGAAAAATTCTACGAAACTAAAGTGACTTTGAACGACCCAATCAAGGGTGACTTTAATAGCGTCGCGCGCGAACGCACTACCGGAACATTGCTCGGACCGACCAACCACCACAGCTATCAACCGCAACTTCGCCGCCTTTACGAGCACCGCTTCAGTCGGCGTATGAGTTTTCTCAATTTCCAGCGCCAGATCGACAACGTCAGCGATTCGGCGCTGGTCGAGCAATGGAAGGAAGAAGCGCGTAAAGTGACCACGTTCGTTACTCGCCAGGAGGAACCGGCTCAGACTTTCAACACGGAGGCTGAGGCGGAACGCCATTTTCGCGAGAAATATTTGCCCCCTCTCATTATCGAGGCACCGGAAGCGGACATCGACGGCGTCACCAGTAGACGCTTGCCGGACCGCGGGGTCGCGCGTCTAATCGAAAATGCCTGGTCGGCGGAAGTCCGCTCGCCTTCAAGCATGATGCAGGAACTGGCCGGCCGGTTTCGCGGCACCGGTCTGCAAATTTTTCGTCATCGTAAAGGAATGCTTTTCGTTTCGCCTATTCGGTTAAAGCCAATCGACGAATCCGCGGTCTCGGATTCGGCCCGTCAGATTCTGGAAACGCTTAAATCTTCGCCGCGAATTAATCGCAAAGAGCTGGCCGAGAAATTGATCGCGCCGGAGACAGAACCGGCTGACGCGGAGAAAACGAAATTGTCTCTCGCGTCAGATCTACACTGGATGATTCGAGAGGGCCACGTCATTGAATTCAACGAAGGCTCGCTCGACTTGCCCCGAGCCAAAGCACCGAAGAAGGAACACGCTGCTCCGCCATCAAATGAAGCCGTCACTGCTGATGAATCTGCTGCGCCGGCCGCGATAGCGGCTCCCGCAGTCGATGTAGCTATCCTTGCCAGTGAGAATACAAATTTGCCGGAGGAGACTGCAGCAACCAAAACGACGGTCGCGACGGCGCAAGATTCACCATTCTAACGTCGAAACATATCATCTAGCGGGTTGCTGAAGCCGTGTCGCTCTGCTTGCGCCGAAGGCTTTGCGAAGGTGAATCGAGGCGTTCGCACCAAAGATATGGCGATCGAACGCCGTGGCTATAACGCCGTTGTTTCTAAATCGGCAAATTATTCACCGACGACTTTAAGCGGCGGCTCGATGCCTTCCCGCCGCACGACGCGGTTCTTTTCATCGAGGACAAGAATCCGCGGCTGATGTTTCGCCGCTTCTTCGGCGGAGTAGCTCCCGAAATTCATGATCGTGACCCGATCTCCGATTTTTCCCAGATGCGCGGTTGCGCCGTTCAGCTCGATTAAACCTTTCTGCGGTTCGCCGTAAATGACGTAGGTCTCGAACCGTTCGCCATTATTTAAGTTACCAACGAGAATCTTTTCATATTCTCGGAGATCAACTAGTCCAGCCAGATCAGAGGAAATGGTAAGACTGCCTTCGTAATGCAAACTCGCGCCTGTCACCGTGGCGCGGTGAATTTTCGATTTCAGGATCGTCAATTGCATTGCGCCTGACCTGCTCGCCGAGTCCTGTCCTCAGGCCGCGATAACGCCGGCCTTTTTCAACGCGCGATATGCTCCGTTCTTGTTGATCGTCTTGAGCCCGCGCGCCGTCACCCGAACACGGACGAACTTCTTGATCTCGGGGACCCAGATGCGGTGCTCGTGCAGGTTGGGGTGAAATTCGCGTCGCACATTCTTGGTCACGTGCCGCCCGACGCCACCTTTTTTCTTCGCCATACCACGGCGATGAATGACGCTGCCGCGCGTGACGCGAGACCCGGTAATACTGCAAATCTTAGACATAGACGGAAAGGTAGGGCGATTGACTCAATCGCGGGATTTGAATGGGGGCGTAAGGTGCGATGCGACCTCGCGCCGGTCAAGCAATTCTTCGTAGCATAGGCGCCCCGCAGGCAAGATGCCTGTGCCGCACACAAAATTTCTAGTTGAACAGGGTGCCTGTGTTGTGGTCAAAGATTCTTCTACGGGAGGAACTAATGAGTCGAAACGGCAACCGCAAATTACGAATCGGCATCGTCGGTGCCGGCAGCATTGTGAAGCAGAGGCACTTGCCCGGGTTCAAGCGTCGTCATGACATTGAAATCGCGGCCGTTTCAAATTCTACTTACGAAAGCGCGGAGAAGTTTTGTCAGGAAAACGTGCCCGGCGCGGTCCCGATCGCGAACTGGCCCGCTCTGGTCGCCCTGCCTGATATCGACATCGTCTGGATCGGCACCCCGCCATATATGCATTCCGCTGTTACCGTTTCGGCGCTCGAAGCCGGCAAACACGTTTTTTGCCAGGCGCGGATGTCGAATGATCGCGCCGAAGCCGAAGAAATGCTGGCGGCCTCGCGTCGATTCCCCAAGCAAGTGACGATGCTATGTCCGCCGCCATATGGATTGCGTGGCGAACTGGTTGTGAAGAAACTGCTTGCCGAAAATTTTCTCGGTCAGATTCACACTATCAAGCTGCAAAGTTTTCATGGCAATTATTTGAACCCGAGTGCGCCGGCACACTGGCGGCAGCGCATTGAGATCAGCGGATTGAACGTTATGACGCTGGGAATTTACGTCGAAGTGCTGCACCGCTGGTTCGGCGACATCGATGGCTTGTTTGCGCGCGGGGAAATTTTGTATCCGGACAGAGAAGGTTACAACGTCATCATTCCTGATGCACTTTCGGTGCTTTGCCATTTCACCAACGGCGCGGAAGGCGTACTCGAGTTCAGCGGTATCCACGCGCATGCCACCGGCGACAAGCTGGAAGTCTACGGCTCTGCCGGAACGCTGGTTTACGATTTTACCGCCGATGTGATCAAAGCCGGGCGCGTGGGGGACCGCGCATTGGAGGAAGTAAAAGTGCCGAAAGAGCTCGCCCGCGAATGGAACGTGGAAAATGACTTTCTTGATGCCGTCAAAGCAGGTGGCCACGATCGGCCATATCCGACCTTCGAAGATGGGCTGCGTTACATGAAAGTAGTCCAGGCTGTGGCCGATTCCCGCGCTCGCAAAGAATGGATCACGATCACGTGATCTAACGACCCACTATTGTCATTCCGACCGAAGCGGAGGAATCTCTAGCCATTTAAGGTTAGGGATGTCTCGACTTCGCTCGACATGACAGGAAAGTGACGGCGCGACAATGGTCACTTGTTATCCCGAGGGCAGTCGCTTGTCACTCCGTGGTCCCGCGGCTGCGGGACGGAGAGTGGGAGGAATTTTTGAATTAGCTCTTGTCTTCCTCCTAAGCGCGCAGATTGCGGTCGCTGGCGTCGAAAGATATTCAACGCTGATCGCCGCTGATTCACCAGAGACGAAGCCAAAGGCGGGAACCGTGCGTGTGACTTACCTTGGCGTGAATGGTTACCAGTTTGAGGCAAACGGACACGCCTTGCCGGTGGATCCATACTTCAGTCGGGCGGGATTACCTTCGATCGCATTCCAACAACGGCTCGAACCTAACGAGACACGGATTAGTTTTGGCCTGCGACATGTCCGATCGCGCGTCGATGGGGTGCTGGTCACGCATGCGCACTTCGATCATCTCCTCGATGTTCCCGAAATCATGGAGCGAACGAATGCACGGCTGGTCGCGGGAGCGACGGCGACGAATCTGACGATATCATGTGGGCTCGATCGTAGTCGATGTCTTGTCGTTGAGCCTGGTTCTACGCGAGTGATCGGTCCATGGCGGATTCGCGTTCTGCCGTCAGCACACGATCGAATTTTGGGTTGGCTGCCGTTCCGCGGAACGAAAACACAACCGGGAACGTGCCCGGCAAAAGCATCCGACTGGCGGCTTGGCGAACCAATGGCGTTTCTAATGGAAGCGAATGGAAAACGCATTTACGTCGACTCCGGAGGAACGCTCGAAGTCTTGCCGCCCCTTCAAGTTGCCCCGGTCGATCTCGCCATTCTCGGCGTGGCCTTACCGGACAGCCGAAAGCGATTGCGCGCCACGATTGAGCGGCTGCGACCGAAATATGTTCTGCCGAGTCATCAGGATGATTTCTTTTCGCCGGTCGAACGCGGATTTGTTTTCGGAAAATTGACCGACTTCCCGGAGGTCATGCGTCCATTCCAACGACACCAAATTAACTCGCATCTTATTTTGCTCGATTATTTTCGGCCGTGGACAATTCCGTGACAAACGAGGTCTCGCCCCGCGCGCGTCGCTATGGTCTTCTCGTCACCGCGCTGGCGCCGGTCATTCCACAGATCCTCGGCAGCGCTTTCAACATTTGGTACAACGCCATCGTCATCGCGCCGTTGCTGGTGACAGAGGAAGTGCAGCATCGCTTCGCCGCGACGGTGATATTTTACAATGCAATCGTTTATCCGGTAGCGATCGTAGTCTGGATTCATGTCATCTTGTCGCTGCGCCCAAGTTTTCGCGCGTTGATCACAGGCGATAGAGTTGCTTCGGAAGAACTCGATCGATCGCAGCGGCGCATTGTGCATCTGCCATGGATCGCGTTCGCCATTTCCAGCGCCGCATGGCTTGGTTGCATTCCTGCTTTCCTTTTCGCGCTAACGACAACCGGAAGCCCGGTCGGCTCGCAACTGCTCTGGCATTTGCCGATTTCGTTTTTGGTTTCGGCTTTCATCGCCGTCACGCAAACGTTTTTTCTCGTCGAACTGGCGAGTCAGTGGGCGCTTTTTCTGGTTTTCTTTCGCCATACCCGGCCGGACCGATTGGAAGGAATTCATCCGCCATCGTTGCGAACTCGCGGATTAATGTGGGCGATTTCGGCGGGCCTTTGCCCGATCGGGTCATTACTTCTCTTGATGTTTGCACCGCATTCACCCAGCTCAAACCCGCAATGGTTCGCAGTCTTCGTCGGCACGATTGGCATTGCCTTCGGTCTTTGTTCTGCGGTTCTGATCACGCGCTTAGTTGCGAAACCGGTCGATGAATTGCGTTCTGCCTTTCACACCGTTGGCGAAGGTCAACTCGATGTGCAAATTCCGTTGCGACGCGCCGACGAATTCGGCGCGCTGGTTGGCGATTTCAATCAGATGGTGGTCGCGCTGCGAGACAAGGAACGGCTGCGCCGTGTTTTTGGTCTCCACGTCGGCGAAAAAGTTGCGCAACAAATCCTGGCGCGAGACCCGGCGCTCGGTGGTACGGAGCAAGTCGTTACTCTTCTGTTTCTCGATCTTCGCGGATTCACCGCTCGTGCGGCCCAGGCCGAACCCAAAATCATAATCAATTTTCTGAATCGATTTCTGCAAGCAATGGTCGAGATCGTGGAAACGGAACACGGCGGCATGGTGAACAAGTTTTTAGGCGACGGTTTCATGGCAATTTTCGGTGCTGGTTCGAGTTCAACCAGCCACGCCGATGACGCCGTTACCGCGAGATGCTCGATGCTGCGTCGCCTCGAACTCTTCAATGCCGATTTGCTGCGTGAAAATGAAGCGCCCCTCGGCATCGGAATCGGAATCAATACCGGACGTGCTATCGTGGGCAGCATCGGTTCGTCGGAACGGATGGAGTTCACGGTCATCGGAAACACGGTCAATGTGGCGTCGCGAATCGAAGGATTGAACAAAACGATTGGCACGTCGTTGCTGCTAAGCAAAGCGACGAAAGATCATCTCACGCGACCGATTAGTTTGCGGGCGTTACCACCGCAGCAGGTAAAAGGAGTGGCGGAGCCGGTGGAAGTTTTCACGATCGCGGACCGAAGCACTGGAAGCCTAACTTCCAATGTGAACGCCACGTCGTAGCGTGAAAAGGGCGCACACAATCCAGATGATCGCTGATGTGATTGCAATCGCGCCACCGTAAATTAGCCAATTCGGTTGGTAGGAAAGTGTCATGCGTCCATGCATTCCGGGTGGAACCTCGACCAGCGGGATGATGTTGCGCTCTGAAAAAACCGCAAAGTTGCTCCCATTGATTCGCGCGCGATAACCTGGAAAGAACGGACGCGAGAAGGCGATCAACGCGGAATGTTCTCCCGCGGGAACATCGACGGAGACGCTCACACAATTTCGTCCTGCGGCAATGTCAGTGATCCTTGCGATGGAATTTTTGCCGAAGAAATTTACCGAACGGACGACGGGCATCGGTTCGCCCTGGCGATGAAAAACACGGCCCTCATCGTTCGTTGTCACTAACTGCCATTCGCTGGCTGGCTGCGGAGCGAAATTAAATTCCTTGGCTACCACAATCCCGTCAATGCCGATGCGTTGCAGCAAGCCGTCCTCGCTTGCTTGATGCTGCAGGAGCCATTCAGCCAGGTTCGGATCGACTTCGCCATGAATGGCGCTGGCCATTTCGCGGGCGACGCCGGCAGGCCGGATCGGACTGTAGCCGTTAACGAAACGCAGGCCGGCCCACATCGAAGTGTTGCCAGGCCGGACGGTTTGTCCAATCGGAGCGGGTTTTGTTTCCGTGCGATAAAGGTTCTCCGGCGGCGGATAAATGCTGAGGTAAAGACGTTGCGGATCAAGGGGGTGGCATTCTAACAAGGATCGGGCAAGGTTGTACTTTGGAACGCCGCAGTTTGGTGGAATGCAGAAGTACGTTGTGAAAAGCGCGATGATGGTGATCGCTGTCGGTATCCAATCGCGCATCAAATTAAATTCTGTCGATTCGACGATCAGCCAAACGAGCGCGAGACCGAGATAAATCCAGGCGAGTGGGAAGAGATGTTCGCCAGCGGTTTTTGCGACGATGCTGATGAGCAAGAGCAGGAGTATGAGCAGGAGCAGGATGAAGGCGGCAAAACGTCGTTGTTTTTGCGAGAGTGATGCGAGGGCTTCGGCGGTACAAAGAGCGAGGACGAGATGGAAGAGTGGGAGCCAGCGGAAACTCCAACGAAAAACACCAGCAGCCGGGAGCATAGCGAGGATGAAAACAGCAAGCAGAAGAGCCAGTTCCCAGCCGATGTTTTTCAGAACGACACGCCCGTTGATGACCGAGCCGGCGAGTAACGCCGCCGGGGCGACCATACCGCACGCCAGTTCGGCAGCACGGTGTGGCTCGAGCTTGGTTATAAAGTTGGACCAATTTACGGTCCACGAGGGCAGAATCAGCCCTGGCCACGCCTTCCAGGGAACGAGCCATTGCCAGTGGGCGGCGGGATCGAGCGACTGTCGCGCAGAACCGTGGACGTAATCGAGCAACGCCAGCCATGCCGGCGCGGCAAGACCGAGACCGAGAATCACGCCAACAAACAGCGGCCAAATTCTCGTTAGCCGGTTCAGATAGGGCGGGTTCGTCGAACCGTCCGACTCATTTGGGCGATTGAGACTGCCAGTCCGGCTCGGACTCGCCCCTGCCTCGAACATGGTGCGCAGAGTCAGCCAAAGCATCACCAGGCCCAACATCAAAACGGTGTAGGGAAATCCGCCGGTGATGAGCAGGTAAACGAACGGAGCCGGCCAGAGGAAACACCATCTTGAATGCGTAGGATTGACGGCCCGCTCCGCAGCCCACCACGCCCATGGCAGCCAGGCGAACGCGCCAAGTGCGCCAAACCAATCGCTTGCACCCCAGCAAATCATCCAGCCGTTGAGCGACGCGACCAGCGCGACAAAAATCGACAGTGCGGTCGATAGCTGCCGGTCACGTGCGAGCAAAAATGCGCCTGCGCTGAGCACGGCCAGATGGGCGATGGAAACTGCGGCCGCCTGTTGCGGAAAAGTTAGAGGCAATTTCCAAACACAAACAATCAGCGCGTTAATGAAAATCGAAAAGACGCCGTATTGAAATTCGCCGGCGAGATTTCCGCAAACCCAGGAGAAGGGACTGAGGAGTGGGAACTCGCCGTCATTCCACGCGCGCGACATATCGGCAAAGACTGGTAGAACTGAGATTTCGTAGTCGTCGTTCCAAAAAATGAGCGGATCGTGCACGAAGAGTAGAAGGCTAAAGGCGGAGACCATCAGAGCGGCGATTGTCGCGCCGATTATTTCACGGGTGAATCGCGGCGACATTCCGCGATCTTAACACCGAACGCCGGACGTCGAACACCGAACATCGAAGGCTGAAGGCGTTTTCTTATAATACGACCGGCTGGCCTTCGGTCATGACGAGAACGTCGTTATGGATGCCGGCCTCTTTTGCCCGGGCGAGCAGGCGGGTGAGCGGTTCATCTAACGGCTCGTAGCCGAGACGGAACGTGCCGTAGTGCATCGGCACCAGTTTTCTTGCGTGCAATTCCAGAAAAGCCTGCACCGCTTCCTCCGGATTCATGTGAACTTCTCGCCCACTCGGCGGATCATAGGCGCCAATTGGAAGCAGCGCGATTTCGATGTGATGGCGTTCACCGATTTCCTTAAATCCCGGGAAATAAGCGCTGTCGCCGCAGTGAAAAATCGAGCGGCCGTTTGCCTGAATCACAAAACCGCCAAATCCGCGATGGAGATCGGCGAGAAACCGCGCACCCCAGTGATGGCAGGGGGTGAGCGAAATTTGCAAACCGTCGAGGGGCACACTCTGCCAGTAGTCCAGTTCGTGCACGCTATGGAATCCAAGGTCGTGAACGAGTGTGCCGACGCCGACTGGTACGACGATTGGTTGATCAGAAGCAATTCGCCGCAACGTGCGCCGGTCCAGATGATCGAAATGGGCGTGTGTTACCAGGACCAGATCGATTTCCGGCAAATGATGCAGTTCGATTCCCGGCTGTTTCAACCGCTTGACCACCTTCAGCCATTTCGCCCAGTTCGGGTCGACTAAAATATTGCGATCGTGAGTCTGAATGAGAAACGAGGCATGCCCAATCCAGGTGATGCAAAATTGACCCGGCCGGATTTTCGGAAAACGCGGGATAGTCCTTTCGCCAGAACGCTTGGTAAAAAGAGACGGAATGAGGACTTCGGCCAAAAAATTCCGCCGATGCCAGTCACTCCCCGGCTTGAGGGTCACGCGCGTCGATTTTTTCGTCGTCGCGCCGTGCGCGGCGCCTTGTCGCACCACCCGCGTTTTTTTTGAAAAAGGAATCGGCACCCGCCAGGAACCATATAAGCTCGCGAGCACAGTTCAAAAACTATTGCCACCATGAACAAAGAGGAATCCAAGGAGACGTTGCGCGCACGAATGGAGGAGGAGTTGCAGGCTTTGGATCCGGAAGACCGGCGCGGTCGTTCATTACAAATCTGCAACCACGTGCTGGAATTGCCGGTTTGGAAGCAAGCT
>JBKPMO010000186.1:0-29200 GCA_046732175.1 Verrucomicrobiota bacterium
GTTTGATAACTGAGCGCATCTTGGTCCCGAAGATCCGCTTGGTTTTGGCTCGCTCGAGGAGCGCAGCCAGCGTTGGCATGGGCTTCATCACCTGAACACCGTCTTTCTCGGAGGCGACGCCTTTGTCCACTTTCAGAAACGGTACGACCCGTTTCACATTCCAAAGGTAGTCTGCGGTCGGCTCCCCTTCGATTTCTCTGTCCATTGTATTCTCGAACAGGATGGCGCCGATGATCCGGTCCCCGTTGAAGCCGGGACTAGTGATGATGCGGGTGCGCATCTGATGCACAATGGTGAACATCTCCTCATCGCCAGACCAGGAATTCTCTTGAATTCCATAAAGCTGCAAGGCTTTCGGCGTGCTGCCGCCGCTTTGATCCAGGGCCGCGATGAAACCGGGGCCGGTCTTAATTTTTTGCAATTGTTCTTCGTTAACCGCGATAGTTTTCATGTCTCTCCTTCAATTCAGTGGTGATTAGTCTAACCCAGTTATTGTTTGCGCTGCGTCATCATAATCATGCTGCGAAACTAAAACGGGAAACCGAAACCCGAAAGCAATTCTTCGAGAGCGGTCGCATTGCCGTCGGCCCATGTTTTGACCACGAGCGGCGACTCCAAGGTGCCCTCTTAGCCATCATCGCGCTGCAAAGGCCGGCTTGGTAGCCGCTGCTCCCAGTTATTCAGAAGCTGGCCGCGACACAAATTCGCTAACGACAAACAAGCGGCCCCAGATCTTTCTCCAGAAAGTACAGATAAAGGATTGCCATCGCATCGGTGTCGGCATCCGAGGTGTTATCGTATTCCGCGGAAAGCTCGTAGCGATGATCGTGTTGAATCGGAACACCTTCGATCGACTTGAATTCTTCGACGTAGGCTACGCCGACTCGATCCGGCCAGTCCTGCGAATGCAGCCGAAAGATTGTCGTTCCCGTTGTCATATCCCGTAATTCCATTCCGCGCGCAAACGGGTGCACATGGATGGTGGCATAATGAATGGTAGTGTCGAAAGGTAGATTCAATTGTGGCGTGATTTCCGTCGTATAAATGTGGTGACCGGGCGCAACGATCCAATGATTCATCAGACCTTGGCTAGGTTTGGCCAACGGCGACTCCGTCACACTAACCTTGGTCAACTCGCTGCATCCCGCCCCCACGTGCATTCCGGGTTTCGACATACAGGCCGGCCCCTTCGCCGAGACGCCGTTGGGCTGAAGAACGTATAGCGCACGACGAAACAGCGCTTTTGTCGGCGCGCCTGGTCGATCGCCGGCAATGCTGTGCACGGTGGTCCGCATCTGAACATCTACGACGTGATCCCGTTCGTTCAGATTCAGCGACATCGTCACGTAGTCGAGAGGCGCATCGGCCGGGATCGGAACACCGAACCCTTGCGGAAGATCAATGGAAAGTCGTCCCGGAACGAGGGTGAAAAGTCGCCAATCGAGGTGCGTCTTGCCGCCCATCTCTTGATTGTATTGGGCGGGGCTGCCGCTGCGTTCAGCGAAGGTGAGATTGGAATGACAGAAAAACTCCTGCGAGATTGGCTTTTGCACAGCCGCATCGAGGACCTCGGTTTCGACTCCAGTTATCCACTGCACATGGGATTTTTCTGCCATGCCGAGGTGGATTCCACGCTGTATCGACCAGGGTCCCTCCATGGAGCGGTAGATTTTGTCCAATCGATAAGGATCGGACATGAGCGTCAAAACCGCTTTCTCCTGCGGGTCTGGCCGAGTCAGTGAATAGACCGCAGGCACAACGAGAGCGCCCGCGAGGGCAAGAAGGCCGAGCGACCGGTTCACGCCTTCCTTTTCGGAGCAAAGGATATGCCGATCATCCCGCGATATTACAGGCATCCTGCTCGTTGCAGCGACTGTTCATCTTCAGGTTCTTTTCCGGCGCCCCGTTGCTTGGTGAAGTCGGGCGTTTAGCGGATGATTAATGGAATGCGAGTTGTCATCCTTACGCTGCTGGCGATGGTTGCATTTGCGAGCAATTCACTGCTGTGCCGGGTGGCCCTGAGGCAAACGACGATCGATGCAGCGAGTTTTACTTTGGTCCGCCTTTTTTCGGGCGCTATCGCCCTTTGGCTTATTATTATTATGCGTAAGGGCGGGCGGACTACCGCTGGAAATTGGACTTCAGCTCTTGCGTTGTTCGCGTATGCTGCCGCCTTCTCGTTCGCCTACATCTCTTTGTCTGCGGGAACGGGCGCACTACTTCTCTTTGGCGCGGTCCAGGCCACTATGATCTTCTGGGGATTGCGTAAGGGAGAACGATTTAACGCACGACAATGGTTTGGTCTGGCGATCGCTTTGGGAGGGCTGGTTGCCCTGCTTTTTCCTGGATTATCTGCTCCGCCAATCGGTGGAACGTTATTGATGACAGGCGCGGGTATAGCCTGGGGAATCTATTCGCTTCGCGGCAAAAGCGCAGGCGATCCTAGCAGTGTTACGGCCGGCAATTTCTGGCGCTCTATTGCCTTCGCCGCGGTATTAAGTATGGCGCTGCTGCGCCGGACCAATCTGGATCCCGCCGGCATCCCTTACGCGATTGTGTCGGGCGCGATTGCTTCCGGTGTTGGCTATGTGATTTGGTATAGCGCTCTTTCCGGACTGAAAGCTACCACTGCCGCTACCGTGCAGCTGAGCGTGCCGGTACTAGCGGCCGTCGGCGGCATCTTTTTTTTGACCGAATCAATTACCCTGCGCCTACTGCTCGCATCGCTGCTCATTCTCGGAGGGATCGGCCTGGTCATCATCGAAAGACCGTCCGGCTAACGAAACCTGGTTGTTATCGCGCGAATCTTAAACCGACCATTCGACGAAGTGAACATTGACCGGTTGGTCGAAGCCTTTGAGTGAGACTTCGCCCAGAGGGCGAAACATTAGACCCTTTCCGATGCATAGGTCCGCTACCACGCTTGAAACCACGATCTGCTCAGGCTCCGCGTGGGAACAGAGACGGGCCGCCAGTTGCACGGTTGATCCAAAAATATCGTTTCCGCGTTCGACCGGCTCCCCGGCTGCTCCTCCGATCCGCACTTTGACTGGATGGTTCTTTTGCTCGCGCGCCCGCTGCGCCAATTCGCGTTGAATTTGCGCGGCACAACGAACGGCCGACGCCGCCGAAACGAAGGATGCCATGATCCCATCACCGGTATGTTTGACCTCACGCCCATTCAATGCCTTTAACGCATCCCGCACGACGGCGTCGTGGATATGCAGAAACTCCATCGCGGCGTCGTCACCCAGCTTTTGGGTGAGCGAGGTCGATTCGACAATGTCCGTGAATAACACTGTACGGATTCCGGGATCATGCGCATCAGCTCCGCCACCAGGCATCATTACGGCCCCGGCTTCGTTTACTTCACTTCCGCCGAGAAACAAATCAGCAACCTCAGGTTCAACCTGAATAATCTTTTCCGCGACCTGACCGTGCGCTTCGCGGTGGACTTGCATGGCCGCCTCTGCGTTCGGCGCCTCACAAAGGCAGAAGATCTTCCCGGAGCGCTCGTTGACCCAGTACTTATGATAATGAACGCCGTATTTGCTCTCGACCTCGACATCATGCGCGTGTGCCTTGGCAACTTCGTCGGCAGTGATTCCTCCCGGAATCTCGTGGATGTCCATGTAGGTTGGCATAGGTTGTTCGAAGGGCGGGAACTTATCCTGAGGTAAGCTGAGACTCAACGTCGATCTTAGCGGGGCGACTCAATGTTTGATAAACCACGCAGTAGCGCTCCGTTAAACGAATCAGCGTAGCAATCTGCTCTGCGCTTGCGTCCGTGTCGAGTTCGAATCGCAGCCGAATTCGCTCGAAACCGACCGGCACATCTTTCGATACCCCAAGTGTGCCGCGAAAATCGAGGTCGCCTTCCGCGCGAACTGTTGTATCCCGGAGTTGAATCCCCAGAGCGGTTGCCACGGCATTCAAAGTCACCCCCGCGCATCCGACCAGTGCTTCCAGTAACATGTCACCTGAGCAAGCGCTCGATCCGTCGCCGCCGGTAGCTGGATGAAGCCCGGCTGTCACCGGTGCTTTGCCTGTTTCTATCTTGCAGGTAATGCCCTCGGCTAACCGTCCTTCAGCTCGTAGTGTGACAAGCGCGGTATTTGGCTCCTGGCGGTATTTCTCTTTCAGCGGCGCTTGCTGGGACCTTAGCGTCTCGGCGTTCATGCATTAACAATAAGAGGACCCATGTGATTATGTGTCCTATCTATCCTATGACCTTGCTTTGGCTGGTCTAATATTCTGGTTTACCCGAAAAAGATTTCCCGGATCGTACTTATTCTTAATCTGAACGAGTCGCTTGTAGTTATCACCATAGGTCGCCTTCACTCGCTCTTCGCCCTCGTCCATCATAAAGTTTACATAAGCACCACCGGCCGAATACGGATGAAGCGCGTCCCAATAACTCTTTGCCCAGGAAATGGTCTTCTCATTGTTAGCCGGGTCGGGATCAACGCCAACCATGACCTGCGCCCAGTTTGCGTCACGATAGTTCCAAGCCGTTTCGTGTTTGCCAACCCGACCAGCCGCTCCGTTGATCGGATAAAGATGCATAGTGGAATGCATCGTGGGCAGCGCGTTGGCAAACTTAACATGTTGCGCAATCGCTTCGTCGCTGAGTTCCCGCACAAAGTCGGCTCGCCAGTACCACTGCAATCCGGGGGGGTAAAGTCCATCGAACATGCTTTGCAAAGCCGGCTGCGGCAGTGGCCCTACCAGATCAAGTGCCGCTCTTTTAAAAGCGCGAATTGGTTTAAACATTTCTTCGCCTTGTTGCAGGTCGCCCGTCCACGTCCACAGAACCCCACACATCTTTTTCAAATGAAGATTTTCTGGAAAAGGCGGCGCTGGCGGAACCGTCATAAAAGCAAACCAGCCGTTCAAGTCGTCGGGCGCGCTTGTAATCAACTCGCGATACCACTTCATTACTTCAGCGGCCTCGCTTAGCTCGTACAAAATCGGGCCGGCATAGACGGTATCGATCGGATGCAGTCGGAAGGTAAACGAAGTTACGATGCCAAAGTTTCCGCCGCCGCCACGAATTGCCCAGAACAAATCAGAATTCTCATCAGCGCTGGCTTTAACAAAGCTTCCATTAGCCAGAACTAGATCTGCCGAGATCAAGTTATCGATTGTTAGCCCGCATTTGCGGGTAAGATGTCCGATTCCGCCGCCGAGAGTTAATCCACCCACACCGGTCGTCGAAATAATTCCGCTGGGAATAGCCAAACCAAAAGTATGCGTCGCATGATCGACGTCGCCCCAGACGCACCCGCCGCCCGCGGTCACCGTGCGCGTCGTCGGGTCAACGCGCGTGTTTTTTATGAGCCCGAGATCGATTACCAATCCGTCATCGCAAATTCCCAGACCGCCGCCGTTGTGTCCGCCGCTCCGGACAGCAAGCAGAAGGTCATGGTTCCTGGCAAAATTTACTGAATGGATGACATCGGCCACATCTGCACAACGCGCGATCAGGCGCGGTTTCTTGTTGATCATCGCATTGTAAACTTTGCGAGTATCGTCGTAGTCTGCATCGTGTGGCTCGATGACGCGGCCCCGCAAATTTGCTTTTAGTTCGGCAATGGATTTCGCTTCAAGCGTTTTGCTCATAAGGGAGTCAATAAAGAGGCGTGCCGGTACTATTCAAGCAAGCGTCGCGTGGGAGGTTTGAGAAAAGAACGTCAAAATCGGCGCCGACAGCGCGGCGCCCTCCACATTAGAGCCTAATCGCCGTTAGCCGTCGCCGGCAGTGCAATGCTTACGGCTGTCCCGCTGTCGCTCGTGTCGATGTCAACCCGGCCGTTGTGGTCGAAGACCGTGCGTTTGACAATCGGCAAACCTAAGCCCATACCGCGCGCTTTGGTCGTACAAAAGGGCGAGAAAACTTTGTCGCGCATTTCGGGTGCGATCCCGCGGCCATTGTCCTGCACGGTCACGATCACGGCGCTGTCGCGACCACCTTCACGGATCGGTTTGGCCGACAGCGTGATCTTTGGTTTTTTTTGCTCTATCACCGCTTCGGCCGCGTTCGCGACCAGGTGCGCGACTGCTTCGGCGAGGGCGCTTTCATCGCCGAGCACCTTTGGTAGGTTCGATGGCAGTTCTGTCTCCACCGCGACGCCGCCGTTAACGCGAAACTTGCTGCGCGCAAGCTCGAGGCCGCGCTTCACCGGAGTACGAATGTCCAGCGGTCGCATTTTTAACTCCGCCGGATGCGCGAAGGCGTTGATCTGACTGACGATTTTATCGAGCCGATCGATCTCCTGAACGACAATCTGGTTGAAATTCCTGCGGAAATCGGGGTCGTCGAACCGTTCGGGTAAAAGTTGCGCAAAGGTTTTGATCGCGACCAGCGGGTTGCGAATTTCATGCGACATGCTGGCGGCCAGGTCGGTCCAAAAAGCGGCACGATCGACGAGATCCTGCTTTTGTCGCAAATCTTCCTCGGCCGTCAGATCATGAACGACGGCGACGGCACCGAGTGGAGTGTTTTGGTCGACCAGGCGGCGGGTCTCAACGGAAACCGAGCGGCGCGTCTTGGGATCGATCCATTGTCGAGCGGGCGGATTTGTCCTGGCATCGAGGGTTTCGCGCAACATGGTTGCGAGCTTCTGTCCAACCACCTCAGCCGGGTGGTTGAGTGCATCGGAATTTTTCACTCCCAAAATCAATTCCGCTGGTGGATTAAACCAGCGAATAGTTCCGTCCTCGTCGATAGCCACAATGCCGGGTGGGATCGATTTTACCAGTGTTTCCGCCAGAGTCTTTTGCAGCGAAACTTCTTCGTAAAGGAGCGCGTTCTCGAGGACGGTAGAGACATGTTCGGCCAGGGCCATTAGTGCTTCGAGGTCGCTGTACTCGAAAGGCAAACCCGTGACACGGTGGCCAAAAAACAGCCAACCAAGAATTCGGCCCCGCGCGTAAAGTGGGACAATGACTTCCGCGCCAAAAGTATCAAGGGCACGACGCAAAAGCGGCCGGTGATTTTGCGAAACGATATGGGCGAGATTAGTGCGAGAAACAAGGTGGCCGTGTAATTCGAACCACCGCACCAGCGGATCACGCTCGCTGTACTCGATCTCGTTAGTCTCTGGCAAACAACGAAGACCCGCGCGCAGGCAATAGCGGTCGCCCGACCGAATTCTTGAGAAAATCCCCACTCGCGTGACACCGGCGGCGTCTGCGACTCCCTCGACCACGCTGGCCAGCAATCCTTCCACATTGTCGAGCCGTCGAAATACCCGCGGAAAACGCAACGGCAGCCGCGATACAGTAGATAACGCCTCCATCGTCGGAGCGACTCGTCGAGCCGGCTCGATGGTCGGGCCATAATACGACTGTTCGCGTAAGTCACGGTTTTGCTGCATCAGTCGCAAATGATCGAAGGCACGCCAGAGAAGAGTTTGAAAACGATGCCGATCCAGTTGCAGATCTTCTGCCGCATAAATGGCAGATTGCTCGGCCTCTCGCAGCGGTTCTGAGCGCGGCGCTCCGAGAGCGACGACCAGCGACTCGATCCAATCCCGTTCCAGTAGATCTAGCAGGTCGCGGCAATCCTTTGCTCGCAGGTCCATTAAAACAACCGCAGGCGAATTTTGCTGGAGCACGGCCTCCAACCGGTTGGGATCGGTGACGTGACGGACTGACGCCGTGGTACGCAGATAGGCTTTAACTCGTCGCGCCAGATCGGGGTCCTGGGTGTAAAGAATGCAAACAGAAGCCGTACTCATGCGGCGGCCACCTTTTGATCAAAGTGGACGAGCGGTAAAAAGATGTGGAAAGACGTTCCCTTCGCCAGTTCGCTCTCAACTTCGATTTGTCCGCCATGTTCTTCGATAATTCCATGGACAACAGAAAGACCGAGGCCGGTGCCAAAGTCTTTGGTAGTGAAAAATGGATCGAATACCCGCGCGATATCCTCCTTCTTGATCCCTTCCCCGGTATCGCGAATGGAAATGTGCAGCGCTTCGTTTCTCTCAGCGTCCCGCGGCAGCAGATGGGTGACGAGAGACTCGCCACTGCGAGTTTCAGTGGAAACTGTAAGCTCGCCCCCACGCTTCATCGCGTCCATCGCATTCAGGAAGAAATTTAAGAAAACCTGCTCCATTTGATCTCCGTCTGCCCGAATCGTATCGACCGGTGCGCCCAACTTCCGGGTGACGTTGATCTCCTTTTGATACAACCGATGTTGCACAAGTCGGAGCGTTTTCTCCAGTATTTCGTGCGCGTGCATCGGCCGCAGCAATGGCTTGGCCGGTCGGGCGAACCGTAGGAGCTGGTTCACCAGCGAATCGATGCGATCGATTTCGTGGACGATGAGACCGGAAAAGGTTTCGCGGAAATCGGACTCGTGATAGCGCTCCGGCAGGAGCTGAGCAAAGGTTTTGATCGACACCAGCGGATTCTTGATCTCGTGCGCCATTCCGGCAGAAAGTGTCCCGAGGCTGGCGAGCCGATCGCTGCGACGAATTTGCAGCTCAAGTCGTTTCAACGCAGTGATGTCAGTCACCACCATGAGCGCACCCAAAAGCTCGCCGCCCTGCCCCCGGAAGGTCGCGCTGCTGGCGCGAGCGAATGTCCCTCCAGCCAGCTCCACTTCTCGATCTTCCTGCCGCTCACCCGAGGTCAACGTGGTCTGAATAATATTGCGTAATGGTGCCGGCAAATCGTTAACTGTTCGTTCACCGCCGTTGCTATTCAGACCGGCAATCTGCGCCGCTTCTTGATTGAACACCGTGAGGTGACCGTCGGCATCGGCGGCTACTACTCCGGTGGTTAAATTTTGGAGCAGTATTTCATTATAGATCCGCGCGTTTTGGACTTCGGTGAATAGCTCGGCGTTTTCAACGGCGACGGCAAGTTGACCGCACAGGACTTGGAGCGCGCTCTGCTCGGTATTGCCATAAATGCGGCCGGAAAGCCTTGGTCCGAGAAGCATGATACCCACGAGGTGCTCGCGTGATAGAATCCCAACCGCGGCCGCGGCCCCCGCTTCTTCCAGCTGGCGGCGAACGGCAAAAGTGGTTGCGGTAGCACGGACGCGGTGAAGCTCTTCGAGGATGAGTGGTTCGTGATGAGTGGCCAACCATTGTACCAACGGCTCCTCCTCCTTGAATTGATCAACCGTTCCAGTTGAACTGGGATAGCTTTTTCGGAAAACTTTACGCTGCGCCAGGTAAATCGTTACGCTATCAGTGCCGACCGCTTCACCGATCGTAGTCGCAAACCTGCGTAATAAATCCGGCAAAGTAGTAACTGATTCCAAGATCGCGGCAGCTTTGCTAACGGTGGCGCGAAAATCGATCCGACGTCCACCGACGAAAAGACGGTCGGCTAACGATTGAGAAAAGCCACGCGCCGGCGCCATGGCGAAGGTGACGACCAAAGCGGCCGCGATATGGGCAAAAGTATGATCGGTTGAATAAAAAAGAGAGGCTGTTACCTGGACTACCAACCACCACACCGCGCCGTAAAGAGCGAGCAGGTAAGTAGTGAGAACTCCATAAGAAATCGCACGCCGCAGAAAGAGACCAACATCCATGATCTTTCGCGTGGAAATGCCGTAGGCGATGATCAGTGTGAATAACACGGCTCGAAGTGGCGCGAACCAAAACAACTGAGAGGGTGGGACGAAGAACCGTAAAACCTGATAGGCGCCGAGAGTAAGAACTAGGATAGAAGTAGACCCGAGTAAAAAGTAGCCGAGTTCCGATCGGATCCGGCCAGAGCTATTCCTAAGCTCGCGTAGAGAAGCAAGCAGAAGAACAATCAAGGCGCCGCCGTAACAGCAACCATAAAGATAAACGCCCCAGTTATAGATCGGCTGCGGCGCGGCTCCGGGTTGATCAGGGAAGCGTGCTCCCCTCAAAAGAAGATTTGACTGACAGAAAATGATCATGGCGAGAGCCAGGGTAATCCAACCACGGGAATGACGAAGGATATCTCGCCAGGTTGCGTCCGGCTGGACTGTCGAATGCCGGAGGAAGTTTAAGGCTAGTAAAATCAGAACTGCGGCAGCAAATGCTACTCGCATGTTTGCGGCAACAAATACCAGATCGTGGCTAGTCGAACCAAAGTAGAGACTTGCCAGCCAGCAAATCATAGCGATCGACAAGACGAGGAAACTTTGGGTCGCCTTGCGATGGCGATTGGTAATGAAAACAGCGAACCCTACGGCCGCCTGGATCACTAACGCCACAAGAATTGGGACTGCTTGACTGTTCATTAGCGAAACACCCGATCCATCACCAGCGAGCTAGCGCTCCCCCCGAGCCCGCGCACATTCAAAAGCGCACGATGGACTTTGGCTTTGCGCGCGCGCAGCGGAACAACATCTAGATCGCAATCAGGATCGGCAGTCTGAAAATTTGCCGTCGGAGGGATTAGTTGATCACGTATCGTTAGAGCACACGCTGCGATTTGGAGCGGCCCTGCCGCGGACAGCGGATTCCCGGTGACGCCTTTGATGGAGCTAATCGGAACGGAATAGGCGTAGGGACCAAATACCTCTTTGATAAATCGAATCTCGGCTGCGTCTAATATCGGATCTCCAGGTCCGTAGGCCGATATGTAATCGATTTGGCTCTTTTCGCAGCATGCGTTTGCCAATGCTAGCTCCATGGAGCTGCGCAGTCCGGATCCATACTGAGCCGGTTCCAAATCGCGTTGGGCGGCATAACCAGTTAGTTCGAGGTAAATATGTGCTCCTCGCGCCTCCGCCCGTTCGAGGTTTTCAAGCACGAACATCCCAGCACCTTCTGCTAAAACGCCGGATTCCCGATTTAAATCGAACGGTTTACTTGCACTTTCCGGATCGCCATTGTGCGGCGCCGTTAGGCCGCTGGCTATAAAAGCCGCCACCGTATGAGGAGTTAGGGGCGCATCAGTCCCGCCAGCGATGGCTAGTTCTGCTTCTCCCGTGCGAATTGTCATGGCTGCGCTAGCAACAGCATCCAGGCCAGACGGACAGGCTGACGACACCGTCGCCGCATGGGCACGCACGCCGATTCGATCTGCGATGACATTGGCGGCCGCCTGCGGTTTCAAGGCAGAAATCGCCGTCGGCGACATACCGTGAAAACCGTGTCGGTCAAAGTCGCTGATTGAGCGTTCGATAATGTCCATCGCACTAGTACTGACTCCAACGACGACCGGAGTGGGGCCCGGTAAGTCTTGGTCATTAATCTCCAAACCCGCATCTTTGAGCGCCATCATTGTCGCGGCATAAGCGAACTGCGTATGGCGTGCCATCCGCTTCGGTTTCAGTTCCCGCTCGATATATTCAGATGGATCAAAATTCTTCACTTCCCCGGCGATTTGGCTTTTCAAATTACTGGCGTCAAAAAGCGTAATCGGGCCGATGCCGCTGCGGCATTGGAGGAGCGATTCCCAGAATGCTTCCAAGCCGATCCCGTTAGGGGCAAGGACTCCCATCCCGGTGATGACGACGCGGTTTCGCTTAACCATGATGCCACTCCGCGTGGAAAGCATTTCCGCTGGTTACCTGACGCGATCCGACAACAAGCTTACAGTTGAAAGCAGGCGACCCTGTGGCGTCCATTAAAAACGCAAATTCTAATGCTCACACTAAATGCAGTCATTATATTTCTACCCCCTGCCCCTTTGCAACTTATTCACAAATTTTCAGTTATTCACAAGATCGATCTTGCGCTATCCGCGTTTTTTGTTTCACTCTGCGCCAAGCCCGTAGTTCTTTCAGCTCAATAATTTCACCATGAAAACGGCACGGCCCTAGCTCTGAATCCGCTCATAGTGCACATCTCCGCCAGCCCTGATCCCGCCAAAATCCTCATCATTGATGATGAAATCGGCCCGCGCGAGAGTTTGAGGATGCTCCTCAAACCCAGCTATCAAGTCCACACCGCCGAAAACGTCGAGACTGGCCTCCAGCTCTTACAAGAAAAGCGCCCTGATACAATTGTCATGGACATTCGCATGCCCGGGATGAACGGCATCGACGGTTTGCGCAAGATTCGCGAAATCGATCCGCATCTCTCCGTAATCATGTTCACCGGCTTCGGCGCGCTTGAGACTGCGCAAGAAGCGCTTCGTCTCGGCGCTAATGATTACATTAACAAACCCTTTGATGCGGTCCAAATGCGCGAAGTGATCGGCCGCAACGTGGAGCGGACGCGTTTGCAGCGCCAAAGCGAGGCGACCGCGCGCGAAGTTCAAGAGCTTAACGAGCGCCTGCGGAATGAGCTCGCGCAAAAGGAACGTCTTGCTTCTCTCGGCCAGGCGTCGGCTGAGTTCGTGCACGACCTAAGCAATCCACTCACCATCGTCTGGGGCTACGTCCAGATTCTGGCCAAGAAACTGGAATCCGGCGACGGCAATAATGGCCTGCGGCCTGCGAGCTCGCCAAGAGAACTTCAAATCATCGAGCAAAACGTTCGGCTTTGTCGTGAGCTTCTCACCATGTGGCAAAGCTACGGTAAGGTCGGCGCGGCTAAAACCAAACCGGTCTCGATCTCCAACATCGTCCAGGACGTCGGCAAGAGCGTTAGTGGCATGGCTTCGCAAAACGGCGTCCAACTCGACTGCGAGATTGCCGATGAAGAATGCATCGTCCTCGGCGATCCGATCCAGCTCACGCGTGCCGTCCAAAACGTTATTGTCAATGCCATCCAGGCAGCGACTGACAAGCACGGCAAAGTTGTAGTCAACTGCCGGGAAAAAGATCTTTACGCCGACATCCAGGTTCGCGACACCGGCTATGGAATTGCCGAGAACGAAATCGGGAAAATATTTGATCCCTATTTCACGACCAAGCAGGGCAAGAACGGCACTGGTCTCGGACTCTACATTACGAAAAAAGTGATCGACGATCACAACGGATCGATCGATGTCAAAAGCACTTTAGGCGAGGGAACCATTTTCACTCTGCGGCTTCCCCTCCACGATCGCTAGTCGCAGACGCGCCGAACGAGCGCAATTCTATTTCTGTTAGCGCAAAGGCGCGCCGTCATTTCAAGCCCGCGGCAGCGCCCCAGGAAAATTCTGAGATAACCACAAACCACTTGTCAGCGCGCAGCAGTTTCGTTTTGCTGCGAACGTGCCCTCCGCTTACCGCATCGCTTCGCCATTCCTGATCCGACTGGCAGGAGTTCCATTTGACGTTCTCGAAGAACTCGACACGCCAGATGTTTGCGTTGTAGCACGCGATCTTCTAACCCAAGGGACCGAACTCGAACGGCTCAAGAAAACTGCTCTCGAATTTGTAACGCGACGCGAGAGCGGTCTTATTTCTGAAGAATTTGCGGCGTGGCGTACCGCGATTCGTAATTCCGAAATTCCGAAGCAGAGAATTCCGCAAGAGCTTGAGGAATACGTTCGCGTCGCTACCGCCGCGAAGCAGGCGCGCTTGCAACTCGACGATCAACTCGAGAAGGATTTAACCACAGCCCGCATTGCCTTGTTTGAAGCAAGCCGACGCATACTTCCACGCTACCTCCTCTTCGGCTCCGGCGAAGTTCATCACTTAATCGACCATTCCGCCGAGAAGCGTCGTAATAGCCGTGTCCGGGAACGTGAACGTCACCTTCTGCTTTATCTCCAACGCATCGCTGCCAAGAACGATACCTTCAGCGAATTCGGCCCTTCTGCCTGGGGTTCGGCGCGATCGGGCGAACCGATTCTCGGTTTTGAAGCTCGTCCCGGCATCGCGCGGCGCGACGTTTTTCTCGAACGCTGGACTGCGCACGCTCTTGCCGCCGGGATTAACGCCGACCCGGAAACTTTTTTGGAAAGGTGCCCCCGATTAAATCCAAGCGGCGTCTTGATCGGTCATCGTATCGTCTTCCTCGATAGCGGCGACGCCGTCGACCTCACCTCCGCGGAGTTGGAAATTGTGACGCGATGTGACGGAACGACACCGATTCATGCATTGATTGGGTTGGCTGATGTCGAATTGGACGTCGTGCGCGGGCTTCTGGACAAAAAAATTCTGATCGCGACGTTGGAAGTTCCGGCACTTGAGCCGCTGGCATTCCAGATTTTGCGCGATGACATTGCCGCCTGGCATCTCGGCACGGCGCGACATCGTTGGTTGCCGTTCGCCGACTCACTAATCAAATGTGCTACTGATTTCGCCGAAACCAGCGAGCCTACTCGACGCCAGCAAATTTTGTCGGCGACGCGCCACCAGCTTTTACAGCTTGGCGCGGAACGTAAACCCGGTCAGCGTTCCCTCTATGCCGCGGTCAATCCGATCGCGGAAGAATGCTTTCGCGATTGCAAATTCGAGATCAGCGAAGCTCTGCTGGATGAAGTCGTAACCGACGCTGAACCCTGGATCGATTTCTGGCGCGATAATTACGCGTTCGCTGCATCCCGCGTTGCCGCCGGGCTGAGGATGGTGCTGGAAAAAGTCGGGAAAACCACGCTTCCGTTGCCTGCTTTTTTGCGTGCATGCGAAACAGCTAAACTTCCCTTAACCGGCCCGGGTCTCGTTGGGCTCGCGGTAATGGCATTTCAGGAAGTTAAAGCCACCTTTCGGGAACGACTAAAACCTCACGCGCATCTCAGCGAGTACGAGCTCACCGCTGGGGATTGTCATGTTGTGCGAGACAATTTCACCTATCAGAAATTTGACGAATTCACTTTTCCCTCCGGCGATTTGCAACTTGCCGCCCGATCATACGACGCGATTTTGCGCGGCGAATATCGCTGGATCGTGAGCGAGCTGCATCCCGCCGCCGCCACTTTGCATCATTGCATGTACTGGAGTTGTCCCGATCACGGTGCTCTTTCACGCGCGCTTCAACTGAGCACTTGCGACAAACCATTCTTCCATTTCGGCTTTTTCGCCGCTGATTTTACTGCACACACCACCGTCCGGACTTTTGATGCGCTTCCAAAGCAGGCGATCTTTGCCTCGCCCCAACGCGGCAATCCGCGCTGGCGTTCCGTTTCACCGGCGCGCGCCGAAGTTTACATCGATGAACAGGACGACGTCGCGCTCCGGGCCAACGGCGAATATCTTGGATCTTTCGCGCGCAACTGGATCATCCCGCTCGGATTTCATCCGTTCCAATTCGGTCTCGCCCCCTACACCCCGCGATTGCGATGCGGCCGCGTCATTGTCCAACGTCGAGCCTGGACGGTCTCGCTTGAGGAAATGGGCACTGGAAACTTCTCCGGCCTTTCACGTGACCTCGTCTTGGCAATTGAACGCTTGCGCGCTGCCAGAGATTTGCCGCGTTTCGTTTACATTCGTCCAACGGAACAGGCATTGCGGCGCAGTGGCGCCGAAGGCCGAGATAAAGACACCAAACCCGTGTTCATCGATTTCGAGAGTTACCTTTTTCTTGAAATTTTTCATCGCTGGCTGACCAAATCAGGCGAGTTGGAAATCACAGAAATGTTACCCGCGCCCGAGGATCTTTGGTGGCGCGAAGCCGATGGCCGTCGCACCTTCGAGTTACGCACGCTTATAATCCCGCGATGAACCGAGTGATCGCTACCTGGTGTAGCACAGGCATCTTGCCTGTGGCGCCAACGGGCATCTCGCCCGTTGACAACTCAGCCTGCAGGAGATTTGCAGGCGAGACGCCTACGGTCCCCACAGACAAGATGTCTGTGCTACTTGGAAAATGAAAATCATCGCGATCGCGAATCAAAAGGGCGGTGTCGGCAAAACCACGACGGCGGTGAACCTCGGCGCGGCGCTGGCGGAACAAGGACAACGCATCCTGCTCATCGATCTTGATCCGCAAGGTAACGCCACCAGTTCGCTCGGAATGCAGGACTTCGAAGGCGAAACCCTCTACGAACCGTTGCTGGGACAGGCTGCCATCGTCGCAAAAATTTTGCCGACCCGATTGGAGCAACTCTTTCTTGTACCCGCCGACCTCGACCTTGCTGGCGTCGAAGTAGAAATTGCGCGCATGCCGGATCATTTGCTCCGGCTATCGCAAACATTGCAGCCGTTACGCGTCGACAGCGCCTTCGATTTTGTGCTACTCGATTGTCCACCTTCCCTCGGAATCCTCATGAGCAACGCACTTGCGGCTGCCGACGAAATTCTCACTCCTATTCAATGCGAATATTTCGCCTTGGAAGGTCTCGTGAAAATTGTCCGTGTCGTCGAGCAGGTGCGCGATTCGGGAGCGAATCCGAGTGTCCAGATCGGCGGCATTCTCATGACCATGTTCGACAGCCGCACCAATCTGAGTTCACAAGTCGTGGCAGAAGTGCGCCAGCATTTCGGCGACAAGGTTTATGCCACGGTGATTCCGCGAACCGTCCGCTTGAGCGAAGCGCCCAGCTTCGGCAAAACCATTCTCGAATACGACAAGTCCGGCGCTGGCACGCGCGCCTACCGCGCTCTTGCCGAGGAATTCATCCGGCGTCAGGCGCCAATCCCAGCCACCGTTGCCGGTTGATTGAAAAGACGAAGGTCGGAAAACCTCTAAAGGTTGTCTCTCTTTCCAGAGTCATTCCGTTTTTTTCCGCCACTCGGCGCGACGGAACATTTTCCGGATGAATCAGCGAAATCACGTATTCGAGTTTTAGATCGCGAAAACCGTGATCGCGAACCGTGCGCGCGGCTTCAGTGATCAGCCCGCGGTTCCAGAAGTTGCTATCCAATCTGTAGCCAATCTCGATTTCCATTTTGCCATCCACTTCGTGGTGAAAAAAACCGCAATAGCCAACCAGCGCGCCGCTGGACCGCAGGATCATGGCAAATTGCGAAGGCAAACCTTCGCGGTCCCATCCGATCACTTTATTCAGAAAACGTTCGTGCGTTTCTTCGCGCGTCAGGGGTCCCAGGGAGAATCGCATGAAATCCTTGTTCGCCATCAATTCCGCCAATCGATTGAGATCTGCAGCGGTAAACTGGCGCAGAATTAAGCGCGGAGTTTCGAGCATCATCGAATCAGAGATGGAATTACTTGTTGTCGTTTTCCAAACGTGAAATTACAGCCCGAAATAATCGCACAATCTGGTGACGATGTCTGGGCGCCCGCGCCGGCGCCGGATACGAATAGCCTCGCCAAAGTGGCTGCGGCGGCGAAAGAGTGTACCGCATGCCCGCTCTACAAAAAAGCAACGCAGACCGTCTTCGGTGAGGGCCCAAAACACGCCACCATGTTCATGATCGGTGAGCAGCCTGGCGATTACGAAGATGTCGCCGGCAAACCATTTGTCGGGCCGGCGGGAAAAATTTTGAATCGTGCGCTCGAGGAAGCTGGAATCAATCGCGACGAAGTTTATGTCACCAATGCGGTGAAACATTTCAAATGGGAACCGCGCGGGAAACGCCGGATTCATCAGAAACCGAGTGCCCGCGACATCGCCGCCTGCCGCCCCTGGCTTGAAGCCGAGCTGCGTTTGGTCGAACCAAAACTCGTCGTGGTTCTCGGCTCAACGGCGGGCCAGACGGTGTTCGGCCCGAGCTTCCGCGTCTTGAAACAACGCGGCAAACTCTTATCATCCAAACTTGCGCCGCGAGTGGTGGCAACCGTTCATCCCTCGTCGCTCCTGCGCCAGCCTGACGATGCATCCCGCGAACGCGAATACAAACGCCTAGTCGCCGATCTGCGCGTCGCTTTAAAGGCCGCCGAAGCGGAATAGCCAAGAAACGGCTGTTTCCCTTGGCACACCGTCGCCGCGGCGAAGGCGGCTGCCAGACCGGCTCGGACCTTACGTGCCGGGACTCACCGATGGCGACACCGAAACGCCGGGCGAAATTCCCGCTTTCTTTTCTTCGCGTTTTCCTCGCTGAGCTTCTCTCTTCGCTTTCTCCTCTTCGGTCAACGGCCCAAGTTTTACCATCTTTGCCTCCATCGAGCCATCCGGCATTTTGTAATACGAACCTCTCACTTCCTCGTTGGCCACGACGTCTTTCATCGTCGCAGGCTGGCCACCCTTAGTGATGATGGTTTTTTCGGTGATCTTGAGCACACGCGAATTCTCTTTGCCGGAAATGGTGAACGTTTTCGCTTTATCATCCACCGACGAAATCATGCCTTTGAAAGCGATAGCCCGCATTTTGCCAGCCGCCGTAGCCGATGCCTCGACGGTGGAAGCGGCAGAGCTCTCCGCATCCGACGACGGCGAGCCTTTTGCTTTGGCATTACCCTGCGTCGGCAAGCAGATCGCGACAATCGCGAAGAACGCGCCGATGATTAAAAGGCTTTTCAGTTTCATGCGTTGATACAGTTACCCAGTTACAATGTTGATCAAATTTCGTTCTCTACCGACTCACTCCGACGTGGGCGATAATTGGAAAAAATCCCGCCTTCGTCCCGCAGTCGCGGGACTTCGGCGCGACAGTCTTCGCTCCCGCCCTAACGTCGCGAGCGAAGACTGGAGGTAAGGGGATTCGAACCCCTGGCCTTCTCATTGCGAACGAGACGCTCTACCAACTGAGCTATACCCCCGAATAACTGCTGTTAGGCAGCTTAAGCGACATAAAAACATTCGATCTTTCTGTCTTACAAACCGGTTTATTACACTATAGACTCGGATTGCATGAGAACACTACGGAGCAATGGCAGTGTTTTTTTAGAAAGTTGGCGAATGTCTCTACCGCTATTCAAACGGTGTTTATTATCGCTGAATCCGGGTTGAGGGCAAGGAGATCAGCCGCACCCTCCACACCACCGACAAGGCTCTAGCAACGCGGAAGCTGGCCGAGTTCTGGGACGAGCGGCAGATGGATCGCTCACAGCGGAGGATGACGCTGGCGGACCCGTCTAAGCGTTACTCGGTGACGGTGTAGCGTCAGAAACGGAAGACGATCGACAGACAGCTATCATCGCGGGAATCGCACCTTCTGCCGTTCCACGCCGCGACGGCAATAGCAACGATGCTGATGCACCTCGGAGTGACTCAAACTGGAGGCTGATAAAATCGTGGTTTATGTGCAAGGCTCCTCCGCCGAAACAACAGTTATTGGAAATTAGTGGAAGGAAGTACGTGACGACGAGGCACCGGACCTATCGTCGATACAAAACCGGAAGGCCGCAGGGCTAACAGCACCTGCGGCTTTGGTTGGCGCGAGCCAAGACTGAGCAATCTCAGTCCACTACTACGCGATCAATTGTCTTAACACCGTCCGTGTTGGTAAAATACACACGCACGGGAGTTCCAGGTTTGACAGGCAACTGGGCTACTTCTCCGTTACCGCTTAGGACGCTAGCCCGATGCTCAAGGACGTAACGGCCGGGGCCGGTGTAGTTAACGACTAGCATGCCGGAAGGCTGGTAGCTTGCCGCCGCGCCTGCTTCAATCGTTGCGATGCTCGCTCCGGTTACAGTTACGCCCTGTTCGACGTAACCCGTGATATGTTTTTTGTGCTTTGTGTCTTTGGCAAAGGCCAGCGGCGCAATCAATGCGCAGCAGGCGATAGTAACGATTGTCTTTTTGTTCATCTGACGACTCCTCCGTAGTTAATTGTTGTGTTGTCTGCTCGCCGGGATGGGATTGCATAACACATGCCCAGGTTCGGATTCCGCTGGTAACACGTAATGCGCGAGGGACTTAACTGGAGGTCAGAGACTGTTTCTCAGCGCGTCTGCTTTCCCGAAGTTGGGAGGGTTTCGTGTCGCTTCTGGGAAAATTCCTGACAACGAAACTCGGAAACGATGAAAGCGGAAACAAAAGTTGAGGCGGTTGAGAAGAAACCCAAAAATGGAATTCAGGGACCGTTAGGCGGTGATTTTGGCAACTGCCGGGCCTTTTTCCATATTTCCGCACGAGCCACTCGGCTTGACAGCGTGCATACTGGGTCGACGCCGCTTCCAGCGAATCACCAACAACTCTAGGAGGAGAAAATATGGCACTGGATAAGCAACGTCACACGCGTCCCGAAAGCGTGATTACGCCGGGACAATTCAAGGTACGAGGCGGCGGCCCTACCAAATTCAAGCTCGATAAAGTCGACGCGGCGATCGCCTTTACGAAATTCTGGCACGTCGAACCCAAGACGCAGATTCCGATGAAAACCTTCGGACCGGACAAGGCTGAATTGCATTACACCGACGGCAGCGGCTCGATTGGAAGGCTTGACGATATTATTGTGACCCTGATTCGGCTGACCAATCCGAACACAGGAGCAGTTTCCATCCAGATGTCGCTGGAGTACTTCGCGACTTCGGACGGCTCACGTACGCCCGATGGCCGCGCGCTCCCGGGCGCGACAACTTCTTTCAATCCCGGCCACGAGACCTACAGGGTTAACCACAACGTGTATTTTCGAAACTCGGCCGGCGGCCTCGTCTACGGTTGGTGGGTGGGCCAGACTTTCGAACTAAACTGCGACTGGAATCGGCGGCATTGCCTGCACGGGAAAATCGAAACCAACATTCTGGACTGGTTCGACGCGGTTGACCATTACAACGGGGACATCAGCGGACTATTTTACCGCTGCTAAAGGTCGTTAGCTGAAGTCGTACTCGAATCCGACCGTGACGCTACCGGGGCCTTGTCCGGCCGGGTCTTGCGTTAAGGTGCCGTTGAGCTACACCAGCCTTGACACAGCGGCGAACTCGTCTGGCGCGATCACTTCTTAGTTATTTACCTGTTACTGGAGTCGGCGTGTTGGGTTTCGGCCCTTGACACCCGTCGGCGCCAAAGGCAACAGCGCCCGCGAGGAGTGCTGCGATGGTTAGGCCCCAGATATTTTTCTTGGTGAACATGGAGTCATACTGATTGGACGGGCGAACACTAGCAAGGCATTTTGAAGGTTGTGGGATTCTAATTTTGTGCGGCAAAGATGTGACAATCTTGGGTTAAAGTGGCGGCTTATATTCGAGAACGTGCGCCTCACTTCGGCGCGAGCGAGGCGAGAATTTTTTCGAAGCGCGGATCGCCCGCGGACACCGTAACCCCGCACGGAAAGCTTCTGCCGTTGTCAAAGTCGTTTCTTCCGTTGCTAACCCGCTGGAGTCGGAGTCAGAGTCGGAGTCGGAGTCTCAGTCGGAATCGGCGCGTTGGGTTTTGGCCCTGGACACGCGGAGACGCTAAAGACAACAGCGACTGCGAGGAGCGCTGCGATGGTTAGGAGCCAGATATTTTTTTTGCCGATCATAGAGGCATGCTGACCTGACGGTTGAATAGAAGCAAGGCATTTTGACATTCGGGGAATTCAATTTTGCGCGGCAAAGCCTGATATACTTGGATTAAAGTGCTCGCTCATAGTCGATAGCGTGCGCCTCATTGCGGCGCGAGCGAGGCGAGGATTTTTTCGAAGCGCGGATCGCCACGCAGGGGGTCCCAGAACGGCAGCAGTTTCAAGTGGCCGTATGTGAGTGGGCTGGGAGGACGGACGGCGATCGCAAGCTGGTCGCAAGCGAGATCTTTTTCACCAACCCACGCCGCGATCATCGCGAAGTATTCGACCATACCGGTGCCGTGAATCGCATCTTTCTCGACCGGAAGAAGCTCAACGGCACGCCGGCCTTGCCGCAGCGCTTCTTCTTTCCGTCCCAGTCCGGCGTCGATTAAACCCAGCATGCAGAGTGCCGGGCCGTAGCTTTCGGGAGCTTGAAGTGTCTTCTGCTGCTCCGCACGCGCGGCGGTGAAAGCGGCGCGTGCACCTGCGTCGTTTTTTGTCATGCGGGCAATAACGCCTTCCATGAACGATCGGCTGAAATCAACGGTCTCGTCGGTAAAGGCCGGGTTTTCACCGGCTGCGAAGACGGCATCTCTTGCAGCAGCAGGGTCGCGTTCGGCCAGTGCGTAAAAAAGCCAATACTCGGCGATGTCTTGAGTGGCTGCGGGATTTGCTGTCCGAATTGAATCGACCATTTGATGCAACGGGCGCGAATCAGCTTTCCAATAGAAATCCACAGCCGCGCGCTCGAGTTTGATATCGACATTATTCGGATCAATAGCCAACGCGCGATCCAGGACCGACTTTTGCTCGGTGAAGCGGTGCAGAAGACGATAGCTGATCGCAATCTGCTGCAGTATATCGCTGCGGCGCGGATCGAGATCGACGGCGCGCTCCAAACTATACACCGCCTCATCTTGTTTGCCTTGTAGACGCTCGATGTAACCCTTCAGCTCGAAAACATTGGCATTATTTGGTAAGGTCTTGGCAGCGATTTCCAATTCGGCGAGGGCGGCGCCGTAATCGAGATAGCCTCGATAGAGATTTTGGGCGCGTGCCAAGTGTGCTTCACCCGCATCTGGACGCAGACGAAACGCCGCTTCAATTGCCGCTTCAGCCAATGCCAGTCGGGCAGGCGTATGATCGTGACCGAGAAAATAAAGTTGATCATGACTCGTGGCTAGCAGGCAATATGCATTGAAGAATGATGGATCACGCGTGACAGCCTGGTTCAGTAGATCAGCGGCGGCCAGCAAACTCGCTTTCGCATTCCTGCTCAAAAGAGCCTCGGCTCGAGCATAGAGTTCGAAGGCCGTGATATCATTCGTTGGGGCTTGCTCAATTGCAGTTTTTTCGCGCACCGAAAGGCTGGCCTGCAATTCGCGGGCGATCGAGGTCGCGATCTCACTTTGAATCTGGAATACATCAGCAAGGTCGCGATCATATGTTTGCGCCCACAGATGCGCGTCATTGCGGGTATCAACCAATTGTGCGTTCACCCGCACCTTGTTAGCGGTGCGTTGCACACTGCCTTCCACCACATGAGCAACGCCTAACTCCTCGCCGATCGTGCGTAGGTTACGAATCACTCCGCTCTTATACTGCATCACCGAGGTGCGGCTGATGACTTTGAGGTCGGCTATTTTGGCCAGATGCGTGAGGATTTCGTCCTGCACCCCGTCAGTGAAGTAGGCGTTCTCTTTGTCACTGCTAAGGTTATCAAATGGCAGAACGGCGATACTTTTTTCAGGCAGTGCTAATGGTGGGCGCGTTGGCCGCCGCAAAAAGAAGACAGCGGCAGTGGCAATAGCGGCAAGCACGAGTAGCGCGACGCCTACTTCTGCCCAGCGCACATGGGCGCGGTGTTTCTGCAAAGCTTGAAACTTTTTGGGAAGTTGGCGATTGCCCGCTTCTTCAGTGTAGAGATTTACGACGCCAATTCGCGTGCCATGCTTGCCTTCGCACTGACCCAAGTCATGTAGATACGAACGCCAGCGCGGATACTGTTCCAGGTCTTCCGCTAGACGCCCGGAAAGCAGGATATGACCGGAATCTCCGCAAGACATGACTCGCTGAGCCATGTTAATTCCAGCCCCAGCGAGATTGGCCTGGTCGTTTACGTCCATGACTGGATTGACGGGTCCGCTGTGAATACCCATGCGCAGTTTGAGGGTCGGGCAGTTTTGCAAAGCCTTGTTGATTTCTAACGCGCACTCCACCGGCGCTTCGGGATTGCTTGTAAAAACGAGCACCATCCCATCACCGGTAGGTAAACGCGTTAGCTTGCCCTCCGCTTCCGCGGACCGGAACTGGTCGGTGCTGCGAACGATCTGATTAAGTTCTTGGATTAATTCTTTTTGTTCGTCGGCCAGTAACTTTGAGTATCCGACAATATCGAGGAACAAGATATGGCCGACCTCCAGATGAAGATGCGGTTTGAGCGCCGAGGCCATGTTGTGCTCGCCCTAGGGCATGGTACGACCCGGTCCTTGGATTGTCGAGCCACAACAACATCAACCATTCCACGCCTGCGATATGGAGGAGGCCGATTCGCGAAACATGCGTAGCGAAGCACGGATCGAGGGCCTCGCGCAAAGGTACGTGTAGGACATTTAGGGACAGCGAAACATGAAGGTACCCAGTCCACAAGTCGGGACGAAAAACAGGTTCGGTTATACGGGCGAGGCACTTGATCCCGGCACCTCGCTCTACTATTTGCGGAGCCGCTACTACAATCCGACGCTCGGCAGGTTTATCAGCAAGAATTCATTCGAGGGGTTCGCCCAACTGCCCAACACACTCAACCGCTTCGTCTATGCTCTGGACAATCCGGCAACCCGGGTGGAGCGAAACGGATTGTGCAGCAACGATGAGCGCAATGCTACCGATAAAGAAAGCGCGTGCGAACAGCCGTAGTGGTAACGTTGACAGGCAATGTATGAGGAAGTTGTCGCAACGATCATCGTGCCCAGCCGGCTGTGACTGCCCCTTCCACGCGCGCGAGGGCACTCACGCTTTGTACGCGCGTTTCTTACACTCGCTGCGTTTTTTCAGATTGTTTCTGATAACGTGAGATACCGCGCCCTGGCCGGATTCACCTAGTGTGGAGCGCTGCAGAGCACTCGAGATAATTTGGGAGTAATTATCGCGTTCTCATTGCGAGCGAGACGCTCTACCAACTGAGCTATATTCCCGGTTAATCCAGTGGCAGATTATGCGGGATATTTCTCGTTAACGCAAAATACGAAAATCCGCGGGCAAACTAATTTTAGCCGCGGGCGCGTCGGGATCGGTCGGTTGATTAGCCCCGGCGCCCACAAAGTGCTCCGTGTCGTCATTGACCGCGACCTTTTCCGGCGGCGGTGAGATGGTCGGTTGGGTTTTGGCTTTGAGGGCGTCGTTAAGTGCCGGCAAATCTTTATCAACGAGACCGGCAAATTCCTTCGTGGCGTCGGCGAGTTCACGTTTCAACGCCTCAATATAGGCGAGCTGATAGTCGCCCGGTTTGCCTTCGTAGCTCAGAATCGCGCCGTAGAGTTGATCGGTATGTTCGCGAAGACGTTCCTCACCCGTAATGGCGCCGCCTTCTTTCGTCGCCACAATTTGTTTACGCACAGCGTCAACTTTCCCATCAAGGTCAGTCACGTTCTTCTTTAATGGATCAGACGCCGACAAGGCACCGCCGGTTTTGGCGAGGGCGCCGCGGAGAAATTGAATACGATCCATCAGCGCGCTTTCTTCTTCGAACAGACCCCGCACTTTCATCGCGGCATCGAACTGTGCTTTACGATCGGCTTCGCTGAATTTCGCGCGGCGATCCAGCCCGACCGTAAGTTTGGTCTCCGTCGCTTTCCCATTTTTCGTTAAGCGAACGGTGTAAACACCGGGAACCAGTCGCGCTCCACGAATTCCGTTAAAAGCGACTTGTGCAGCCGGCGGAACGCGTGGCGGTTTCGCCCGCATACTCCAGCTCACCCGATTCAATCCTGGCCGTTTACTGGCAGGTAGCTCGTCAATGACCTGGCCGGAAGAATCGAGCACTTCGAGCTTCAATTTACCGAAGAGATGCCGCGCCTTCTGGTAGTAGGTAATGACGGCGGCGTCCGGCGGATTATCGCCGACGAATACGGCGTCGCCATTAGACCAACCACCGTTACCTTGGATGCGTTGTTGCACCGGCCTCGCCGACACGAAAGCTGCTTCCTGTGGCAGCAGCTCAGGAGTAAGAGCGCGCCACGGTGTGATGTCATCCACTATCCAGATGCCCCGGCCATGCGTGGCCAGAATAAGATCGTTATCGCGCGGCTGGATCGCGAGATCACGCACTGCGACCGCTGGGAAGTGGTTACCTTTGAATTGCGCCCAGGTTTTCCCGCCATCAATCGAAACATACAGGCCAAACTCCGTCCCGAGAAAAAGGAGGGTCGGCTTTACGATATCTTCTTTGATGACCCATGCGTAGCCCTGGACGCCCTTCGCGGCCTGTGCCGTTACCAACGGGGTCCATGTCTTCCCAAAGTCGGTTGTGCGAAAAACGTACGGAGCCATGTCGCCAAATGTATGGCGATCGAAGGCGGCATAAGCAGTGCCGGCGTCGTAGTTACTCGCCTGCACCCAAGTCACCCAGGAATTCGGGGGAAGGTCGGGAACATTTGCGACGACATTGTTCCAGGTTTTTGCGCCGTCGCGTGTCAGTTGGATATTGCCGTCATCCGTGCCCACCCAGATCACGTTTTTGTCCTTGGGCGATTCGCTAATGGAGTAAATGGTGGTGTGCATCTCCGCCGCAGAATTATCGACCGTGATGCCACCGGACTGTTCCTGTTTCTGTTTCTCCGGATCATTCGTCGTCAAATCAGGTGAAATCCGTTCCCAGTTTTGGCCATGGTCGCGTGAGCGAAAGAGAAATTGAGCTCCCATGTAAATTGTCCCTTTCTCGTTAGGCGAAAGCGCCATCGGCGTATTCCAATTCCAGCGCAATTTCTCCTTGTAGTTCGGCTTGGGTTGAATGTCGCGCCCTTCGTGAGTGTGCCGATTTACCCGACCGACAAAACCACCCTGGTATTCAGCATAGACATAATCGGGGTCGCTCGGGTCGGGGAAGGTAAAGAATCCGTCGCCATTCCACATGTTTTCCCATCGCGAGTTAGTGATGCCGCCCGGATATTGAGAGTCGCCAACCCAGCAGCTGTTGTCCTGCAATCCGCCATAGACGTGATACGGATCGTCGTCATCGACACTAACGTGGTAGAATTGCGAGACGGGCAGGTTATCGCCTTTCCACCATTTGCTTCCGCTGTTGTAGGAATACCACACCCCACCGTCATCGCCGGAAAAGACGGTCTGCGGATTGGTTGGATCAATCCAAATACAATGGACGTCACCATGCATTCCGCCGAAACCCCCGACCGTGGCAAAACTTTTACCCGCATCCTCGCTAACGATCATTGAACCATCAGTCTTGAAGACGCGATCGGGATTCTTCGGGTCGACGATCAAATTCGCGAAATAGAACGGGCGCCAAACCATCCACTGGCTCTTGTCCCGCTTGTCCCAGGTGCTGCCGCCGTCATCGGAAACGAACAACGCGCTGTCGGTGCACTCGATGGCCGCGTAAATGCGCTTTGAGTTCGATGGCGCAATTGCAACCGCGATTCGGCCATAAGGTTTTTTGGGGAAACCTTTGCTATTCTCCGATGTGATCTCGTTCCAGGTGTTGCCGCCGTCAGTTGAGCGAAATAATCCGCTGCCAGAGGGAGCAGTTGGTCCGTCTCCGCCAGAGCGAAAGGTCCAGCCCTTGCGACGAAAATCCCAGAGAGCGGCGAACATCACGTTCGAATCGTTTGGATCGACAGTAACAGTGGAGCAGCCCGTCGAAAGATTACTGCCCTTGAGCGCGAGTGCCCAGTTCTTGCCGCCATCGGTGGTACGATAAAGGCCGCGATCGGCCGAGTCGCTCCAAAGCGCTCCAGGCACAGCGGCAAAGACAGTGTCACTGTTTTTCGGACTAACGACAATTTGGGCGATGCGTTCCGATTTCGGCAATCCGGCGTTGGTCCAGGTCTCGCCGCCATCGTTCGACTTGTAGATACCATCGCCAATCGAGACGCTATTACGCGTCCAGGATTCGCCAGTCCCGACCCAGACGTTCTTGGAATTTTTCGGATCGATGGCGATTGCACCAATTGATTGCACCGGCTGCTCGTCAAAGACTGGGCGATAGCGGGTGCCGCCGTCATCCGATTTCCAAACGCCGCCACTGGCGGCGCCAACGAACAGCGTAATCTTGCCCGAAGGCTCTTTCACACCGGCGATGGCTGAGATGCGCCCACTCATCGTGGCCGAGCCGATGTTGCGCGTCCCCAGACCAGAAATCGTAGCCGAATTAAATGGCGCATCGTCGGCGCCAAAAGCCAGTGAGCTAACGAAACTTAAACTAATAAAGACAAAGAATAGGAAACGCATAAATTATTTCGAGGCTGGAAATTTAAAGATTGCGTCATCGACCGAAACATTCGGCTCCGCCTTGTCGATGACGATTTTTTGTTTGTCGGGGGCGCCTTTGGAGCCGGATTCAATCGAAAACGGCAAATAGACGCCCGCGACTTTTTCGTAGTCGCCGACATCGGTCTCGACTTCTACATGAGCGCCTTGTTCGACGCGCTGCGAGATCTTGCGAATCTCCAGGAACGCATCGGGATCGAGATAAACAAAGGTTACGTCACCGTTCTTGCGCACGACTTTGAGTTTGTGCGCCTGAGTACCGTCGACGTCTTCCGTCCCGAGATATTCAACAGTGCTGCCTTTTGCTTTCCAATCGACTAACGGGCCGTCGATGTCGGCATCTTCCATCAACGATTTGGTATCATCGGCCGACATTTTCTCCGGGTCCTTCCGGCCTTGGAACGGGGCAACCTTCCAGCCCTGTGCCCCATCGTAGGCCTGGATGGCGGTCATGCCTTGCAGAGTGACTTCGTCCCGAATCGCGCCAGGCCGTTTCTTGGTCTCGACATAAGCAAGCTGGATTTGGCCTTCGTTCACCAGCATCTTGCCGGTTAACCGGACCGATTGCAGCGCACGCAGAGCATCGGCGCCGCCTTTTGCGGCGACATTTTTTGCGACCAACTCATCAACGGTGAGTTGGGGTTTATTCTGAGCGTAGACCGCGAAAGCAGTCAGGGCGCCGGCGATAAAAACAATGGTGAGTCTTGAGTACATAATTGAACGAGTGAACGACAGTGTTCGATCGAGCCATACGCAACGGCCGTGCCAAACACAAGCGGGAATTGCAAACATTTCTGATTTCATGACTTAGATGCGCCATTAAGCGTGGCGTTCGAAAAATCGCGTCCCGCCAGCGGGATTTTTCGACTCGGATTTGGGATTGTTCGAGGCGCAAGCAGTGAGAGGTAGATCTCTTTTCACTTCTCACCAATCGCTTCTCACCTCTTACCGATTCCTGAATCCATTTCGGATTCGTTTCGCATCTCATCGGAAATTATGATTCATGATTTTCGATTCGCGTGCCGTCAGTTGATCAAGGCGCCCGGCTTCGCCATTGCCGCCATCCTCGTACTCGCCCTTGGCATCGGCGCGAATACCGCGGTTTTTAGTCTTGTGGATACCATGCTGTTTGCGCCGCCTGGTTATGCGCAGCCGCATCAACTCGTCCAGATTTTTTCCCAGGACAAAAAGAACCCGAAAAGTTTCCGCGCCTTTTCCTATCCGACCTTATCCGATATTCGGGCACAGAATTCCGTTTTCTACGGCGTCGCCGCGCACAACGTCGGGATGGTCGGAGTAGGCGAAAAAGGAAACACGCGTCGTGTATTCGCGGACGTTGTTTCATCGGATTACTTCGCGGTCCTCGGCGTCGCGCCACTGCGTGGCCGCGTCTTTTTGCCGGAAGAGGAAACACCGGGACGCGATGCCCACGTCGCGATCGTGAGTTATTCCTACTGGGCCAAACATAATCTCGATCCTTCGATTCTCGGGTCGCAAATTCTGATCAACGGACGTTCTTGCACCGTGGTCGGAATCCTGCCGCAAACATTTACCGGCACGATGATGGTATTTTCGCCGGAAGTGTGGATGCCGCTCAGCGCG
>JBKPMO010000187.1:0-19757 GCA_046732175.1 Verrucomicrobiota bacterium
CATTGAAGGGCTGCCACCGTATCCCGATTCTGGGAACAACGACGTTGGTGTCGTTATTTCTAAAGTCCTCAAAGCGACCCGAGGCATTAAACTCCAGGGAATATGCCCCCGGAATACCCATCTTGGGGCTGGTAATCGGAATTTGCGTTTCGGCAAAGATGCCATACGCCTTGCGCCCACCAAAGCTTGGCTTGGCGATACCGACACCAATTTCATCGCCGATCTTGTCCGTATCATCCGGGTTAAAATCAAACTGTTCCCGACGCCAGTCACCACCGAAGGCGAATCCAACCGGCCCCGCCGGCATATCAAACAGGTCGGTCGTGTAAACGTGAAAGTCGATCGCTGTCATCGCCGACTTCGTCAGGCTCCTAAGGTTTGCACGAGCAAACAAGATCGAGGGAATATTGCTCGCAAACGCGGGCTCAGTGAAACTGGTAAACGGATTATACGGAATTGTCGTCCCGATAAAGTCTCCCGAAGTCGGGTCAAAAATCGAGTCGTTCGCATTCATAATGCGATTTAAACGCGACGCCGAAGCCGTTTGAATCTGGGCAATGGTATATATCTGACTGTAGCGGAAGCCACCGTCGTAGCCCCAGTTGGAGCCAAACACCTTGTCGCCTTTGACTCCAATCGTTGCCAGGTAGGCCTCGTTCTCGGTATCGATTAAGCGATTGCCGAAATCGAAGATACGGGCCCGGGTGCCACCGGAGATAATCTGATTGAACGGGTTGAACGGATTGAAGGCATCGACCGGGGTGTTCGTCTGCACCTCACCGGGATTGGGGCCTAACGGCTGACCGACAAACCTCGGTGTGTTTGGAGGCGCTACTCCATTCAAGTTCATGTGGGGCGGAATCGCCAGAGTGGGCTGCCCTTCTGTGACAAAGGAACCCGTCGCAATAGGTGCCAATTCGTCGTGTTGCTTCACGTCGGCATAATAAAAGTCGCCGAAAATCTGCAGTTCATCACCACAGATCTTGTCGTTAAAGGCCGCATAACCACCCCATCGTTCCTGTTCCGGATAGAGACTTGAGAACAGGTTAAAGTTAAAGCCAGGCAGTAGGCCAAAGGGCATTCTGACTCTAGCATTGTCGGAAATAAAGGTGTTCGTGGGAGCCAGACCGTTCGTGGTGCTTGGCGGAGTTGTAAATATTATAGGGCCCGCGTCCGCCGGTATCGGCGCACCGGCGGCTGCTGCTACCGCCGTACTAACGTTAAAGTTCCACGGACTGGAATTGGAGCTCAGGAACGGCGGGGTGAGAGAGTTGCCTCGGTCCCCATTAAAGGTGGAGTTATGGTGATAGTAAAAGATGTCACCAGTAATGGACATCTTGTCATCCCCCACACCAAAGAGCACGTCCGCCTTGTAGGCTCCCGCATCTTTGTCCAGGGTGTTGCCATAATACTGCGAGATTTGAGCCCCTCGGAAATCTTTCCACAGGTGGATATTGACCACACCGGCGACGGCGTCCGCGCCGTACACAGCGGAAGCGCCCGCCTTCAAAATTTCGATGCTCTCAACCGCCGCGAGCGGGATCGTATTGATATCGACAAAGCCGCCACCGAGCACTCTGGTCACACGGCGTCCGTCGAGCAGAACCAGGCTGGCCGAGGGATCCAATCCGCGCAGCGCCACCGAGGAAAACCCGACGGGGCCGCCCTGGCTGGTGCCATTGCCCGCAATCGGGATACTATTTGAGTTGTTGACGGGCTGATCTTTCAGCATCTGCTCGACGTTAACGTTGCCCGTTTTTTCGATGTAATCGCGGTTTAGGTTTGTCACCGGGTTCGGACCCACTTCTTCTGCCGTGGGAATGTTTGAACCGGTCACGATGACGCGCTCCGCCTCAGCGGTCGCGCCGGCCGCAGGAGCGCCCGCCGGAACACCACCCGTCGGCGGTGGTGCCTGGGCAAAGGCGGCTGAACTTATGAACATCAAAGTGCCGATGATAGCGACATCTTGCCGGAACGACTTGGGAAGCCAACTGGTTGTCATATCTCTTTCTCCAATACTTTGGTTAAGGTTATTGCAGATTAGTTCTACGAATCGGTAGCAACACTAGGTCCAGTGAGTAACTGGCGTTAGGACAAAAATCCGACAGTTCTAGCCAGCGCTACTACCCACCGGTGTACTTCCCGAGGTGCCGGAGCTAGCATGACAACACAATGAGCATTGCGTTCAATTACCTTGCATCTACCGCCAATCATTTGGCCATAGTTGTTTGGTCGCCATCTCCAACGATATTGTAAACTAGAGTACTAAATCGTTAAGAACACAGATTAGCAGTGTGTGTCCGCGCGCGAGTTTAAGCGCTGAACACCGCATTTAGTAGGATTTCGACGCGCGCACGATCCAGATGATCTGTTCAGCGCACAACATCGGAAATTAAGCGTGAGCCAGTGTTAGCTGTGGCGGTTGCCACTCGAATGATTCTTTCTCTGATCCGATTCCGAGGCGCGCGCGATAGGTACTCGGCCGCATACCTATATGCCGTTCAAAGGCTCGACTGAATGCGTCTGCGCTCTTGAACCCAACCGAGACCGCGACATTATCGATAGTGTTGCGTGGAACGAGCAGCCGCCGTTGTGCCTCAGTGACGCGGGCGCGACAGACAAATTCAGCCGGGGTTTTCCCAAAAACATTCGTGAAGACGCGGGTAAAATTTCGCGGCGACATGCAGGCTCGCTGCGAGAGCGATTCGATCGAAAGGTCCTGGCTCAAATTGCACAAGATCCAGGCAGCCAGGTCGGCGAATCGGTCCACCGATTGGAGCTGGAATTGCAGCGGCTCGGAATATTGCTCTTGAGCGCCGGGTCGTTTGAGATGAACAACCAGATCACGAGCCAGGCGCAAGGCCACATTTCGCCCGTAATCCTCTTCAATCAGAGCCAGTGAAAAGTCTATCGCCGCTGTGCCGCCGGCACAGGTATAAAAAGGCCCGTCCTTAATAAATAGTATGTTCGGATTAACCCGAAGCTTGGGGAAGCGAAGGGCGACATCCTTTGCAAATCGCCAGTGAGTGGTGACTTGGCGCCGGTCAAGCAGACCGGTGGCGGCCAAAGCATAAATCCCCGTACCCAGCGCTGCGATGCGTCTGGTGGTAGGGGCTCGATAGTTCAGCCATTTCGCAATCGTCTTACGCACTTTGGGCGCAGGAATGCGATTTTCGCCTGGGACAATGATCGTATCGAACGTTGGAGCGCTCTCAAAGTCAAACTGAGGTTTAACTAACAGCCCCGACTCCGTCTCACACGGTTCAGCCGTGACACCTACGGTTACAACCTGGTAGCAGCGACACTCACATGCTCCATACGCGGTGGGAAGCGCGGCGCGGGAAAAGGCCTCGGCGGCGCCGGTCAGGTCCGCGGCCGTCATTTCCTCCAAAACTACGAGACCAACAGTCTTCGGGCTCATAATGTCACAGCTTTATCAAGCGCGAACGTCGCCGTTGCCCGTGCTGTCGATTTGATTTGTTGCCAGCCGCTACAGGTGTAAATCGTGCCACTTTGGCAATTCTTTCTCTGACTCATACAATGATAAGCCACAAATCCGACAAAAACGGCTCATGCATTACTTAACTGGACGACGCCTTAAGCGGGATTAGTTTGCATAGTTTATGGTCGCGGCAGAGCCGATCGGAATGGGCGGTGGGCACGAATCCAGGGAAGACGGTCCACCAATCGAGATGACGCGAGAGACCTACGAGTCACTGCGGCGATTGGCAGCACGATATCTTAGCGGCGAGCGGCCCGATCATACGTTGCAAGCTACCGCTCTGTTGCACGAGGCCCTTTTGCGCGTGCTAAAGCAACCCGAAAGTAGCTGGCGCAACGACGCGCATTTGATTTCCTTCGCCGGTCGCGCCATGCGTCGTATCCTGATTAGTTATGGGGTAGCTCGTACTCGGGATAAGAGAGGAGGACGAAAACTCGTTAAACTACCTCTCGATGAAGCAATCGACTTTTGCGTTGAAAGAAATATTAATATTAACGCGGTGGATGAAGCGGTCGAGGAGTTGGCACAGATCGATCCACGACAGGCGCAGATTGTTGAACTCAGATTCTTTGCCGGACTTACAATTGAGGAGATTGCCCGGACGTTGGCCCTGTCACCTGCAACCGTTAAACGAGATTGGGTTACGGCGAAGTTATGGTTGCGCGCACGACTGGCTGAGTAGTAAGGAATAGAAGAAATGCAAGACGATCCCGCAAGTGTTGTTAACTTAGGACCATCGCAGTGGCATCGTCTCAAAGAGGTTCTCGCGAATGCGCTGGAGAAAAATTCGCCGGAGCGGCGCGCAACTACCCTTCGGCAATTTTGTGCCGACGACAATACGTTGTTGCGCCAGGCTGAGGCCCTTCTCGCAGGTGATACCGATACTTTGGAACAATTCGCTGAATTCGCCAAAATCCGGCTCCGGAGCGAAGAGCCGGATCGGATTGGCGAACGAGTTGGTGCTTATGTGATTGTCAGAGAACTCGGCCGGGGCGGCATGGGAGCAGTTTATCTTAGCGAGCGAGCTGACGGACAGTTTGAGAAGCAGGTCGCGATCAAGGTCCTTAAGCGCGGGACCGATACGGACGAGGTGCTACGGCGCTTTGCGGTAGAACGTCAGATCCTGGCCAAGCTCGACCATGCAAACATCACCCGACTACTGGATGCAGGCACAACACAGGATGGTTTGCCTTATTTTGTAATGGATTATGTGGATGGCGTCACTATCACCGAGTTCGCACAGGAACGGAAACTATCGCTGGCAGATCGCTTACGGCTTTTTCTGAAGGTATGTTCTGCGGTGGTGTTTGCGCATGATAACGGTGTCATTCACCGCGACATTAAGCCGACGAATATCCTGGTTAGATGCAATAGTGAGCCCAAGCTACTCGACTTCGGCATCGCGAAGCTGCTTCAGCCAGGGGTGGCCGACGATCTCACCCGCTCAGTCGACCGAAGAATTACGCCCAGGTATGCGGCTCCAGAGCTGTCTCGCTCCGAACCAGCGACGCCGGGTGTTGATGTTTATTCACTTGGACTTGTCTTGCTCGAATTAATCAAAGACGAGAACGTCAACGGCGAAACGCGACCGGACGCCAAAGCGGCTTTGCAGACAAAGCTGCACGACGGCATCGACCCCGCTCTTACTGCTATAATCAGGCGCGCCACACAAACTGAGCCGGGAAAACGTTATGCTTCAGCCGGCGAATTGCGCAATGCGCTGGAGCAATTTCTCTCCAGTGCAGGTAACGGCAAATCTGCAAAAGTGTTTGAGGCCGCTAGCACACGAGCGCGTCATTCATGGTGGTGGCTTCTCACTCCCATTGTCATTGTGGTTGTGCTTGTCATTGCAGTTCTTTCGCGGCCCCGCCTATTTGGCCCCTTCTCATCGCCTCAGAATTCCGGGCTTACTCAAACTCAGCCAAAGTTGTCCAGCTCCGGTCCAGAGCGCCTCATCGCAGTACTGCCTTTTAAGCCGCTCGGAGGAAAAGCCGACGACGAGCTGCTGGGGCTGGGTATGGCTGACGCCGTTATCGGCCAGATGAGTAAGATAAAAGAGATTCGGGTACTCCCTACAAATGCTGTTTTGAGACTGAAAAGAGAACTGGACGATCCAGTGGCTGCTGCTCGTACCTTAAAGGCAGATGCTGTCCTGACGGGAGGTGTCCAGCATTTCGGAGACCGTATTCGAATAAGTGTACAACTTGTCGACGGCCGGACGGGCCGAGCTTTGTGGTCGGACAAGTTCGACGAAACGTTTACTAACGTTTTTGCGATTCAAGATTCAATCTCAAGCCAGATTACAAAGGCATTAGCGATCGACCTAACAGCAGATGAGCGGACCTGGATTGCGAAGCGTTACACGAAGAGCACGGAAGCTTACAACGCCTATCTCATGGGACTTCACTTCTATAACAAACGCACCAAAGAGGGATTGGAGAAGGCCATCGGATATTTTCGTCAGGCGACACAACTTGACGGCGACTACGCGCTGGCCTATGCGCTCTTGGCAGACTGTTATTGCTTGCAGAGCTATTACTCATTTGTCCCGGCAAGTCAGACCACTAATAATTGCAAGACCGCGGCGGAGCGAGCCCTCTTATTGGATGATTCTGTCGCCGAGGCCCACGTAGCCATGGCGATGGTACAGGTCGGCGAAGGAGATTATCGTGGGAGCATGGAATCCTTGCGACGGGCGCTGGAATTAAATCCGAACCTTTCTGTCGCGCATCTGCGTTATGCCTGGGAGCTGACTGATGCAGGCAGCCTGTCGGAAGCGGTGTCGGAGATGAAGCGGGCCGAGGAACTGGATCCGATTTCGGCTACCAACAATACCGCTTTGGGAGTCATCCTTCTCTTCGATCGGCAGTTTGAACAGGCGTTTTTTTACTGTTCCCGGGCAGGTGAGCTCGAGCCCGATAACCCTGCAATACAAGAAAATATCGGAATCACGCATATCCTCAATGGTAGGTACGACTCGGCGATCCAGGCTTACCGCAGGCAGATCGAACTCGCGCCGGATCAAAAGGGCAAAGCCCTCGCTTCGATCGCAGAAGTCTTGTACCGCGCAAACCGCAGAGGAGAGGCGGGTGCGCTCATGCCGGAAGTCTTGCGCTTGGCCGCAAACGGCGAAGTCGGCGCCTTTCCCATCACCGGGATCTTCGCTGCGGCTGGGGAGCTGGATCACGCTTTCGAATGGTTTGATAAGGCACTCGCGGATCGCATGCTGGCGCCACGCTTCATTCGTTACGGGCCTGAGTTGGATACGTTGCGGGCAGATCCGAGGTTCGTTGAGCTATTGCGCAAGCATGGACGGAACAAGCTGGCGGAACAATTGACCGCCCATTGAATAGCAAATCATTCCCTGAGGCGGGCGCATTTTAGACTCGCGTACGGCGGAAAGCGAAACTGGTTTCGGTGTTCACAGCTTTGCCGTCTATCTCCAGCAGCGGATACGCAAGAAAGTTAATCGGACCGCTGGCGGGTGCCGGATCGACAACCCGATCGCGCCCTTTGGTCAGCTCGAAGCGATTCGCCGGATTGTGACCGAAATAATAATTAGCCAGTTCTGGATTCTTCCATGCTTCGCTGATATCGACCGGGACCCAGCGCCCGTCGGCAGAGAATTCCGCCCAGCAATGATAACCTTCGATTGCACCTTCGTTTTTGTCCGCGGGAATTGTTGCGCCGATTGCGAAACGCGCCGGAATCCCGACAGAGCGCGCCAAGGCAATAAAGTAAGCATGGAAGTCGGTGCAATTACCGGTCCGCGCGTCCCAGGCAAACATCGCGTCACCGCGTCCCCAGCCGGTGCCGGATTTGTCGTAGCGCATTCGCCCGAGCACGTGATCGTAAAGCGCTTTCGCGCGGTTGATGTCATCGGCTTTCCCGGCGACAGCTTGCTCCGCAATCGTTTTGAAAGTTTGGTTGAGCGGTACTAACTTTTCTGGGCGGAGATAGCGCGCTACGTTCGCTATATTCGCAAGGTAAGCGCTCTTCTCTTTTCGCAGTACGCGGTAGCGCAACTCAATGGTTTTGCCGCTGTCCTCCGCGCGCGGATTAAGCACACAAATATCGTTACCGTAATCGCGGTCATGCACTTTCTCCCATTTGATCGGGATGCTCACCTCATCGATACGCACGGTTTGAAAAGCATCCGTCCTTGCGAGTGGCATCCAAAGGCGCGCTTTGCCATCGATCGACGGCAGCTTCACCCGATAAACAAATTCAAACTCGTCGGAACCGGTAACGATGGTAGGCTGATCAGCCCCAAAGACCGGCAGCACCCCAACAAGAGCGAATGCCAACGCCAGCGAAGAGCGAATCACGTGAGTTCTCTGATGTTACGATTTTGAAACTTTTCTCCAAACGCCGCCTTCTTCTTTCCAATTATAAAGCGGCTTGCCATTCACCTTGTGCACGGACGTTTCCGTGACTTTCATGGCGCCGGGCTTTCCCGTCATAAAAAAATCGATGTCATAATTCGTACCGTCGGCAGCTTTCATGTCGACACAGGCGAAATACTTGCCCTTTCCGAGACTGGAGACTCCATCGCCATGCACTTTAATCAAATCGAGTGCAAGATCCTTGCCCTTGTATTCAGTGTGAAACTTCTTGTCGTTCGATTTCCTGCTCTTCCTCACGATGTCCTTTTTGATTCCAAGGGAGATATCAGCCTGGCTTACTTCCTTCTCGGCCATCTGCTGCGATGGTGCGCCTGGTCGCGGCTGATTTTGCGGAAGCTGTGAAAATTGCGTACTTTGCGGAAGGCTCTTCGGATGTTCTACCGCAGTGAGGGGTGATTGTGCCGGCGTGAGCAAGAACGCAACAGATAGTGCGATGATGATTCGTGTAATCATAGAGTTAGATTGTGTGTCTTGGAGTTTATTTGAACGCTCGATGCTTGAGCCACTGTTTTTATTCCGGCCGGACAACCTATAATGGTGCGCGATACTGGGTTCGAACCAGTGACCCCTACCGTGTCAAGGTAGTGCTCTACCACTGAGCTAACCGCGCAGAATAAAATGATCGGTGATTCGTGATAACTGATCAGTGATCGATAGTCAGTCAAGATCGAGGCTGCGGATTGCGTTCGAGCGGATAAATCGATTACTCTCGCGCAAATCCGTGAGAACTTCGCCTTTCGCCATCGTCCTTTTCATCATCGCTGCTTTTCTGGGCGCGCTCGGTCAGTTCTGTTACAAATCCGGCGCGGAAAAGGCAGGTAACACTGTCGCAAGTTACATTTTCAATGCGCGCCTTCTCGGCGGCGTAGTCTGCTACGTTGCTGTGATGGTGCTTTTCGTGGCGGCATTTAAACGCGGCGGCGCCCTCACGGTTCTCTATCCGATTTATGCCAGCACTTTCATTTTTGCCGCGATCATCGCCTGGTTTGCCTACGGTACGCCAATCCGCCCTGTGCACATCGCTGGCTTTGCCTTGTTGGTCGCTGGAATGTACCTGCTCGGGCGTTGATGGACTCGTATCAAATTGGCGATCGCCGGCCACTCGCATCCCGAGGCTGGAAAATATCAGAGAAGGCCGCGCGCTGGTTGGCGCGCCGCGGCGCCACGCCGAATGGGATTTCCGTCGTGGGAATGATCTGCGGAATCCTTGCCGGGATCATGTTTGCTCTGACAACCGGCGCCGCCCATGCGTGGGTCTTTTGGGTCTTCGGTGCCGTCTTCGTCCAGTTGCGACTCCTCGCAAATCTTTATGACGGCATGGTCGCGGTTCTGCGTGAAACTGCGTCGCCGGTGGGCGAACTGTTCAACGAAGTTCCCGATCGGGTCAGCGACGCTGCGACGTTAATCGGTTTTGGCTATGCTACCGGTTCCGATCCGGTGCTCGGTTTTGTCGCAACCATCTTTGCCATCTTTCTCGCATATTTGCGGGCACAGGGAAAAGTCGCCGGTGCGCATCAGGAATTTTGCGGGCCGATGGCGAAACAACAACGCATGGCGACGGTCACCATCGCGGCGATTGCCTGTGCGGTTGTGCCGGGCGCGAGCGACTGGCAGATTCCGATGTTCGCGCTCGGGGTGATCATCGCCGGCTGCATCATGACAATCATTCGCCGACTGCAACGAATTACTACAACGCTTCGGCGTCGGTAAGATGAACCTTGCGACACGGGAACGGTTATTTGGATTTCGGCATGCCTTCGATTCGCCGGTGACACTGTGGATCACGATGGCAGTGATCGCCGCGCTCCTCATTGCGGCAATTATTGTTTGGCTACTGCATACAGCCGGACGGACCAGCGACAAGCTCCATGATGAATTGGTAAAGCGCGTCGTTTCCTGGGCGGTGATGACGCCGTTGTTGCTGGGCCCGGTTCTGCTCGGCGCAGCATGGACAATTCTGGCCGTCGCGATTTTAAGCATTCTCTGCTATCGCGAGTTCGCCCGTGCCACCGGCTTTTTCCGGAACCGCTCACTCAGCATTGTGGTCGTGCTCGGCATAATCGCGACTACCTTTGCCATTGCCGATCATTGGTACGGATTGTTTGTCGCTGTCCCGCCGCTGACCATGGTGCTGCTGGCAATCGTTGCGATCCTGCGCGACGAGCCACACGGTTATACGCAGCGGGTCAGCCTCGGAGCGATTAGCTTTTTATTGTTCGGCCATTGTCTCGGCCATCTCGGTTACATGACGAACGACGCCGACTTTCGTCCAATCGTGATGCTGATCATTTTGACGGTCGAATTGAATGACGTCTTTGCTTACATCAGCGGTAAAACTTTCGGGCACCGCAAAATCACGCCGCAAACCAGCCCGAATAAAACGCTCGGCGGCGCGCTCGGCGCGTTGGTCCTGACCACGACTCTAGTCTCGACGGTCGGTCATTTTGTTTTCGCCGGTTCGGGCGTCGACAGACCGTTAGAATTGATTGGCCTGGGATTAGTTGTCAGTGTTGCCGGACAATTCGGCGATCTGATGGTGTCATCGATCAAGCGCGATATCGGAATCAAGGACATGGGGGTTACAATTCCCGGTCACGGCGGATTGCTCGATCGCTTCGATAGCATGTTGCTGGTTGCGCCTGCGGTGTTCTATTACATCGGATTATTCCGTGGGTTTGGGCTGGATCAGCCGGTGCGAATTTTTACCGGCGGCGGTTAAGAAATGGAAGAGTGGCGTTTCGAACCCGCACACGATTTCGGATTAAGCGCCGAACAGCGGCGGCTAAGCTTGCGGCGCGAGGTCGGGCTGGAAAGCGCGATTTCGTGTTTCCTCTGGCGATCGATCACGCGTGTTTATCTTGCTATTGCACATCGCTTACAAATTCTGGGCCGCGAAAATTTACCGGCGCACGCTCCGTTTATTCTGGTGGCGAATCATGCGAGTCATCTCGATGCAGTTATTCTCGGAGGAATTCTGCCACTGCGATTTGTCGGCGCGGTCTTTCCGATTGCCGCCGGCGACACATTTTTTACCAAAAGGGCGTCATCGATTTTCGCCACCGCATTCATGAACGCTTTGCCGATCTGGCGAAAAAATTGCGGCGCGCATTCGCTGAAAGATTTGCGGGAGCGATTGCTGCAAGGCGCGTGCATTTACATTTTGTTTCCGGAAGGAACGCGGACTCGCACGGGCAAGATGGCGCCGTTCAAGCCCGGGCTTGGGCGACTGGTCGCGGGAACTCACATACCGATCGTGCCTTGTTACCTGGACGGAACGTTTGCGGCTTTGCCGGCAACGGGAATGGTGCCGCACTGGAAAAAAATTTCGGTGCGTGTGGGAAAGCCATTGTCATTTGCGGAGACGACCAATGATCGGGTTGGTTGGGAATCTATTGCAGCAGCGACCGAAAATGCGATGCGCGGTTTAATGACTTAGGTGCCCGAAGCTAGCGAGACAATGCGCTATCGTTCGGTTCTGAGGAGCACGCGAGGGCGCGTGCGCTCCCCAGAAAGATCAATCCCCGCAGCGCGTACCGAACTAAGCTGCCAATTTGACCGCGTCTTTGTGGCCGAGGATTTTCACGGTTTGTTGGAGCTGCTCGGTTTTGAGCGGTTTCTTCAAGACCGTGATTGGACCTTTAGCCAGGATGCGATCGAGCATTTCGCTGTCGGGATAACCGGTGATGATGATGATAGGACAATCGGGTTGCTCCCGTTTCACGAAATCGTAAACGTCATCGGCTGGGCCATCGGGCAATTTCAAATCGAGGAAGACGAGATCGAATCGCTGTTTCTCGAGTGCGGTGATCGCTTCCTTGACAGTCCCAACGACAACGCGACTAAAACCAATCTTCTTGAGGAAGAGCTTGAACAGATTTTGCAAGCTCTCGTCGTCATCGACAACCAGAACAGTGGGTTGGCCTGACTTCTCTTCCTTGAGGATGTCTTTATCGAGCGCGTTCTTTTTGATTCGCCAACGACCACCGATTTGAATGGCGGGCAGCTGTCCGCGCTGCACTAAGTAGTAAACCGTCGGAAGTGGAATTCGGAGGTATTTGGCGGTTTCCTTAACGGTAAGCAGGTTATGCATGACAAGGTTTCATCACCTTGCGCCTGCTCACGCAAGATTTATTCACGATTTTATGATTATAAACACTAGAATCAAATGTCAAACCTTTCTTTTTCCAGAAGCGTTAAAATTTTTTGCTCCCACTGGGTTGCCGGCAAAAGCGAAACGGAGTCAACATGGGACCACCCTTCCTTCCGCTCGAGGGAAAGGATTCCGGCGAAAAGTTCAGACGGTTGTGCCCGCTTTCGCTGCTGGACAAGCGAAATGCCGCGGTGAACTATTCGCATTCGCGATGAGCGTTCTTTTTTTCAAGCGCTTCCTGAAACGGCCCTGGCAAATCGCCTCGATTGTGCCCAGCTCGCAGGCGCTGGTCGAGCGAGTAGCGAGCAAAATTGATTTCGACCGCGCTCGCGTTATCGCTGAGTACGGTCCGGGTGAGGGCGTGCATTCGCGCGCGCTAGCACAACGGATGCGGCCGGACGCGCAGTTATTATTGTTTGAACTTGATCCCGCGTTTTCGCGCGACCTCGCTCGGCAGTTCGCCGGCGACCCGCGGATATGCGTGATCAATGCCAACGCCGCGACCATTCGCGTAGAACTGGCGAAACGTGGTATTCCCCACTGCGACTACATCATTTCCGGAATTCCATTTAGCATTCTCGAGATTGAAAAAAAGCGTAATCTGCTGCGCGAAACCCACGACGCCCTCGCCCCCGGCGGCGCTTTCATTATTTATCAGGTGACCAACGAACTGCGCCAGCACGCGATTGATTTTGCGCCGGAATCCGAGTCCGAATATTTCCTGCAAAACATTCCGCCGATGTTCATCACCGTTTTCCGGAAAGCCGGTAATCTGGACGGAAACGGCGCGATTGATCCTGCCGACTCGCAGTTTTCGTCCAACTACGCGCGATGAAAAGTGTCGAATCGCGCATCGAAAAAGATTCGATGGGCGAAATGGCCGTGCCGAAGGATGCGCTTCATGGCGCGTCGACCCAGCGCGCGGTCTTGAATTTTCCCATTAGCGGTTATCGATTTAGCCGGCCATTCATTCGTGCGCTGGGTCTGATTAAATGGGGCGCGGCTCAAGCCAACCATGATCTCGGGCTGCTCGATGCCCACCGGTCCGCGCTCATTGTCCAAGCCGCGGAAGAAGTGGCCGAGGGCAAACTCGATGAACATTTTCCGCTCGACATTTTCCAGACCGGTTCGGGCACGAGCACGAACACGAACGCGAATGAGGTAATCGCAAATCGATGCGCGCAATTGACAGGCAAGCCAATTGGTTCGCGCGAACTGGTCCATCCGAACGATCACGTCAATATGGGCCAGTCGAGCAACGACGTCATTCCATCCGCGATCCACGTGAGCGCAGCCGAACAATTGAAAGATTGTCTGTTACCGGCGCTGGAAAAATTATTCGCCGCGCTTTCAAGCAAGGCGAAGGAATTCGATCACATTATTAAAATCGGGCGCACCCATTTAATGGATGCGACGCCGGTCCGGCTCGGCCAGGAGTTTGGCGCTTACGCCCAGCAGGTGGCTTATGCGAAGGGGCGCGTGGAAAAAGCGATCGACGTTTTGCGCGAACTTGCGCTCGGCGGCACCGCCGTGGGCACCGGGTTGAATCGGCATCCGGATTTTCCAGAAAGGGTGATGCGTCATTTGCATCAGCGCACCGGGATCAAATTCTTCGAGGCGCGCGATCATTTCGAGGCACAAGGCGCCAAGGACGCGGTGGTGGAAGCTAGCGGCCAGCTAAAGACGATCGCTACCAGTCTATTCAAGATCGCGAATGACATTCGCTGGCTTGGGAGCGGACCGCGTTGCGGCATCGGGGAGATTCAATTGCCGGCGACGCAACCTGGCAGCTCGATTATGCCCGGGAAAGTGAACCCGGTCTTGTGCGAATCCATGATGATGGTATGCGCGCAAGTTTTTGGAAATGACACGGCCATCACCTGGGCGGGAGCGAACGGAAATTTCGAGCTCAACGTGATGATGCCGGTGATGGCACACAATATTCTGGAATCGATTCGGCTGCTCGGAAATGTGGCCGACGCCTTCACCGAAAAATGCGTGGTCGGAATCGAGGCAAACGAAGCAAGATGTCGCGAACTGGTGGAACTATCCATGGCGATGGTGACGAGCTTGGCGCCGAAGATTGGGTACGATCGCGCGGCCGAGATCGCGAAGGAAAGTGCGCGAACTGGCAGAACGGTACGGGAACTTTGCCAGGAGAAAAAGATCTTGCCGGAGAAAGAGCTGAACGCCGCTCTCGATCCAGCGGGGATGACCGAGCCGGGCGGGACTGGATCAGCGGGCGGCTAGAAAAATGCGCACAAAGTACTACGGGATCAGTTTGCTGATTAACCTGCTATCGATCTCGCTGCCGGCGGCAGAAAAACCGATCGACATTTCCGCAGTCGTTTCAAAAACCGAGGCGGAAGAGATTCTTGGCGAACCGGTCCGAAATCCGACCCCGTTGAACGTAAATGGAAAAGACGGTTACTATTCGAAGTGCAATTACTACAGCACAAAATCTGTGCGTTCTCTTCTGTTGCGCGTCCGCCAGGCGAGCGAGGGTAGCGTCGATCCGGAGCTCGAGTTTAATCAGGTCACGGGTAACGGCGTCAAATTCAAGACGATTGACGGCCTGGGCGAGAGAGCCGCCATGTTGGACGGCGTTCCAGAGAACGGGTTACCCCCGAACGTGATTATGCTTTACGTGGTGAAAGGAAAATCATTCGTCACCATCGGCGTCGGCGGAATGGCCGATGAAGAAACAGCGCTAATGAAAGCAAAACAGATCGCAGAGAAGGTTCTGGCGCAGCTTTGAAGTAACGATGCCGCCTCGGCGTCCGCGCCACCACTGGTTTGCTTCAACCATCCGTTTTGCCATTTCGAAGACTTGACGGCTTAAAGCCGGCATGTTCTTTCCCACTCCCTCGACACCCGCTCGTCAGCCAACTCTTCTAGATTCGGAATGATAACCCTCAACTTGAACCGCTTAAAGCCGTCAAGTTTGTAAGCAGTGAGCGGTCGTTTCTGCGGCGAGGGTGACGTCGTGAACGCTTCTGACGGCAAGGGCGTCTCCGTTACCTGAAGTTTGTGTCCGAGGCCCGTCGGTTTAACATCTCGGTTGTATGGTAGCGAACGTTCACGGTCCGCAGTTTTCCGGCGGGGCCAACATCGCGATCAAATGCCCCGCCCATACTTACGAACAAACGGTGGCGTTTTATCGCGATACCCTGGCATTGCCCTTGATCGAAGAGGAAGCGGACGGTTGCATCTTTCAATTTGGGCCCAACCGGCTCTGGGTCGATCTCGTGCCAAACTTGAGTCAACCCGACATCTGGCTGGAGTTAGAAACAAACGACACCGAAGCTGCGGCCTCGTTTCTAAAAGTGAATGGAATTCCACGTCGCGACGAAGTGGAACAATTACGCGAAGATTTCGATGGTTTCTTCATCTCCGCGCCGAATGGTGTAATCCACCTCGTCATCGGACAGGAAGAAACCTGAAGCGGACGTGGCGACCGATTACATTCTGCGGCTGATCGATTAGATTGCGCTGATGGTGTCCGAGATATTGCAGCTGCGAAAACTCGGGCGTGCCGGGGAAGCGCATCCAGAAATCTCGAAGGTCTGTCTGCAAAATGTCGGTTTGCCCTTCGAGCTCGTAAAACGTTCGGTGCCGGAAACGATTTTGGAGATACTGGCCGGGCGGGGGCACACGGCACGTCCTCGCCATCATGCTGGCGGAACCGCTCTTGCAGGATGCCGAACTGGCGGAGTCGGCTGGGCAGAAACGCGAAGGGCTGATCAGCCGCGCCCAGGCGGAAGCGTTGATCGCGCACAACCTCGCAAAACTATCACCAGACCAAACCATCTACCGGGCCAAGCTCGACGCCTTGAGTCAATCAGAGGTGCCGTCCAAAGATCGTTAGGTCACAAGGGGTTTGATCAACGCGTGCGATGCCGGGAAGGAAACCCCAGCGTTCGAAGTCGGCGGCGCGGAAGAGCGCGATACTGGGTTCATTGTGGCTGAAAATTAAGCCGACAAGGGAACGCATTCCCAGCTGCGGGCCGCGCACAATCGCTTGCTGCAATAGTTTTCGGCCAATACCGCGGCGCCGGAATTTTTCATCGACGTAAACGCTGACTTCAACGGTGCCGCAATAGGCGCAACGCGGGAGAAATTCACGGAAGCTGAGCCAGCCGGCAATTTCGCCGCGCAGTTCTGTTACCCAGATCGGGTATTGCGCCGGGGAATGCGCGTGGAACCATTCGCGGCGGCCCTCAACCGAGACTGGTTCAACTTGCGCCGTGGAAATGCGCGTGGCGATGGCCGCATTATGAATTTCGACAATCGCCGGAAGATCGGTTTCGATAGCATCGCGGATTTGCAGCTGTTGTAGAGGCGGTTTATGACCGCCGACTCTCGCCTGAAACACAGCGCTCATCTGCCTACGTGCGACTTCGGCGCGACGGGTGGAGCGCCGCTATAGAAGAGAGCGCTCTCAAACGTCGGCTGAAAATCGTCGCGTGAGGTTTCACCGATCTGAAATCGCGGGCTGATGGCGTTTTGCAGCGCGCAATATATTTCCAGATCGGCGCGACCATTCCGCTCCAGTTGCGCGCGAACCGCGCCTGCTGCCAAATCCGGGGTATTGCAATCGCGAGAGAGGTGGCCGAGCACGACACGTTCAATTTTTCCCGCCAACAATTGCTCGAGGACGCTGGCCGCGGCGACATTAGAAAGATGACCATGCCGCGACATGATTCGTTGCTTCACCGGCCAAGGCCGATGCGGATCGCTCTGCAAGAGTTTCTCGTCATGATTTGTTTCGATAACGAGCGTGTGCACCTCGCGCAGACGTTCGATCAACATTTTCGTCGGATAACCGAGATCGGTGATGAAACCGAGTCCACGATTGCCGGCATGAAACGCGTAGCCGACTGGCTCGACCGCATCGTGCGGGACAGGAAAACTTTGCACCAAGATATCGCAGATGGTGAACTCGGCGCCCGTACGAAAAATTCGCCAGTTTTTGTATTCGCTTAGACCAAAGCAGCGGATCGCTTCCGCAGTTTGCGCATTGCAATAAATGGGAATGGCAAACTTTCGGCAGAGCACTTCCAACCCGCAGACGTGATCACCGTGTTCATGCGTTAGAAGCAGGCCGTCGAGTTGTTCGGGGGCGACGCCACACTGCTCGAGCCGGACGACGATCTGACGCGCACTCAGTCCACCATCGATCAAAATTCGGCAATGATTGGTGGAAACGAGGGCACTGTTCCCGGCGCTGCCGCTGCCGAGCATGGTCAAGCTGAACACGGCTGATCTTTAGCGGAACGAAATTGTAAAATCAATGGAGCGATAGGAGAAATGCACTCATGCCTTGGATAATCCGGCTTGTGCGCAATGAAGAATGATGCGGGCAAACGGGATCGGGATGAATAATTTTGAGTTTTCCTGCTCTTCGTAGCGCTCAATGGTCTTGCGACCGACGTGCGACCGAACGCTTTGATACATCTGAGTTTCGATCGTAATCACTCCGCCCTGGCGTTTCGCCATCGCCTGGACCCGCATGAGATCGCTGGCTCGCATTCTGGCGTTAACGAAATTGTAAGTGCTCCAACTCGCGGCCGCGAGTGAAGCGGCCGATTTCCACCTGCCTTTGGGATGCTCGTCCAGGAGCTGAACGGCGACAACCTTGTTGGCGATGTCTGTCACCAGATAGAGACGGTTAAAGTGTCCCTCGAAGGCGCCATTGTATCCTATATAGTACATGGAGTTTTTCGGGAAACCGGGCGTTGCCAGCGGAACCCTAGAGGGAACGGCGTGGGACAGACCGAGCGCCGCGACCGCTTGTTCGGAATCCATCAAGTAATTGACGCTGTTGTAAATCTTTGTGCTGGCACCGCTGAGATCGACCGCTTCGGTGCAGTGGGGCGAGAGAAGCAACTGCAATTCTCGCATGGCGATGTCGCCGCCTTGCATTCGGGAGTCGTAGCCCGGTTGGAGCCAGACTTGTAATTGCGAGGGGGAAGTTGAGGACGGCTGCGAGGCGGGTTTCGGCGAACTAATCGGCGGGTTCGTGGCAGCACCGGCATCCGGCGGATCGGCTGTGGAGTTCTCAAAGCGAGCGGCCCCAATCGGGATTGTCTGCGCCTCGCCCATATAATTGACGCGGACCGAAGTAGTATCACTTGAGACAAGCGGAAGTCTCATTCCGGCGGGCAAAGTCGTCTCTCCGTAGGCAATTTTGATCTTTACCGGCTGAGTCAAAACAATGAAGCCAGCAGCAGGGGCCGGGGTTGTAGCATTGGGCGACTGAGCCGGTGGTGATGCGCCTACGATTGGATGTTCGGACAGACAAAATACAACAGCAACGGCAGTCGAAATCAGTGTTTCGCGTACGTTGACGGGCGGAAGGCAATTAAACACGCGTTGTGTTTTACCTGACAGGCAAAATCAAATCAACAAGCGATGGAATGCGCGGTGTTGGAGTGACGGAACCTCAGGCTAGAAGCCTAACTTCCGGGCGGTCCATTAGGGCGAAGATGTGCGCTTTCTTCGCGGAATAATCGAGGGAGCGAAATTGGCGGATTTCTTCCAGCCTACGCAGACCGTTGAGGGTATCGAGATACCGGGTATAGCTGGCGGCGAGTTCGCATGTCTCGAGATAGCGCCCGCGCAAAGTTTCATCGCGAAAGGCTTCGGGGCATTGCCGCGCGAAAAGATGAAAACGCAGCCAACGGCGATCGGTGCGGGAAACGCGCTGGGTTTTGCGAAAAAAAGCGACGAACAAGAGAAGAACAAGATAAGTATCGACTTGCGCCTGCAACTCGAGATTGCGGGCGAATTCTTCCGAGGCAATCTGGCGCTGGCCGCTCTTGAACTGCAGGGCGGCGTGCAGGGCGTGATTCAATTCCTCAACGAAAACGATGAGGGAGCGAATATTGGAATCGCTTAGTCCGCTGCGCGGGTCGTGTCGCTCGAGCTGATCGATGAGCCAGCGCGAATAATAAATTCCAACGTAAAGCTGATCACCGGCATGACGAAGAAAAGTGCGCGCGAGTTCGTTCAGTTCGCGCGCGGAAGCACCGGCCAGCTTGCTGAGCTGAATGGAGCGGGCGCGATCGATAATGCAATCCTCGAGATCAATACCGACCTGCGCGTAGGTCCGTTCGAAGAGGCGCTGGATCTGGCTGAAAAGCGTCTCGTTCATACGAGTGTGGGTCTATCGCCTTCATCCAGATTCAGCAAACGATCGGCCAGTTGATTGAGCGCGAGTCGGACATCGCGAAAACGATCGGCCAGCTCGGCATAGACATCGTCGAGCTCACAGCGCCGAGCGGTTGCATGAGAAGAGAGAAGATGATAATTGCGCCGGCCAATATTTTCGTAAAAGCCGATGTCGGGCGCGCCGCGCAAACTGCGTCGCTGTGTATTCTCATGAAAGATTCCGCTGATGAAGAGCGAGTAATTGCCGACGTGAGCCCGAAGCAAGAACGCTTCGTCCTGGGTCGCGCGGGAAAGCGCGATTAACATATCGGAGAGATACTGGCGTGGCGACTCGTCGTTGGCTTGCGGCCCTTGCAAGGCGTGCGCACGAGAGAAATTTTCCAGCAGCGAGCCGACGTAATCGCATAACTTGCGATCGCGGATTCCAGCGTCGCGCAAGACATAGCCCGCCAAAACATAAAAGTAGAATTGAGAGGAAATTCGCAGTTGAGCGTCGTTGCAGAGAATGGCCTGGACCAGACGCGGC
>JBKPMO010000188.1:0-5470 GCA_046732175.1 Verrucomicrobiota bacterium
CACTCAAGTATTTGGCTCCCGTTCCGCGACCCTCGACCTCAGCAACGAGCAGATCACTGTAGCCGAGGATCGCGGTCAGGAAGTTGTTGAAATCGTGAGCGACGCCGCCTGCGAGTTGACCGAACGCTTCCATTTTTTGGGAATGAGAAAGCTGATCATGCAGTTGTTTGCGCGCGGTCACATCCATCAGCACGCCAATGAACCTCATTGGGCATCCATTGCTGTCGCGGACAATCAAAGCACGCTCCAGTAACTGAAGGTAATGCCCTTTGGCATGTCGAAAACGATATTCGCCCGACCAATATTCGGCTTTGGATTTGATCGCGTCCCGAATAGACGCTGCGATGCGCGAACGATCAGCGCCATGAATCTGCCGTTGCCAGAACGCGATCGTCTGCTCTGCTTTACCCGGGGAATGACCGAGAAGAGTATCGAGGCCCTGCGGCCAGGTGAGATCGCCGCTCGCTAAATTCCAATCCCGAACTGCATCGTTTGTAGCCCGGGCAACCAACTGATGATAACCCGCATCTTTCGCCAGAGCGGTTTTCCGCGGAGTCTTCTGTTGGTTCTCATTATTTTTCCGTTTGCGGGAAATCTTTTTGGCCGGTTTCCGTTGCTGCCGCGTCTGGATATGAGATGCCGTAGTTGCTCGCATTCGCCGCGCCAGTGACGCCCAGCCCAGAAAAAGCTAATTCTGTGCCGCTGGCGCGAGAGGGTGGAGATTTGGCGAATCGGCAGCTGGGCCAAAACAGAAAATGCGTTTGTAAGCGAAATCTATGGAAAACATGGCCGTGGTTCTCTCAAATTTCGGAACAGAATTGAATGGTTTGTCGTTCGCTGCTCTCAGTGGCTGTAACTCAGTGGCCGCAGACGGCTTTAATTGAGCGCGACAGCCTCGGAGCCGTTCAACAATCCAACGTTTTCTTCGTGCTCAACGTGAAAGGTGAGGCGGACATATTTGGCTTCGACGCCGAGCATCGAGACATCGAAGAGACGCTTACGCTTAAATGACACCGCTCCGTCTACCGATGTCCACTTGTCGCTGTCGGCGGACAGCTTCTCGTTTGCGACCGCGATTCTGAGTTCGCCGCGAACCGGCTTATTCTCGTTGATGAAGGTGAACCGATCGAGCGTGGAACTCCGCGCGAGGAAAATGATAAACGTCGTGTCGCCTTCGGGCAGCGGAGAGCTGACTGTGTCTTGATCCATCACGAGAAATTTGGTGGCAATCTGGGCCTTGGTGGCCGCTGACATCCTTTGACCCTCGTTCGAAGCACGCGCTACGGGTCTTGCCAACGTCGTGAATGCGCCGATCGCCAGGATAAGCGTGAGGATCGAAGCGATATGCTTCGACAAAGCCAGTTCGGCGTAAGGGACGCGTCGCATAGTATTATCGTGACAGCTTAGAGTACGCCACTCTGTCGATTATGTTTTTCCGGCAAAATCTTACTTAGAATCACGCTTCTTTTTCCTTGAATTTCATTGCTTCTCTGGCTAACCATTGCTGAAGTGCCGCCTGAAAGCTGGAAACGAAACGGGCGGCATCATTGGAACCCAAGCACGTTCGAGACTTGCGTCGAACCAACGGCGAGAGGGTGGGCGGACGCGTCTCTAAAGGTCGGCTTTACGAGTCTGGCGCCGACGGTCGACGCTACTTCGCTTATCGTCCGCCTGTCCCATACCTCCGCTCGCCTGACGAAGCAGGCGCTGGAATTACCCTATAGTCGCCAGGTCAACGTGCCCGGAATAATCCTGAACTTTGTTGATACTTCCCTGCCGGAATATTACTACTACCAGTATTCGGAATACTATAACCGGCCTGTAGCTGTTGCGGAATCTGAAGAAACGACAGCTCGACGACAGCCGACGATATAATCTAGGTGAAAGTATTACGTGTAGTTGCGATCGCATTGCTCACCGCGATTGCGGGAGTGGTTCTTTCGATCGCAGCTTCGCTCTACTTAACTGAACTGTATCACGTTTCGGATTTCGAAGGCGGACGCGGAATGCTGATCTTTTTCGCGTTTGCGCCATTGGGGTTCATCGTTGGCTTAATCATTGCGTTACTCAGTCGCGGAACAGGATTCAGCAGCTTCGCGAAGGCGCAGGGAATTGCCCTCGGAATTACAATCAGCCTCGCCGCATCGTTTCGGGCATCCTTTATCTGGCAGCGGATCAGCCGCCGAGGCTCGACGGCAAATCGCTCGCACTTGAGTTCGAACTTAAGGTTCCGCCAACGCTCAAGCTGCCGGTTCAGCCAAGTATGCAAAATTTGCACGCGAGTCTTTACGCTAACGACCGCGACAATCGTTATGCGTTTCTTGATTACGATAAGATCGCAACCCGCGATGGCTTCGTTTTTGTTCCCGGCAAAGCGTCGTTGCTCTCCCAAACGTTTAACCGCGATCTACTGGTTTCGATCGAGGGTGAAGGCGGCGCCAGCCAGTTTATCAAGCTGAAGCTCCGCGCGAAGCCTACGAAAGAAGATGAAGCACGGTCGGATTGGATGACGGCAACCGAGCGCGCCGATCTTAGTCCAGTGCCGGAAGGAGACCGAATTGCCGTCCGCTATCGGGTGCAGCCGGAAGAGTAGCACAGCCATCTTAACGCCAGTCCGCCTCGGACCTGCGAGGTCAACGGGCATCTTGCCCGTTGCTTACTGATCTCTTCTCTTATTCCTTGGCCAGCAATTGGCGCAGGACAAATTGCAAGATGCCGCCGTGCCTGTAGTAATCGATTTCGATCGGGGTATCGATTCGCAAGTTAACGGGAACTGAATCGGTTTTCCCGTTCGCTCGCTCGATCTTCAGGGTCAAAGTCATCCCCGGTTCCATTGCGTCAGACAAACCCGTGATCGAAAACGTTTCTGAACCGTCGAGTTTCAAAGTTTGCGCATTTGTGCCTTCGGCGAATTGCAGAGGCAGAACGCCCATGCCGACAAGATTCGATCGATGGATTCGTTCGAAACTCGAAGCAACGACCGCTTTTACTCCGAGCAATCGCGTTCCCTTTGCCGCCCAATCACGCGATGATCCGGTGCCATACTCAGTTCCGGCCAGGATCACGAGCGGCACCTTATCTTTTTGATACTTCATCGAGGCGTAATAAATCGACATCTTCTCGCCGCTTGTAGTTGCCGCTGTCTCAACGGCAGGATTGCGCGCTCTGCCGCCAGAGGCGGCGGCAGCTACATTTGGTTTCCCAAAATACTTCGTTACGCCTCCTTCGGTCTCCGGTACCATCAGATTTTTGATCCGCACGTTGGCAAACGTGCCGCGGGTCATCACCAAATCATTCCCGCGTCGTGAGCCGTAGCTGTTGAAATCCGCTGGCTCAATCCCACGTGAAATTAGATACTGTCCCGCCGGTGAGCTCGCCTTGATCGCACCTGCCGGCGAGATATGATCAGTAGTAACCGAGTCGCCGAAAATCCCCAGCGCACGTGCGCCGACGATGTTCTCGATCTTTCCGGGCTTCATCGAGAAATCTTCGAAGAATGGCGGTTCATGAATGTAGTCGCTCTTCTCGTCCCATTGATAAATGTCGCCCGTGCTGGACGGAATTTCGTTCCACTTCGGGTTTTGATCGGCGAAATCGCGATAAAGTTTTCGAAAAACCTCCGGCGCGAGGGCGGATTGCATGGCGTCGCGCACTTCGGTTAGGCTGGGCCAAAGGTCGCGCAGAAATATTTCCTTCCCGTCTTTGTCCTTGCCGATCGGTTCTTTGGTCAGATCGAGATCGACGCGGCCTGCGAGTGCGAACGCGACAACCAGTGGAGGCGACATCAGGAAATTGGCCTTGATGTTCTGATGAACGCGCGCTTCGAAATTACGGTTTCCGGAAAGGACTGACACCGCAACCAGATCGTGATCATGAATTGCTTTCTCGATCTTGGGGTGGAGTGGACCGGAATTTCCAATGCAGGTAGTACAACCATACCCGACAAGATTGAAGCCGAGCTGGTCGAGATAGGTTTGCAGTCCAGTTTTCGTTAGGTAATCCGAAACGACCCGCGACCCTGGAGCGAGGGAGGTTTTTACTGCCGGATCGACGCGCAGGCCGCGCTCGACCGCTTTCTTCGCCAGCAACCCCGCTGCCAGCATCACGCTCGGATTGCTGGTGTTCGTGCAACTGGTGATGGCCGCGATCAAAACGCTGCCGTGCCCGATTCTGCTCTCACCGTGATGGAATGGATCGGCCGCTTTCAATTCCTTCGCCGGATCGGGGGTTGGGCGGTTGGTTACCATCTCGAGCTTGTTTCGTTCTTCTGCCGGCGGGAACTCCCCTTCGTCCGTTGATGGCATGTTGCCGTTAGCGGGTGCGCTCCCATTCAATTGCACGAGATGTCTGGTCGAGAGATCCACATTCTCCTTTCCATAGCCGCCGTCCTTAATTGGTTGCTGCAGAAGCGACCGAAAAGTTTGGCCAAGATCGGGAAGATTGATCCGGTCCTGAGGACGTTTCGGTCCGGCAACGCCCGGCTGCACCTGTCCAAGGTCTAATTGCAAGTCGACGCTATAATCGATTTCGCCCCGGCGCGGCATGCCAAACATTTTCTGCGCGCGGAAATAATTCTCGAAGGCGACGCATTGTTCCTCGCTACGGCCGGTTGCGTGCAAATAATTTAGCGACTCCTGATCGACCGGGAAATAACCGATGGTGGCGCCGTATTCCGGCGACATATTTCCGATCGTGGCGCGATCCGGCACTGGCAATGAGGCTGCGCCTTCGCCGTAAAATTCAACGAACTTTCCAACGACCTTTTGCGCTCGCAGCATCTGAGTGATGTGTAGGACGAGATCGGTTGCCGTAACACCTTCGCGCAGCTTGCCGGTCAAATGCACTCCGACGACTTCAGGAGTGAGAAAGTAAACCGGCTGTCCAAGCATCCCGGCTTCAGCTTCGATTCCGCCCACGCCCCAACCGACAACGCCGAGGCCATTGACCATCGTCGTGTGAGAATCGGTTCCTACGAGGGTGTCAGGGAAATAGATCTCGGATTTCAGATTTGAAATTTCAAATGGCGAGGCCAGCACGCCCTTGGCCAGGTACTCAAGATTAACCTGATGCACGATGCCAATGCCGGGCGGGATTAATTGAAATGTTTTGAACGCTTGCTGGCCCCATTTCAAAAACTGATAGCGCTCGCGATTACGCTTGAATTCCATCTCCAAATTCAATCGCAACGCTTCTGCTGATCCGAAAAAGTCGACCTGCACGCTGTGATCGACCACCAGATCGACCGGGACCAGCGGCTCGATGATTCTAGGATCGCCACCGAGGTGTTTCACCGCGCTGCGCATCGCCGCCAGATCGACCACCAGCGGTACACCGGTGAAATCCTGAAGAACGATTCGCGCGACCACGAACGGGATCTCCTCGTTCGCCGGCGCCTTTGCCTTCCAATTCGCCAGGGTCTCGACATCCTTGCGCCGAACCTTTTTGCCGTCGCAATTCCGCAGCACGGATT
>JBKPMO010000189.1:0-6578 GCA_046732175.1 Verrucomicrobiota bacterium
GACGGCGAGCCGGGCCCAACGAGACAACCAGACGACGGACTCTCTAGAGAAGAAAGAAGAAAGCATCTGAAACATCGAACGCCGAACATCGAACACCGAACATCGAATGGGGGAGCAAAGGGCTAAGAGCCAAGAGCCAAAGGATCAAACTTTAAAACGACGGGACGGCGGACCATCGGTCCCAGACCACGGGACGACAAGACCACTGGCGCACAGACAACGGACCACGATTAACGAAAATTGAGGTATTAATGACGTCACACTGTTAAAACGGCGCCATGACTGAACGAGAGACAGAGATCGCATCGACAATTCCGGCCGATCTCGAGGCCTTGCCGCGGCTGCGCGGGTTCCGCTTGCGCGGGATGGAGATGACGCGGCTGGAAACGTTTATCGACGCGGCTTTCGCCTTCGCGATTTCGATGCTCGTAATCGCCGCCCAGCAAATTCCCGATAATATCCAGGCGCTCCTGGCCGCATTCAAAAATGTGCCGACCTTTGTCTGTAGCATCGCGGTGCTGGGCATCTTTTGGCGGGGCCATTGGTTGTGGAGCCGGCGTTACGGACTGGAAGATGGCCTGTCGATCTTTATTAGCTGGGCGTTGTTGGTCACGGTCCTGATCTTTATCTACCCGTTGAAGGCAATCTTCGGGGCGATGTGGTACCTCCTCAGTGATGGTCAAGTCGGGCAGAGGCTCGGGCCGCGAACCGACGCGGAAACGCGCGCGATTTTTGCCATTTACGCCCTCGGCTTAATCGCGATTGCCGCTGAAATCCTGCTTTTGAATCTTCGTGCCTGGCACTTGCGCGAACCCTTGCGATTGAATGCCTGCGAAAAATTCATTACCCGCTGGGAGATATTTGGGTGGAGCGTGCCGGTGACGGTGGGCTTCATTTCGCTCGCCCTCGCTTTGACCTTGCCGATCAACCAAATTGATTGGAGCGGCTGGGTTTATTTTTCGATGGCGATTCTGGTGCCGCTTCAGCGGGCGTGGCGGCAGAGGCGGCAAGGGCAAGAGGCAGGGAGCGACGAGGGAAGACAAAAGCTGAAAGTCTGAAACGCTGAGAAGCTGAAACTCAGAGGGCAAAGGGCAGAGGGCCAGGAGTCACGGATAAAAACCAATCTGTTTTTTCGCTGGTGCGGGCGGGGCGATTAGCTGTTTGATGGCTTCGAAAACAACTGCGAATTGCTCGTCATATTTTTTCTCAAGCGCTTCGATCTTGCGCGCCAGATCGCGATTGGTGTCCATCAGTCGGCGCAGTTGCACGAATGTCCGCATAATCGCGATATTCACCTCGGCCGCGCGCGGACTGCGCAGCACACTGGATAACATTGCGACACCTTGTTCGGTAAAGGCGTATGGCAGCGCACGAATATTACGCCGGGATGCGATCACAATTTGTGATCGCATCGGATTTGACCTCGATGATGCGGTCACAGTCTGTGATCGGATAGCATCGAATTCTTTTCGGGTTAATTGGAAGGCGAAGTCTTCCGGCGCAAGGCTTGATTCAGTACTCTGGTGCCAACGCCATACAGCTTCGCAGATCTGCATCGAACATCACCTTTTCGTCTCGAACAAAAAACACCAGCTGCGCGAGTTCCTCCGGCTTGGGCATGAGCCGCGGAAATTAACAGAATTCGCTTTCTCTGGGCAGGGCAAAAAAACGGGCGGAGCCCGCTTTTTAGTTATTTGCCACGGCGAATCCGTCCCCTGGCGGATCTGTTATCAGTTGTCGGCTCGCCGTTGGACAGCCCCGAAAGCTTTCGGGGTTATCAGGCGGAAGACGACTACAAGACCACGGCTACGACGTGACAGGACGGCGTGCCAGACAGTCCAGAGGTCAGAGATCAGCGGTCAGGGAGACGTGCGGAAGTTGGAGTTTTTAAAATGTAACAGTCTATGGCGTTGGCGAAGCCTTCTTCTTCTGATGAGGTGGTGACGTGGGTCGCGGCTTTCTTCACATCCTCGCTCCCTTGGCCCATTGCGATGCTGATCGCGCTTTTCTCAAACATCGAGATGTCGTTGGGCATGTCGCCGATGGTCGCGATCTCATCCGTCCGAATGCCGAGCATCTGTGACAAACGAAGGACGACGAAACCTTTGTTGGCGTCGGGATGAGTGACGTCGAGATAGTAGGGCTGCGAACGCGCCGCCGAGACCTGCGTTTCCCTCTGCGGGTTTGACTGCTTCGCATGAACTTTTTCGGCAAACTGTTCTCGAACCGAGCCCTCACACTTTTGCACCGCTTCCAAATCGTCACTCACTCCCACCAGCTTGACGACATCGTTCGTTAGACCTTTGAAATCCGGCACCACCGTGGGCGGAAACTTTACCGTCCACTCTTCGCGATCAACGTGCGGGCCATGACGTTCGCGCACGAACCAATCGTTGCGGCGGTAGATCCAGATATCGAGCCCATGTTTCTTCATCGTTTCCATCCCCGGCTCGACCACGTCGGCTTGCAGAACGCGCTGCTCTAGCAACGATAAATCTGATCGGACGAACATTCCGCCGTTGAACGCCGCGATCGGGGTGGTGAGCGATAACGGCTCGATCAACATCTGCATTCCGCGCGGAGGCCGGCCGCTGGTGATGGCAAATTGGATGCCGCCGGCGCGCAGCTGCGCGACCGCGGCGCGGGCACGATCGGTAAGGATTTTTTCGTGCGTAAGCAATGTTCCGTCTACGTCGGCGAGGAGCAGCTTAAGCATTGATAGAAGAAATCAGATGGGAGATTATTGTTCTTGGTAGTTCCAGAGAAGGCCGCCATCGACAAAGATGGTTGTGCCGGTGATGTAATTGGCTTTGTCGGACGCAAGAAAGGCGACTACTTCTGCGACGTCGTTCGGTTGACCGAGGCGTTTGAGCGGGATGTTCGCGAGCAAGGCATTGAGCTGGGCCGGAGTGTTCAGGAGACTCTTGTTGATCGGGGTTTCAATCGCTCCGGGCGCAATTGAGTTCACCGTGATGTCGAATGGACCCAACTCGACGGCGAGGTTACGCGTCATCATCTTGAGGCCGCCTTTGGTCATGCAATAGGAGGTGAAATGGGGAAACGGTAGTTCCTCGTGCACAGAACTGATGTTGATGATCTTTCCGGGACGTTTGGCCGATTGCAGGTGGCGAACAACTCGCTGGGTGGCGAAGAAGACGCCTTTCAAGTTCACGTTCATGACCGCGTCGTACTCCGCTTCGGTAATTTCCCAATAGTCATTGCGTTTTTCGATCCCGGCGTTGTTAACCAGAATATCAATGCGGCCGAAGGTCTGAAGCGTTTGATCGACAAGATGGTTGATTTCGCCGATCGATGAAAGGTCGGCTTTGACGACTACGCCTTTGGCGCCGCCGGCTTCCACTTGCCGGAGTGTTTGATTCGCGCCTTCCTCGTGCGTGTGATAATCGATTGCGATATTAGTTCCGTCCTGGGCGAGGCGGACGGCAATGGCCTGTCCAATACCCTGGCTGCTGCCGGTGACAATCGCGACTCTCACGTGCTGGAGAAGGTAAAAGAGGCTGGGAAACGGGAAAGTAGAAAGGAGCGCTTCCGGTTATCGGTTATTCGCCACGGCGAATCCGCAGGATCGGGCGCGAAGAAGGCAGCGCTTGCGTTGGCCCAACAATTTCTTCAGGTGAATAGATGGAAAAGGGAAGCTCCATAGCGGACTCGATTCTTCCGTGGGGCAAGAAACCTCGGTGTGATTTGAGCTGGTGCTTTCGAGGCACCGGCGAACGATACAGAACCCGCTAAAAGAGGCTGAAAGCGGTGCGGGCGGCGAATTGGCCTTGTGTTCGCCTTCTTCTCAAGCCGGCTTGGTTGTCTCGGATCGATAGTCGTTTCGGTTATCGGCACAGTCCTGGTCATCGCGCTGATGCGCGGCTGCAGCGGCCCGCACTGGTAACATGTTGAAACGGAACAGTGCCTGTTAAACGACACTCTCGATCGCGCGCCGACGCGGGTCTATTCGCAATCGCCCTATTCAAGTTCGTGAAAGGCGCGCTGCTGCTGGCGCTGGCATTTGGCGCATTGAGTATGCTCCACAAGGACGTGGCGTCGCACGTGGAACATTGGCTCAATCAGCTACAAATCGATCCCGATAATCGCTTCATCGGCACGATGCTGAGCAAGCTGCAGCTTGTGCATACGAAAGAATTAAAAGAGCTAAGCGCGCTGGCCGCGGGCTCTGCAACATTATTCCTCACAGAGGGAACCGGCCTGCTCTTTCGGCAGCGGTGGGCGGAATGGCTAACGATCGTTGCGACAAGTTTGTTAATGCCGCTGGAGGTGTATGAGCTGATCAAGGAGTTTACGTCGCTCCGCTTGCTCCTCCTGCTGGTGAACGCCGCGGTGGTGTTGTTTTTGGTTTACTATGTGCGACAAAAGGATGCGTAGGCCGAGCCGCGGCCAAATCCCGTGGGTTCCCATCTACGCCAAGACTACGACCTGACGAGTCGGCCGATCGGACAGCTGTTATGGGGAAAGTTTTAAGCTTTAAGATGCGAGGGTTTCAGGGTTCAGCGTTCAGAGCATCGAGGCTTCACTAATCACCGATCACTGATTGGGCACGACCGTGTATTCCGATGCGGGCGGAAGAAAATCCCGCTGTTTACTTGGTCAGGGCGATTTGCTGGGTACCGCCGGCGCTTTGACGTTTACATCGACCTTCTTTGTTTCGCTGCCACCACCAAATTGACCGCCGAAAATGAAGAACGCGGCTGCGGCAGCGACGATCACAAAAATTACGACTATGGCCACGACTGCCGCACTGCTGCCGCCACCTTTATCATTACCCATAAAATCAGTTCTCCTTTATGCAGTCAGTATTCGGTTTTCACCCGCGATGCGATCGTGTCTCCGCGTTGAAAGGGCGGAGGCCAGTGGAGTTAAGATTTGACGCCGATCCCTGATCCAGGATTGCCCGCGGCCCCAATCGCCCAGTTCAAGCACGTGAAACCTCTCTCTGATCCGAATACAGTATCTAAATGAACATCGTTGATCACCCAGGGACGGCTTCCCTCGGGAGGCAGCGGACAATCAAGTGGATGTGTTTTTCTGTTCTGCTCGTTTGTATTGCGTGTGGAACAGGAGGATGTGCTGACCAATACTACAGCGGGTATCCGGGCTACGGTCCGCGTTACGGTCCCGGCTATGGCTACGGTCCCGGCTATGGCTACGGTCCCGGCTCCGGCTACCCCGGATATGGCTACCCGGGCTATGGTTACCCGGGATCGGTCACGGTGGAGGTTGGCGACCGGCCATACTATACGCGCGGCGCCGGTTATTACGTCGGCCGCGATTATTATGTCTGGAAACGCGGACACTGGGTCGTGCGCAATGGCCGCAAGGTTTGGATCCACGGTCACTACGTCCTGAGGCGACGATATTAGGAGTTCGCGCAGTCAGAGCCTAGAACTTGACTGGTTTAACCAGTCAAGTTCTGAAAAGTATTTATTCCATTAGTCGCAAGGGAAACCAACGGGGCCTGACCGCTACGGCCGCTGGTTGAGCAAGCGACGATGGCCGCGTAAAAAGCGCAGCCGCGTGACCACAGCTTTACGCGGCGTTCGCTCACGCGGTAGTTGTCGGCGGTGCGGCCACCTGTTGACCAAGCCACGATGGTACGAGCGTGAATGCGTTGCTTCGGATCGGGTTGGTACTCGGATTGATCGCAGCGCTGGCTTTGCCAGCGGTGGCAAAAAGGCATGGAAAGTCCCATCGTAGGGCTTCGCCAAGTCCGCACAAGCCGAGTGAGGCGGAAATCGAGGCAGCGACGCGCCTGCAGGTGTTTCTCGATCGGGCGAACTTTAGCCCCGGAAAAATCGATGGGCATTATAATGATGTCACGTTGAAAGCGCTGACACTTTACCGGCAATCGCGCGGGGAGCCGGTTGCGGAAGTTAGAAGTAACAAGTTAGAAGGAGGAAATCAGCCGCCTTCGCGCGAGCCTACGGCGAGCCAGGGAGGTCAGAGGTCAGAGGCCAGAAAAGCAAAAGGCCAAAAAGAGCCGCCAAAGCCGGACGCTGCCCCAGATCTGAGCGGGATTGATCTCGCGAGCGTGAACCTGGTCTTCATCCAATACACGGTGACCGACGCCGATATGAAGAACATCGGGCCGGTGCCGCGCGGCGAAACCGCAGCGGTGGCGGCAGCGAAGGCGAAGCTGCCGGCATTACCGTACCGGGATGTCGGCCAGGAGATTGCCGAGAAGTTTCATTGTGACGAGAAATTTCTGGGCGAGCTGAACCCTGGAAAAAACGGCACGGCATTGAAACCGGGCGACCAGTTACGCGTCCCGAATGTTGAACCTTTCGACCTGGAAGCGGTGAGAAATTTGAAACCAGGCAGCGAGCTCACGGCCGATCTAGCTAACGAGATGTCGGATGAAGCTGCGACGGCACCATCTGAGACGGCACCACCGCCTGCCGCTGACGCGACCAGTTCGGTACGGGTCAAGGTAGATGTGAAGACGAACATGCTGGGCGTTTTTGAGAACGATAAGATTGTCGCGGCTTATCCGGTCACAGTTGGTTCGGGCCAGATACCAACGCCGATCGGCGAATGGAAAGTGCGCGGAG
>JBKPMO010000190.1:0-14469 GCA_046732175.1 Verrucomicrobiota bacterium
TTTCGGTAGCGCCACCCACGGATATGTAAACTGGTCGCGAACTGCGATTCGAAAAACCGCTCTCAGTTTCGCGTTGCTCGCCGTGCTCGCGGTCGGCGCCGGTCTTTTCGGATCGCGCTTGCCGAGCAGCTTTTTGCCCGAGGAAGATCAGGGCTACGTTTTTCTCGCGCTTCAATTGCCGGAGGCATCATCACTCGAGCGCACCGATCAAGCGTGCCGTAAGATCGAAGATTTCCTGAGCAAAACGCCTGGCGTCCAGTACACGACCAGTGTCATCGGATTCAGTCTATTGAGTCTGGTGCAAAATACTTACAGCGCCTTTTTCTTCGTGACTTTTAAGCCGTGGAGTGAACGAACCAAACCGGAAGAACAGTACACGGCGATCAAGGCGCGATTAAATCAATACCTCGGCAATCTCACCGAAGGTATCGCTTTTGCGTTTCCACCACCGGCGATTCCCGGCGTCGGTACATCTGGTGGTTTCACGTTTATGCTTGAAGACCGCGCGGGCAAAGATGTCGGGTTTCTGGCGCAAAACATGAAGACATTTTTAGATGCAGCACACAAACGGCCCGAGTTCGGCACGTTGATCCCGACGTTTTTACCGAATGTTCCGCAGGTTTTCGTCAAGGTCGATCGTGACAAAGTGATCAAGCAGGGCATCGATCTCACCTCGGTCTATCAGACGCTGCAAACATTCATGGGCGGCTTTTTCGTGAACTACTTTAACCGATTCGGCCGCACCTGGCAGGTATACATTGAAGCGGAAGGGGATTATCGAACCGACGCCAAGAATGTCGGCCAGTTCTACGTTCGGAACGCGTCCGGCAATCCAGTTCCACTCGATGCCATTTCCACAATCGAGAACACAGCTGGTCCGGAATTCACGGTGCGTTACAACGAATACCGCGCCGCCCAAATCAATGGGTCGGCCGCTCCGGGCTACAGCTCGTACCAGGCGATGAACGCACTCGAGGAAACTTTTCGACAAACAATGCCTGCCGAGATGGGCTACGACTACCTTGGCCTGTCGTTTCAGGAAAAAAAAGCGCAGCAAGGCGTCTCCCCTACTGTGGTCTTCGGGATGTCGCTCATTTTCGTGTTCCTGATCCTCGCCGCCCTTTACGAGAGCTGGTCGCTGCCATTCAGCGTCCTGCTCGGAACTCCGGTCGCAGTCTTCGGCGCCTTCGCGACTTTGTGGCTACGCGGAATGCAAAACAACATTTACGTGCAAATCGGATTGATCATGCTCATCGGCCTGGCGGCAAAGAACGCGATCCTCATCGTCGAATTCGCCAAGGACGAATACGAAAAAGGTAAACCGCTTCTCGATGCCGCACTCGAAGGCGCACGCTTACGTCTGCGTCCGATCCTGATGACTTCATTCGCCTTCATCTTCGGCTGCCTCCCGCTCTGGTTCGCCAGCGGCTCCGGCGCCGTCGCTCGCCGCGTCCTCGGATCAACCGTTATTGGCGGAATGATCGCCGCCTCAGCCATCGCCATCTTCCTCATCCCCGTTACCTTTTACGTGATCGAGCGGCTCTTCGCCGGCCGGCCGGCCGCAGACAAACCAGAAGAAAAGCCACCCGCGACCAAACCGCCTGCGACGCCCCAACTCACCTCGCAGCATCCCTAACCGCCGAATCTCTAAACACCTATATTATATAGGTACGAGGCAAGCAGAAGAACCCAAGAAGCCGGCCGCCTCTAAACGCCAGCCGACTCAGACCTGCCGACCGAAACAAATGGCGCTCGGCGCCGCCGCGCTTCCTCAAGGCCGTCTTTGCACCTAACGAGCTAGAGCTCAGCCGCGCCTAGTGGGGCGTGCTTGGGCAACGGAGGTTTATAATCACGGAAACAGAAGGAATCGCGCCGGCTAGGCGTCGGCTGCAGGTTTTGTTAGATGATATGGGGACGACGTAACGAATAAGCAATCTACATGAAGCGGCGGTAAAGGTCATCCAACCGCACCCTCCTAGTATCAGCGACTTTAGTAGCGCGATACAGTTTTCGTTGTAGTGCTGAGAACAAACAGGACGACACAGCCAATGGCAAGGAGTAGCAATGAGCTTACGATTCTGGCACGATACTGAATTGGAAATTCGGTCCTATGTTCGACCCAATTCCGTCAACATTATTGGGGTAGGTAAAGCCAGTTGTAGGCGCCGATGAAGCGCCGAACCCTATACCCACAAAGTTTGCACTGTCCCATGTTGCCTGTTGCCCGCCCCGATTTGAAATATAGGCGTCGACATCATTTATGAGATAGCTCGCGCCGATTATGAAATCACCACTAATCAGGACAGGCGTAGCAAGAGTCACGAAACGAAACTGGCCTGACAGCGCTGCAGCGGTTCCCGCCGGCACGGTAACGGAGGCTGCCAATCGCCCTTGCTGACCTTCATTTAGCCACAGACCAATCGCATGCGCGTTCGCGAGACCATCCTGGTGTGACCCCGCTGTTCCAGTTCGCGGACCAGCAGCTTCCAACCTTCGGGCCCCTGCCCGCTTCCGTGAATGAGACAATACGCAGTCATGACTGGGAACATAACTGTTCCCAGAATGATCCGCCTTCGCCAAGTCTTTGGCGCGGCAGGCGAAACCCGAAGCCCAAGGGGACAAATCTCGAAGCCAGGAATCCACGAAAGATATCGGAAATTCCGCAGACTTCCTGGATTCCTGTTTTCCAGATTTCTTGCAAGCCGCGACCTTCCGGCATTGCGCCACTGGAGCTTGACGCGCGCCCGCCGATTTTAACGCGGGCGCACGCGTGCAAGACTCCGTTATGATCTTACTCAGGCGATATTGACCTCGATTTGTTTGGGTTTGGCCTTTTCGCTCTTCGGCAGATGCACCGTGAGCAAGCCGTTCTTGAACTCAGCCTTCACCTTGGTGGCATCAGCGTCATCCGGCAGGGTGAAACTGCGCACAAAGGTGCCATAGCCCCGTTCGATGCGGTGATATTTCTTTTTCTTCTCCTCCTTTTCGAACTTGCGTTCGCCAGAAACCGTCAGAACACCATTCTCGACTGTCACCTTGACGTCTTCTTTCTTCATCTCAGGCAGCTCAGCCTTGATGATATATTCCTTATCGTCTTCGGTGATATCCGCGAGCGGCGTCCAATCGGCCAGGGTAATGTCTTCGTGACCATTCCCGCGACGCGGCGGCCTGGCAAAGAAAGACGAGAGCCGGTTTTGGAAGTCTTCCATTTCCCGCAGCGGTTCCCAGCGGGTTAGTGTATTCATCATGGTTTGTTTCCTTTCGTTTTGTTGGTTCTCCCTTTATCTCAGCATAGGAAACACTTGCCGGAAGTCACGGTATCTTAAGTTGCCATTTTCAACGTTCGTATAAGGCGGAAAATTAGAACATAAATTATCGCACGCTCGATGTGATCCACCTCGAAAACCCCACCAGGTTGACCAAAAACGAAAACGCCTTCAAAAGCGCAGATGAACTGAGGTTGAAAAGGAGGGAAACGATCGCGTTCAGTAGCGAATAGCTCAGCGATGAGTTCGGCAGTTTGTGGAGTTGGAGAAGCAAACACACCGCCACGATCAGAGGAACACCAACAAGCGCAAGCAGGAGGTAGGCCGGGCGCTTGCCCAACTCGCTGTGCGCAATCAGCGACTCCTCTGACGAACGAACGTCGTAGTCTGACAAACCATCAGTTTTTTCCAGTGCTTTCGTGCTCATTTCCGCCTCCTCACTGTGTTTGGCTGTTCACAGGGACGACGAACGAACACGCGGAATCAGGACAATATTTTGCAGGTGGGCACGGTTCGCGTTTGAATGGTGTAGAGGCGCTTGTGCCAAGCGGCTGAGATTCAAATTCGGCGTTTGGCACAAGCGCGCACTACAAGCCTTAAATTTGGAGGGATCGCGTCGTCGCGGCTCAACTCTTCTGCGGCCGACACTAGCCTTCGCGCTGCTGCGGCTCAGTAGGCGGCCCCCTACACCTCTTCCTCGGAGAGAGAGCGATTTCCCAAAAACTGCTGGCCATCGCGCGGCTCTCTTGAATATAAGCAGACGCGTCGCGTCATGCTTTTCAATTCGCTCACGTTCGTCGTTTTCTTTGTTGTCATCGTGGCCCTCTATTGGAGCATCCGATCGTGGAACGCGCGAAAGAACCTTCTTGTGGTCGCCAGTTACATTTTTTACGGCGCGTGGAATCCGCCTTTCGCCGCGCTTCTTTTTTCAACCACCAGCATGGATTTCTGGCTCGGGGCGCGAATTGCGAAGGCTGCAACTCCGCGGTCAAAACGAGGCTGGCTCGTGGCCAGCGTGTGCATGAACCTGAGCATGCTTGGCTTCTTCAAATACGGAAACTTCCTGCTGGAAAATTTCCAGTGGTTGCTCGCACGCATCGGTATCATTTATCATCCGCCGCACCTTGACATCCTCCTGCCGGTTGGCATCTCCTTTTACACCTTTCATTCGCTCTCCTATACCCTCGATATTTATCGCGGCGTTCTCCAACCGACGCGATCCTTGCGTGATTTCGTTCTCGCAGTCTCCTTTTTCCCTCAACTGGTCGCCGGACCAATTGTGCGTGCCGGCGATTTTCTCCCGCAATTAGTCAGACCACCACGCTTGCACCTCGGACAATTCCTCTGGGGCCTGCTCCTGATGACGCTCGGCTTGTTCGAAAAGATTGTCGTCGCCGACACATTACTTTCCGGATCGGCTGATCGCATTTTTGGTTACGGTGGCCCGCTCATCGCGCTCGATTCGTGGATTGGTGTCCTCGCGTTTGCCGGGCAGATATTTTTTGATTTCGCCGGCTATTCGACCTGTGCAATTGGCGCGGCTTTATGTCTCGGCTTCCACTTGAAGGATAATTTTCGCTTTCCTTACGCCGCCATCGGCTTCTCCGACTTCTGGCGACGCTGGCACATCTCGCTTTCCACTTTCCTCCGCGACTACCTTTACATTCCCCTCGGAGGCAATCAGGTCCAGCCATTACGAGCCGCGATCAACCTGGTGATCGTGATGTTTCTCGGCGGGCTTTGGCATGGCGCGGCCTGGACCTTCGTGGTTTGGGGATTACTTCATGGTTCCTATCTTGTCATCGAACGTGTGGTTCGCGTCTTATTCGAAAACAAGCCCTGGGCTAACAATTTCGCGACACGCGCCCTGGCAGGACTAGCCACCTATGGCGCAGTATGCATCGCCTGGGTTTTCTTTCGGGCGTCCGATTTCACCATCGCCAGTCGAATGCTAAGCGGAATGTTTGGCGGTCACGCACACGGTGACGCCATTCTTTCGACCCGCGACATCCTGCAAGTGGCCATCGTCACCATCGGCGTGATTGCAGCGCATTGGACCCTACGTGACAGCAACATCGAAAGCGCGGTGACTCGGCTCCCGCGTTGGGTTGTTACGACGACGTGGGCCTTGATGGCTTGCGCCATTATTCTTACCCAAGGAAACAGTAATGCCTTCATCTACTTCCAATTTTAAAAACAGACTGCGCCTGCCGCGTTTATTCTTCCGGCAACCAACCGAAGCCGAGAGCGTGCACGGCGGGCCGCCCTTGGAATTCGAGCGGCCGATCCCGTCGATACCGTGGCGCGGCATCACGGTCATCGTCGCAATCACTGTCATCGCCGCGACAACCGCATGGGAAATTTATTGCCGATCTATTGGTTACGGTCCGACCCTGAACGATAACGAAGATCTTTGGACGCTCGTTCGGCGAAAAGTCGAGCCCGAATCGATCGTCATCATTGGCGATTCCCGCGGCTGGTTCGATCTCGACCTGGATGAATTGCAAAAAGCTCTTGGCAAGCGGCCCCTCCAACTCGCTGGAGGCGGAATGTGCGGCTATCCCGTCCTGGCCGATTTGGCCAATGACAACAATTTCCATGGCACCATCATCTGCAGCATCGTGCCGCGTATATTTTTCGCGCCACCGCGCACGCCGCCGTTCGAGCGCGGCGAAAAAGTAGTAAAGCGATTTCACAATCAAACGCCGGCCCAACGCATGAGCCAATACCTCGCCATGCCGCTGGAAGAACACGTCGCCTTTTTGAAACAAGAGGAACTCACCCTCGACGATCTGCTCAAACGCATTCCGATTTCGAATCGTGCCGGCGCGGTCGTGCCGCCACGCCTGCCGCCATACTTCGGCACGGAAGATCGCGAACGTCGCTCTCGCATGATCGAAGCCTGCGCCGATCCGAACGGGAAGCTCGCACGAATGATTCAACAAATTTGGATTCCGCTTTTTACTCCTCCTCCGCCGCCGAGTTACATTCCGAAAGAAGAATTCATGGCGGGAATCGGGAAGGCAATTGAGAAACGTTTCGTCGACACCATTGCTGCAGTCGAAAAACTGCGCGCGCGCGGCGGCAAAATTGTTTTCGTTAGACTGCCCGTCAGCGGCGGCCTCAAGCAACTCGAAGGTCAAACCACGCCCCGCGCGAAAATCTGGGAACCGCTACTGCAACGGACCACTGCTCCCGGAATTTACTTCGAAGACTATCCCGAACTCGCCGGTTTTAATTGTCCCGAATGGTCGCATCTGTCTGCCGGTGATTCAGTCGAGTTCACCAAGCGCCTGGGTCCCCATCTTCGCGCGGCATTGAAGATGTAACGCGCACTCGCTGGTACATCGTCAAATGAATTCGTTGCGATGCTGTAAGACGGATTGGCTAATCCGTAATGCCAGTCCGGCTCGGACCTGTTAAGGCCAACGGCAATGAAACGGCTGCTCTGGCTTGATATTGCAAGAGCAATTGCCATTTCCTGGGTCGTATATTTTCATTTTTTCAACACTGTCTTCGAACACACCCAATTCCCAGCCGACGACTGGAGCAGTCTCGCCGCTGGCATGGTTACCACCATCCGAATGGCGTGGTTAAAAGTTTCCAGCATCGGTTTTCACGCGGTCGGTGTTTTCATTATTCTCAGCGGCTGGGCGCTGATGGAATCGACTGCGCGACGGGCGGAATCCTCTTCATTAAAATGGAAGAGCTGGTTTGGGGCGCGTTTTCTACGGCTTTACCCGATGTATTGGGTGGCGCACCTGGTTTATCTTCTGTCGCCATTCGTCGCCCGACTCGAGCCGATAGATAGCCGGATCATACTGAGCCTGCTTGGTCTGCGTTTCATCGATATCACGATGAACTTCATGTACCTCAACGCCGCCTGGTGGTACTTCTCCATGCTCATTCAGTTTTATGTGATGTTTCCGGTCCTCTTCTGGGCGGCACGGCGTTTCGGGCCGCTTGCTTTTTTATTAATGGCATGTGCGCTCGGATTTTTCGTGCGCTATTTGCTACTGGTTGTTTATCCGCAGCATGGGTTCTGGGTGCTTGGTGGTTTGGCCGTTTGTCGACTGCCTGAGTTCGCCCTCGGGATGGCTTTGGGAATGTGGCATAAACAATCGCCTGCTCGGATTGAGTGGTTTCTTCTTCGCGGCGTGGGACTACTTGCAGGACTCCTTTTGTATCCAGCTGCGATGTGGCTGTATCACAATGGAATTACTTACGTCTTTGTCGATTTCGCTACTGGCGCGTGTTGCTTGCTCGAAATCGTCGGCGTCAGTGGGATCATCTGGCGATTTGGCAGTGTGGCAAAAGTATTCGGCCTAGTTGGCGCGTTCTCCTATGGTCTGTATCTCATTCATCAACCCTATGTCATCTGGCTGGGACTTCGTATCCGGCCAATTGCACCCTGGCTCTTTTTATTGGTCTTCGTCATGACGTTAGCCGTACTTAGTGCATGGGGGATCTTCCTCGAGAAAACAACTAACGGTCTCGTGACCAAAATGTTCCCGCCGAGGAAAGGTGAATAAACCGAAGGCCGGCATCACCGCTGTCGGCTACAGATTTGCACGTCCCGTCACCGGTCGGATCAGGACTTGAGTTCATTTGAGCATGTTGTAATACACCCTCCAATAATCTTAACCAACCAGGAAAATTCTGACCATCATCGCGCGCCTCGTGCTCGGACTCGGCTTCGCAGTCTTCGGTTCCAACGCCTTCCTACATTTCATTCCCATGCCGCCGATCCCGCAGACGCTAGCAGGAGACTTTACCCGCGTGTTCATGAATAGTGGTTACGCTACTGTCATTGGGACGCTCCAGCTGATCAGTGGTTTGCTTCTCCTGATCGGGCGCTTCGTTCCCCTCGCGTTAACAATTCTCGGAGCCATCATCTTCAACATCCTGGTCTTTCATGCGCTCATGGCGCCGGAAGGCTTCCCGCCTGCGCTGGTCTTTACCGCTCTCGAGCTCTTTCTGGTGTGGAGGTACCGCGAGGCATTCATCCCGCTTTTGAAACCGTAGTCCGAGCCGGACTGGCGTTGAGCCCCGCCCGCCTATTTGCGTTTTCAGAGACAAAGATCACACGCGCGGACTTTCAACGGCGCGCGAAACAAAATTAGCAAGGTACTCGATGGTCCGGCAACGGCCGGATTGGCTTCCGTAAGGACAGAAACATTGGGGGCCTTGCTCTTTTTTTATTCGCGGAGCACTTTAAGTCGAAACGTAGGTCACCAGACCTGTGCGCCCAGCGGAGTTCTCTGCTGAAACGATCAGCCGGCTTCGCTTGCATGACACCTGGTTGAAAACCAGCTGGGCATATAGACTGAAAGTCTATGTTCCTGCCGCAACCCTCACCGGCACACGTCGCGCCCCCCATCTACCTGGCAGGTCCTCGAAGCGACCTGGAATTGTGCGGCCACAAGAGCGGCACTTCCCGTCTTCGAGATTCCATTCCCCAAGCTCGTACCAATCGCGCTCGACTAGCAGTTCGCCACAAGCCGGACACCATGTGCTGCCACCTTCGCTATCATGAACGTTTCCGGTATAAACGTAATGCAACCCTTTTGACCGCGCGATTTTGCGCGCCCGGCTAAGAGTCGCAGGCGGCGTGTGAGGTTTGTCCATCATTTTGAAATCGGGATGAAAGGCCGTAAAATGCCATGGCACATCCGGTCCGAGATTGTCAGCGAACCAGTCGCTGGCGCGTTGTAACTCGGTGTCACTGTCGTTTTCGCCGGGGATAAGCAGAGTCGTAACTTCAAACCAGACATCTGTTTCGTGACGAAGATATTTCAGGGTGTCGAGAACGGGATCGAGTTGGGCAAAGCAAAGCCGATGATAAAAGATGTCGGTGAACGCTTTCAGATCGACATTCGCAGCATCCATATGGCGGTAAAACTCAGGACGCGCGTCCTCGGTAATGTAACCGGCGGTGACCGCAACCGTTTTGATGTCGTGCTCGCGACAGGCCTGCGCCACATCGATCGCGTATTCGGCGAAGATTACGGGATCATTGTAGGTAAACGCAACAGATCGGCATCCCAGTTGCCGTGCCGCCATCGCGATTTGTTCTGGCGAGGCGGCATCGGCAAGCTTGTCCCACTCGCGCGCCTTTGAAATGTCCCAGTTCTGGCAAAAGCGGCACCCGAGGTTACATCCAGCTGTGCCAAAGGAGAGCACGCTTGTTCCAGGCAGGAAATGATTTAGCGGCTTCTTTTCAATTGGGTCGACACAAAATCCACTACTTCTCCCATAAGTCGTTAGCATCATCTCATCGCCCACGCGCTGTCTGACAAAACAAAATCCGCGCTGCCCTTCGTTCAGCTTGCAGAATCGCGGACAAAGCCGGCACTCAATGCGACCGTCGGGCAACATAATCCACCAGCGACCGGGATAATCGGATTGCACAAGCGATTGTATCATCAGTTTCTGCCTATTTCTTCAAGAAGAACACGGGATTTCGACATCATTTACTTGCCCTTTTGCTCTGTTTGTCGCCGTTGGATTGAATCATAGCGTCCGGCCTTCTTGCCGCGTCAAACGCCTCCGCTCATGCCAAATCACGCTGAGGTGACGAACGCTTTGTCGATGCGGCTCAAAGCGCCAGCGTGCAGCACATTGTAAAACTCTCGGCGATCGGCATGGAGACCGAGACGTTTACCGTGGGAGAATGGAGCGCGGAGCATGTCGCTTCGTTTCTCACGGGGAAAAGATCAGCAGGAGAAACACTGCAAAGAGGAACAAGTGAACGCAACCCTGTAAGATATTTGTCTTTCTGCTCGTGAACGTGACCACACACACCGCTAGCGTTAACAGCAGCAGGGGAAGGTTGCCGCCTTGCACCCCGAGCGTCACCGGCCGTTTCGTGACCAAGCTGATGGTCAATACCGCGGGTATTGTGAGTCCGATGGTTGCAAGCACGGATCCGAAGAGGATGTTTATCGAGCGCTGCAACTGATTGCGCAAATCAGCTTGGATCGCACCAATTCCCTCCGGTGTAAGCACAAGGGCAGCGATGATTGCGCCGCCAAACTCCTGAGGCATGCCAAATTTCTCAATGCTGTTATCCAAAGGAATGGCGAACTTTTCCGCCAGCAAAATCACGACGATCAAATAAAGAACCAGCATCGGCCCATGAAAAGCTGTCGATTGCACGTGTAGTGGGTGATCAACTGAATCTGGCGCCAAGATTGCGCGCTCTGATTCCATGAAATAGCCGCGGTGCCGCATGGTCTGAATCAGCAGAAAAATCGCGTAAAGAAATAGTGACGCCACGACCAGAAAAATCTGTTGTCCGGTGGAAAATGTCGGACCTCCCGTTGTGGTAGTAGAATTTGGCAGAACCAAGCCCAGCACGGCCAATGTCATGATGACATTGAGATAGGAATTGACGCCCTCCAGATTGTAATACTGTTCGCCGTGACGTAACCCGCCGAGTAACAGGACCAGGCCAACGAACCCAGTGAGAGCAATCATGACCACAGCAAAAATCGCGTCCCTCCCAAGCGCCGGATTATTTTGGCCATGCAGCATCGCTGCAGAAATCATGACCACTTCAATGGCGATCGCGGATAGCGTCAGAACTAAGGTTCCGTAAGGTTCGCCCCACTTAACAGCAAGACAATCGGCATGCCGGACGACGGAGACCGCAGACCAAAGAATAACAGCAAAGAGCCAGAGAAAGACAACGATCAGCGCGACCGGATGCCCGATGATGTCCACGAGTCGGTTTCCGGTTCCGAAGAAGATTGCTGCAGTTAGCATTCCGAAAATCAGAGCCAACTCTGCGCGAATGACCCCAATCCAGCCGCTCGCCTTTCGCGGCCCGTTCTTCTGTTTCTCTGACATGGGCGAGCATAGACATCTGTTCGCCATCGAGCAATCCGGTGTGCCGTTTTGCTTCTTTCTCGGTCGTGCTCAGCCCCCAATACATGATTTCCCGGCACGTTCCGAAGGAGGTTTGTTTTTCTTCCTTTTCGTTTCTAACGTAAGCGCTCGACTCGACTCGATGCGTAAACCTAACCTGATTTTTTTTCTGACCGATCAGCAACGAGCCGACACCATGGCTTGCTACGGCAACCATCGTGTCCACACTCCAAATTTGAATAAGCTAGCGGCGGAATCAGTAATTTTTGAACGCGCCTATGTAACCCAACCGCTCTGTACCCCTTCGCGGGCTTCGCTCTTCACCGGGACCTGGCCGCATACCAACGGTTGCATACGTAACTACATTCCTCTTGCTCGATCTTGTCGAACGCTCACTGAACTGTTGGCAGACGAAGATTATTACCCCGCTTACATGGGTAAGTGGCAGCTGGGTGATGAAACCCAAAGACAGCGCGGATTTCGCGAATGGGTCTCGACTGAAGGTGTCAGTGACTACCGCCGGTTTTTGGTGGAACGCGGCCATGTCCCAGATAAGGCGAACGGAGGCTTCTCCAAGAATGCCGTCAGTAACCTACCATTTGAAGTCTCCAAACCGGTTTTTCTGGAACAACAAGCGTGTCGATTTATCGAGGAACATCAGGGCGACCCGTTTCTTCTGGTTGTTTCTTATGTGGAGCCTCATTCCCCCTACAACGGACCACTGAATGATGAGCATTCACTCGCGGAGATCGGATCCGAGGCGATTGCTCCGGCGAGCCCTGACGTCCCGCTGCGTTATAAGTTAACGCAAGAATGGCAACGAAACGAAGCAATGTTGGATCGAAATCGGCTGCCGTTGCCCTATTTCTTTGGGATCACTCCGGAGGAATATCGTGGAATCAGGCAACGATATTTCGGACTGATTACAATGGTTGATCGAAGTATCGGCGCCGTGCTGGCTTGCCTGGAGCGCACCGGATTGATCGATCAGACAATTATTGTTCTTACTAGCGACCACGGCGACATGCTGGGGGATCATCATCTTTTCGGCAAAGAAGTGATGTTTGAAGAGGCTACGCGTGTTCCCTACCTAATCCGTCAGCCAGGCCAGCGGCGCCAACTGCGAATTACTCAACCAGTCAGTCACATCGATTTCCTCCCTACCTTGTTCGATCTATTGAATCGACCGCCGCCAGCGCAATGCCAGGGCCAAAGCAAGGTCGGGCTGTTGCGAGGCGAGACCATGGCACCAGAGAATGTTTTTATGCAATGGTCGCCTAATCGTATGAAAGTCTTAAAAGGGACGCGGCTGGCAAAGCGGTCTGCTGTAAAGCGGGCGATCAATGAATCTACTCGCACGGTAGTTCTCTACGATGGATGGAAGCTTTGCCTGAGAGACAAGGATACAAACGAGCTTTACCATCTGCACAAAGACCCCGCTGAACAACAGAACCTTTACTATCTCGCGGACTACAAAGCGATCGTGAAGCGTGGCACCGCGGAAATTCACGATTGGCAGGAGAGAGTTGGTGATCGGCTTAAGTTATGAGGACCAGTTCGGTCCGAGGTAGGGGGGCGGTTCACCGTGCCAGGCCGGCTCGGACCATCCTGCGGTTGGCCCTCCCACAGCAGATGGTGAGCGCCGGTCAATTCGGCAGCGAGAATGCAATAATTTCGTTAGCCGCGCGATGATTCGACCAGAAACGCTCGCCGTCGAACGTGAGTGAGCGCGATGCAAACGGTATGGTCGCGACATCTTCTATACGCGCACCGTCGTGTGGATCGAGCCGCGCCAGGCACCACTCCTCCATTTTGCCCGGCACATCTTTGTTTTCGCGACCGCGAATGACGTAAAGCGTTCCATCGACAAACGTTTGCCCGCAAATTTCCGCGCCTACATTAATGGTACGCCGAATTTTTCCCGAATCTTCGACCTGATGCACATCTCCTTTGTACCATTGACTAAAATAAAGATGCTCGCCGTCGAAGCTAAGGTACGAGCCGGTAAAGTCTGGGCAGGCAAAGAGTTTGGTGAAGCCCGTATCCGGTGCATAGCGATAAACATAACGATCGTCATTCAATCCTTTGCCGATGGTGAAACGCATCTCACCGTCTCCGAGCGAGACCCCAGCCCAGATAATCCCCGGTGGATCGATTTCTTCGACGATCTTCCAGGTGCCGACGTCGATCTTATGGAGGGTTCCGAGATCGCGCGAACTCAGCCAAAGTTCGGTGCCGTCCCACGCCAGCGCCTGCGGTGTCACAACCGGTGAACGAAACTTTTTTTGTCCGATGATTTCCAAAATGTCATAGCTGCTCATCATGAGAAACCTAGCACGATTGCAAACAAGGCAATCCCGGTCTCTTAACTTTGCAGTGAAAGTTTTGTCTTGATCAAACTTGCCACCTCGCCAGGGAGACCTGCAACGTCGACGATAAGAGCGTGTTCTTCCGGCTGTGGTTTCTCCAAGTCGGCAAACTGACTGTCAAGAAGCGTCGCCGGCATAAAATGACCGCGTCGCCGTTGAAGTTGCTCGGCGACCCGTGTGCGACTCGCGCGCAGAAAGACAAACTTCACTTCTTTGGTCACACGAAGACGATCGCGATACGCCTTTTTCAGGGCTGAGCATGCAAAAACGGCGTTTTTTTGTTCGGCAAGGCAGCGCTCGATGGACTGGCGCAGCTTCTCCAGCCAGGGTTGCCGGTCTTCGTCCGATAGCGCGATTCCTTGTTTCATTTTCTTGATGTTCGCCACCGGGTGAAAATTATCGGCGTCATAGAATTTCCAGCCGAGTTCTCGCGCCAGCGATCGGCCGACAGTGGTTTTGCCTACACCGGCGACCCCACAAACAACGACAATCACGGCACGATTGTCACTCGTAATTTCCGAACACCTGAATACAGACGACGTAAGAGGCGCGATTATTTCGGGGCGGTTTATAAACAGTGCCGGCGTAATGAAGCGGCGCGCGGTTCGGATTTAGCGGAACTGAGTTCGGATCGATCACGACCTTGGAAAACTCATCCCCAGTTTTGTCGCTCGTCCAAATGACAATCTGGCTGATCAGCTCGTCCAGGGCGATATTGGCATCAGTGCGGTAATCGAAGTGGAGCTGAATGAAACTTGTTTCCCCACCAGGGAAATTTTGCACAGTTCCCCGAACCGTAGCCTCGCCCCCTTCGAGAACGGAGCGAAATGAAACCAGACCTCGATCATTATAGCCGACGCGTACCCGCACATCTGCCTGCGAGGGTGATTGTTCCTGCGCAAGAACAACCTGGGATACAAAACAACCGCGCAGCAAAGCGGCAACAACGAAACGTCGTCTCATTC
>JBKPMO010000191.1:0-15538 GCA_046732175.1 Verrucomicrobiota bacterium
GACCAGCAATTTTGAGTAACCCACCACATCGATAAATAAGACATGGGCGATTTCTAAGTGTGGGTCGGATTTTAGTTTTGCGGCCACGGGGCTTTGGCCTCCTTTGGGTTAACAGTAATAGCTTCGACCGCCGAGACAATGGCGGCCCCTTGCCAGTTGTTTACGTTGCCGGCTCGGTCAACTAACCGATCGGCGGCCTTTCAACGGCAGCCGACTCTATCTGCGCCGTGGCGGTCGCAGACCGCCGCTACAAAATGCAAGCGATGCGCTTGCCCTACAATTCAACGGCCTCGCCGTTTTCGCCTTCTTCCCCGATCTCTTCTTCAATCTCGCGCCGCCAGCGTTTCGAGACCCAGGGACGCAGAAAGCCATAAAGCAAATAGGCGAGAAACAGAATCGCCGGCATCCATTCGTAGTTCAACGCGGTGAAAAACAGAATGAGAATGATGGCGGCGAAGCGCGGGAGTGAACGAGTGGTGCGCCAGGTGATGGCTTTGAAACTCGGATACCTCAAGCGGGTAAACATCATGACGGAAAGAAAAAGCATTAATGGAGGAAGTACCCATTTCCAACGGCCGATGTCGTGTTCCTTTTCACCAAACCACCAAAGCATGAAAAAGGTGATGGACGCGATTAATCCAGCCGCGGCTGGAATCGGAAAACCGGTGAATTCCGTCTTGTCTCGCTCCCCGCCATTAGCCGCCATGGTATTAAACCGGGCAAGACGCAGCGCGCCGCAGACTAGGTAAACAAACGCAACAATCCACCCGACACGCGGAAAATTGATCAGAACAATTCGATAAACCAGGAGCGCGGGCGCCACTCCAAAAGAAACGATGTCGGCGAGCGAATCGAATTCGCGACCGAAGGGGCTATCCTGTCCCCCTAGGCGAGCTAGCCGGCCATCGAGTACATCAAAAATGCATGCGCCGAGAATGAACCAGACGGCCGCATGAAAAAGCGTCGCTGCTTCATCCGGACTGGACCATTGAATCAGTGCGCCCTGGACGATCTTGAGCGTGGCGGTAAATCCGCAAAACAAGTTGCCTGCCGTCATCAGATTGGGCAGCAGGTAAATTTTTGGATGCTCGTTCATTCCGGCAATCGTGCAATCACGCTCGCGCCACCCTTCACGTGATCGCCCACTTTCACCAAAACCTCGGCGTCGAGCGGCAAATATACTTCAGTCCGTGATCCAAATCGAATCATCCCGAAACGTTCGCCGCGTTTCAGTTCATCGCCCACTTTGGCCCAGCCGACAATGCGCCGCGCAACTGCACCGGTTAATTGTCGCACCACAATGGTGGCGCGCGGATTCTGAAACGCCCAGGTCATGGCTTCGTTCTTTTCCGAGCATTCCGGCCGGCGCGCGTCAAAGAACAAACCCTTGCGAAATTGCTGAAAGGCGATGCGGCCAGCGACCGGCGCGCGATTCGTGTGCACGTCGAAGATGGAAAGAAAAATACCGACGCGTCTAGTGCGCGCTTTCAGAAATTCCTTTTCCTCGATTTCTTCAATATCAGCAACCATTCCGTCCGCCGCAGCAACTATCGCGCGTGGATCGGAAGGATCAGCGCGGTATGGATCACGAAAAAAAGCGAGCGTGTAAAGAATTAAGGCGACGAAAACAAGTGACAACCACAATGAGAAAAACGCGCATGTGATCGCCAGTATGAGCAGAATCGCGAAGATCCACCGGCCTTCAAAAAGGGTCTGAAAACGCATAATTTCCCAGCCATTTTCCGGCCTGAAAAACGGGTGGTCAAGCCATTCAAAACCAATCGGCGACAGGCATCGACCGACCACAAGCGGCTGGCGTTTTCGGCTCCGAAAGCTCAAGGCCTAGGGCTCGACACCTCGAAATTTTAACCAGATATTTCTTGTCGAAGGCGCATTTTTCGCTACTCTGTTATCCGTGGTCGCGCGACCATCTGCTATGCCTAAAACCGACGACGATTTGCCCGTGAAATCTGTCTCGTCGGTACGCCCTGCTGGCATCGCCAGCACACAAAAGTACGACGCCGCCCAGATCGATAAACTCGAAGGACTTGAAGCGGTTCGGAAACGCCCCGGTATGTACATCGGCGATCCCGATGAACGCGGTTTGCATCACATGGTTTTCGAAGTTGTCGATAATTCGATCGACGAACATCTGGCGGGATTTTGCGACAAAATTGAAGTAACGGTACACGTCGATGGAAGCGTTTCGGTCCGCGACAACGGCCGAGGCATTCCAGTCGATATTCATCCGAAATGGAAAATGCCGGCGGTGGAACTGGTACTGACCAATCTGCACGCTGGGGGAAAATTCGGTCAGGGGGCATACAAATATTCCGGCGGCCTGCATGGCGTCGGCGCGAAATGCACCAACGCCCTTTCGGATTGGTTTAAAGTCGAAGTCACACGCGAAGGCAGGGTCTATCACATGGCTTTCGAGCGTGGCAAAACCACCGAGAAGCTCAGTGTTATCGGAGAAATAAAAAACAAAAAGAACACCGGCACGCTGATTACATTTTTGCCGGACCCGACAATTTTCACCATCACGACAGAATTTAAGTTCGAGCGGTTGGCTACGCGATTGCGCGAACTCGCGTTCTTAAATCCCGGACTCGAAATCGCCTTGACGGACGAGCGTGACGATTCGCCGAAGAAAGAGACTTTTCTTTACAAGCATGGGATCGACGAATTCGTCCGGCAGCTGGGCGAGAACAAACAAGTCCTTCATCCGAAACCGATCAACATTTCGCGACAACGTGACGAGACCTTTGTCGATTGTGTGTTGCAATATAACGACAGCTACAACGATCAGATTCTTTGTTTCGCCAATTCCATTCCGAATCCAGACGGCGGAACGCATCTGACTGGCTTTCGCACCGCCCTGACCAAAGCAATCAATCAATATGCGCGATCGAATAGCCTGACCAAGGACAAAGATCCATCCATTTCCGGCGACGACGTTCGGGAAGGTTTGGTTTGTGTGTTGAGCATTAAACTTCCGAATCCGCGTTTCGAATCGCAGACGAAAGTGAAGCTCGTCAACACCGAGATCGATGGCGTGGTGAACTCGGCTGTTTACGACGGGTTGATGACTTATTTCGATCAGAACCCGCCCATTGCGCGGCGCATTTTCGACAAGGTGCTGACGGCGGCGCGGGCGCGCGAAGCAGCACGAAAAGCGCGCGAAACGATCCGCAAAGGTGCGTTGACCGGCGGCGGGCTGCCCGGGAAGCTGGCGGATTGTTCCGAGCGCGACCCGGAGCTGACCGAGCTCTACATTGTGGAGGGCGACTCCGCTGGTGGTTCGGCCAAACAAGGACGGGACCGCCGTTACCAAGCCATCCTGCCGATTCGGGGCAAGCTGATTAACGTCGAGAAGGCACGCATAGATCAATTTCTGAAGAACAACGAAATTCAGTCGATGATCACGGCGATTGGGACCGGCATCGGTAAACCGAAAGAAGACGGCGCGTCGAGTGCGAAAGACGAAGCGAGCTTCGACATTTCGAAATTGCGCTACGGCCGGATCATTATCATGACAGATGCGGACGTCGATGGCTCACACATTCGTACGCTGTTGCTAACATTTTTCTATCGCCAAATGACCGAGCTGGTGCGGTCCGGCAAAATTTACATCGCGCAACCGCCGCTTTACCAGATTAAGCGCAAGAAACGCGAGGAATATGTCGAGGACGACGTTGAACTGAACAAGATTCTGATCAAACTCGGTGCCGAAGACGTGCGCCTAAAGAATCTGGCTGATGACAAGGAGGTCACGGCCGCGCAGCTTAAAGACATTCTCGAATCACTCGAGAAACTGGCGAAGTTGAGTGAGGCCATTCGCCGGCATGGAGGCGATTTCGAAAGTTTTCTGGCGAAACGCGAGTCAAGAACGGGGAAGCTACCTAATTACCTCCTCAAGGTTCGTGAGGGAAATGATGAGAGCGTCCATTACTTTAATGACGAGAAGGCCGTTCGGCGTTTTCATCAAGAAAACACCGACCTCAATCTTTTCGATACTGACACGCAGCAGGAGCTTTTGCCGCTCGATGCGCCGGCGAAGACGAACGGGAGCGGCCGGCGGCGAGGCAAGCTGGTTGAGTTGCACGAATCCACCACCATTCAGAAGATTATCGCCGAGCTCGCCCGCAAAGGTCTGAAGGTTAACCATTATGCCGCGAGCGATCGGCCGATTTTTGAACTGATCGAAGGTGAAGGAGAACGCGCGGTTTCCTACCCGCTCTTTTCCATTCCTGAAATCCTGCAAAGGATTTTGGAGATCGGACGCCGCGGTGTGCAGATCAAGCGGTTTAAAGGTCTCGGCGAAATGAACGCCAAGGAATTGTTCGAGACGACAATGAATCCTGAGAAACGCAAACTGCTCAAGGTCGATCTCAACGAAGATAACGCCGTCGATGCCGACAAAATGTTTACGATTCTGATGGGCGACGTCGTCGAACCCCGCCGCCAATTCATCGAAGACAACGCTCTTAACGTGCGAAACCTCGATGTGTAAGGAAATGACGAAGGGAATATTCGTGCTTCGTCATTTTTTCGTCATCCGTCATTCGTCATTCGTCATTAGAATTTGTGTATAACGCCAACGAAAAAGTAGAGCCAGTCAACGTCGCTGAGGAAGTATCGAGATCATTCCTAGATTACTCGATGTCGGTGATTATTTCGCGAGCTCTGCCGGATGCGCGTGATGGACTCAAGCCATCGCAACGACGCATTCTCTATGCGATGAACGAGCTCGGGGTCATGCCCGGCCGCAAGCATTTGAAATGCGCCAAGATCGTCGGTGAAACGATGGGTAATTATCACCCGCACGGCGATCAGGCGATTTATCCCACCCTTGTGCACATGGCCCAGCCATGGGCGATGCGTGAAACCCTCATCCAGGGTCAGGGCAATTTCGGTTCCGTCGAAGGCGATCCGCCAGCCTCCATGCGTTACACCGAGGCCCGCCTCGAGCATCTCGGCGCCGCGCTCATGACCGACATGGACAAGGACACGGTCGATTTCGTTCCGAACTACGACGACACGCGGACCGAGCCCACGGTTTTTCCCAGCGCCTTTCCAAATCTTCTGGTCAACGGTGGGACTGGCATCGCGGTGGGCATGGCGACCAACATCCCGCCGCACAATCTCGGCGAAGTCATCGATTCGATCTGCGCGCAAATTGATGATCCTGATATCACTCTCGATGGCCTGATGGAGTTCGTGAAGGGAGCGGATTTCCCGACTGGGTGCGCGATCCTCGGCACCGCCGGCATTCGCCAATATCTCGAGACCGGCCGCGGCAGCATGAAAGTGCGCGGCAAAGCCGGCGTGGAAGAACTCAAAGGCAATCGCGAGCAGATCGTAATCACCGAGATTCCTTACAACGTCAATCGCGCGACCCTGGTCGAACGCATCGCGCAGTTGGTGAACGACAAAGTTCTTTCCGATATCACCGCCATTCGTGACGAATCGGACGAAAACACGCGCGTCGTGATCGAATTAAAGCGCGACGGAAATCCCAAGGTCGTAATCAATAATCTCTATAAGCACACCGCGATGGAATCCTCTTTCGCGGTCACAATGCTGGCGATCGATCATGGCCGGCCGAAACTGCTTTCGCTCAAGGAAGCAAACGCCGCCTATATCGAGCATCGCCGCGAAGTAGTGTTGCGCCGCACCCGTTTTGAATTGCGGAAAGCGGAAGAGCGCGCGGAAACTCTCGAAGGCTATTTGATCGCACTGGCAAATCTCGACGAATTCATCCGCATTATTCGCGGATCGGCCAATCGCGACGAAGCGCGGATTAAACTGCTGGCGTTCGATTTTACCAAACGCCAGGTCGAACAGATCGGCATTCTCATTCGCAACGAAGCGCGGCTTACCGAAGGGCGCTATGCTTTCAGCGAACATCAGGCCAATCAAATTCTCGATCTTCGTTTGTATCAGCTAACGGGACTTGAACGCGAGAAGATCGTTACCGAATACAAAGAGCTGCTCGATACGATCAACGATTTGCGCGATATCCTCGCGAAAGAGCAGCGCGTTTTTACAATCATCAAAAAAGAACTGCGCGCGATTCGCGATAAACATGCCACTCCGCGGCTGACGCAACTGCTGCCGGACGAGGGCGAAATCGCGATGGAAGATTTGATCCGCAACGAGGGCTGCATCATCAGCATCACCCACGGCGGTTTTATCAAGCGCACGGCCGTAAGCGCATTTCGCGCGCAACGCCGCGGTGGCAAAGGCGTCATCGGAATGTCGACCCGCGAAGGCGCGACCCAGGAAGAAGAAGGCGATTTCGTCGAACATCTCTTTACCGCCACGACTCACGATTTTCTAATGTTCTTCACCGAGTCCGGGCGCGCTTACGTTGAAAAAGTCTACGAAATCCCTGAAATGGGTCGCGCTGCCAAAGGCCGTTCCATTGCCAATATTCTGGAACTGCGCGCCGACGAGAAGATTGCCGCGACCATTCGGGTCCAGTCAAAACGCAGCACCGGTCCGAACCCGAGCGACAAGACGTGGGACGAAAACTTGCACATTGTTTTCGCGACCCGTTCCGGCATTGTAAAAAAATCGAATCTCTCCGATTACGCGAACGTCCGGAGGGGCGGAATCATCGCCATTCAAATCGAACCCGATGATCGTTTGATCGACGCGAAACTTACCTCTGGAAATAACGAGCTCGTTCTCATCACCAGGGACGGGATGAGTTTACGTTTTCACGAAGAGCAGTTGCGCGATCAGGGACGCAACACCGTCGGCGTCTGGGGAATTCGGCCGGAGAAAAATGATCACGTTGTTGCCCTCGCGATCGTAAAACCGACGGAGATGCTGCTCGTCGCGGGCGAGAACGGGATCGGGAAACGGACGCCATTTGATGATTACCGGAAACAATCCCGTGGCGGCAAAGGCATCATCACGATGAAGACGGGAGACAAGACCGGCAATGTCGTCGGAGCACTAACGGTCACGGATGCTGATGAACTGATGTTGATCACGACCAAGGGACAGCTTATTCGCACGCGGGTAAAAGAGATTCGGGAAACCGGACGCAATGCGATGGGAGTGAAACTACTTACTTTGCGCGAAGGCGAAAAGTTGCAGGCCATCGCCCCGGTCGTCAGCCAGGCGGCCGAAGCGGAAGCGGAAGTCGAAGCTCCAACGCCCATCTAATAGAGTTCCAGACTTCCACCGTCTGCTAGCTGCTGTAGCGTCCGCTGTCGCGAGCGCCCAACCGGCAGGCAACAAAAGAGCGCGCGACCACACGCCACGCGCTCTGCGAGCGACAAGCTGGCGATTAATGGCCCCTGTAAGTGGTCGTAGTCTGTTGTTGTGTCGCTGTCGGCGGCGGCACCGTGGTTGTCTCGCGTGTTGTGGTCGTTGTGGTCGTGGCCGGCTCACTGGCACACGAAGCCAAACCGAGCATCGCAGCCGTTCCAAGCAGGAAGATAAATGTTTTCATTGTTGAGTTGCCTTTAGTTGAGAATTCGGCGCAAATGCCGCAGACAGATGTATTTCTCGCGAAATTTTTCGCGTTATGCTACTGGAACTTCCCGTCCCAGCTCACTCGACGAGTAAATTCCATCGATCATTTCCATCAGCTCCAACGCCTGTTCCGCGTTATTGATCGCCGGTGCCCCACCTCGAATCGCATCGGCAAAATTGCGCAGTTGCATTTCGAAACTGTTCTCGCTGTATCGCGGTTCCAGCGGCACGGTCATTAGCTTGCCGTTATCATCTTCAAATAACGTCAGCGGCTTTAATCGTAACGTCCCCCTGGTTCCAAAAAGAACGCAGTTGTTAGATTCGCGACCGACCCATTCCGGCCCCACCGGCGTGTCGTCGGTCAGATTCGCCGCCCAACACGTCTCCAATTCCACAATGGCGTCGTTTGCGAAACGAATGAGCGCGTGCGCTTCATCTTCCACGTCGAAAACTGGCACGCTTACCAGATGCGCGAAATTTCGAAATACCTTTGCACTGATCGACGTTGGGGGTGGCGATCCCATCAAGTACCAGGCGGTGTCGAGTGCATGCACACCAATGTCGATCAACGCGCCGCCACCGGAACGTTTCTTGTCGGTAAACCACAAACCAATTCCAGCGGGAATACCGCGAGAACGGATCCAAGTGGCTCGCGCGCGATAAATCTTGCCCAGGCGACCTTCCGCAATGACGTCGCGGGCCGTGCGAACCGCAGGTGTAAATCGGAACTGACGTCCAAAAAAATAAACCAGCCCGCGCTTGGCCGCTTCGTCTCGCAACACCCTCATCTCGGCTGCGTTCATTGTGGGCGGTTTTTCGCAAAAGACATGTTTGCTCGCTTCCAGCGTCGCTAGCGAAGCTGGGAAATGCAGGAAGTTTGGCAGACAGATGATCGCCGCATCCAGGTCTCGATCGCGCAACAGCTCCTGATAATCTTCGAATGAATTTTCTGGTTTGTAAGTTTCGACAAAGATCCGCAATCGTTCCGAATTGGTGTCGGCGCACGAGTGCAGCTGCACGTTGGGAATTGCCGCCAGCGCGATGGCATGCTGCTGCCCCGGCCAACCCGTGCCGACGATGCCAAAACGTAGTGCCTTCATAAGTTGATCGAGCAGTCGTGCCAGTCCGGCTCGGACCTCGATGTTAAAGTGAGCCCCCCTCGGCCCCCTTATTACCATCGCCCGGCGGAGCCGCCGATCTACCTCGAAAATACCACTACATCTGCACCCTTCCCCGCCGTTTCTTCAGCTCGGCACGTCTTCGCTTCGACTCCAGAATCCGCTTCTTCAATTTTTCCGGCCGCGGCGATTTTCTTCGTCTTTCCTTTTCGCGAATGGCCCGCTTTTCAGCGCGTTCCTTCGCGCGCTGTTGTCTGATTGTTTCAGCCAATCGCTCCCGAGCGATTCGCCGGTTCATCGCTTGCGAACGCGAGGCTTGTATCGTCACGCTAATTCCCGTCGGCCGATGACGCAGCGTGACCGCCGTCGACACTTTGTTCACGTTCTGACCGCCCGGGCCGGACGAACGCGCAAACGTTTCCTCTAAATCGGCTTCGTTAAGGTGAAAATTGGTTGACTCACTCATCAGAAATGTAGGGGCGGTTCACTGAATCGCCCGATAACGCAGCGGACGATTGAGGTCAATCGCCCCTACCTTTGATCGTGCCGGCTGCGCCATAGATAGTCGCATAAGAAGGCCGCTTGCCTTATCGTTGCGCTTCCGTTCCGATTGTTATTTATGAACAGACTCAGCGCCCTCATCCTGCTTGCTACTTTTCTCCTTAGCGGTAGTAGTCGCGCGCAAACTTCGCCCACACCCGCGCCGGTCGCCAAACCGAGTCCGTCTGCGCCTCCCGCCGATTACACGCTGCAGTGGGGTGTAAAAATTCCGATGCGCGACAAAGTGGAATTGAACGCCACGCTCTACCTTCCGAAATCGGGTGGCTCCACTGCGAGCCGAATACCGGTCGTTTTTACTCTCACACCCTACATCTCCGATAGCTACCACGCCCGGGGTGCTTATTTCGCCTCACACGGATATGCCTTTGCTTTAGTGGACGTCCGTGGCCGGGGAAATTCCGGCGGCGAGTTCGAGCCGTTCGCTAACGAAGCGCGCGACGGCTACGACGTCGTGGAATGGTTCGCAAAACAACCATTTTGTGACGGCAAAGTTACGATGTGGGGCGGTTCTTATGCCGGGTTCGATCAATGGGCAACGGCCAAGGAATTACCGCCGCACCTCGCCACCATTGTGCCCGCGGCAGCGGCGCACCCTGGACTGGATTTTCCGTTCACCAACAACGTCGGCATTCCCTACGACATGCAATGGTTCACGCTCACGAGCGGTCGCGCCAGCCAGCAAAATTTATTCAACGACTCGAAGTTCTGGCGCACGAAATTTCTGGAAGCTTACACGCAATATATTCCATTCAAAAACTTGGATCGCGTCGTCGGTAATCTGTCGGCGAATTTTCAGCACGTGGTCGCGCACCCGAAGGTCGACGGCTATTACGACGCCATGGTGCCAACCCGCGAGCAATTCACCAAAATCACATTCCCGATTCTCACCATCACCGGCCAATATGACGGCGACGAACTTGGCGCGCTGGCGTACTATCGCGATCATCTCGCCGCCGCTTCCGCTGAAACAAAAGCGAACCATTTCCTCATCGTCGGTCCGTGGGATCACGCAGGTACTCGCACGCCGACCGATGAAGCTGCCGGAATAAAATTTGGCAGCGCGGCCGTGATCGATCTGAATGATCTCCACCGCCAATGGTACGATTGGACGATGAAATCCGGACCGAAACCGGAATTCTTGAAGGAGCGTGTTGCCTATTACGTGTTAGCTCCGGGTAATAGTGGAGCAAACGGCGAATGGAAATATGCCGACGATTTCGAAAAGCTGACGGCAAATCATCATCCACTTTATCTCGATGCCAGCAGTAGCGGAGGAAATGGCGTCTTTCATTCTGGAGTGTTGAGTGAAAAGCCGGCGAGCAGTGGAGCCGATGAATACATCTACGACCCGTTAGATACTCGCCGTGGCGAAGACGTCGATAACGTCGACAACGAAAAGACCGCGGGGATCGATCAGCGGCGTGCCCTAAATATCGGCAAAGACGGTCTCGTTTATCACAGCGAACCGATTACACAAGAAACGGCGCTCATCGGTTGTCCAAAGTTGACGCTGTGGGTCTCTCCCGGTGTTCCCGATACCGATATCGCGGCCGAGCTCGATGAGATTCTGGCCGACGGAACCAGCATCGCCCTTTGGAGCGATGTGAGGCGATTGCGCTATCGCGAGTCGGTCCGGCAGGAAAACCTCGTCAAGCCTGACGAAACGGTGTGCTGCGATTTTAATCCTGGACTTTTCGTCGCTCGCAGAATGGCAAAAGGAAGCCGCTTAAGGTTGCTGGTCAGCGCGCCAAACTCCATTTTCTTTGAGAAGAATTACAATTCCGGCGGAGTTGTCGCGAATGAGACCGCAAAAGACGCCCGCACCGCGCATGTCCGAATCCTGCACGACAGCCAACACGCCAGTGTGCTCGATGTCCCGATCGTATCGTCTCCTTAACCGGCTGTAGAGGCACTCCTGTCGGGCGCAAGATACCATCATTGGTGATTTCGGCTGCGGGATCCCGGCTACGATGCGCCCTTAAGCGGGCGGAACCTTCTCCCGCCCATGGCGTAACACCCGCGCCATCCAGATCAATTCATCAAGGAACTTTGTCGTCCGTCTGACAAAACCTTCATCGAGCAACTTGCCATCTTCACCGAAGATTTTGCCGACATTTCCAAAATTCACGTCGTTGAAAATCGTAACGAGACCGAGCTCGCGCATGACCGGCAGTAACGCTTCAATCACGCGAGCGCCACCAAATGGACCCGCCGAAACTCCGCAAATCCCGACCGCCTTGTGAATGTATTCCTCCAGATTCATGTCGAGCGCATGCTTCAACAAACCCGGATACCCGTGATTGTATTCCGGCACTACGAGGATTAATCCGTCGGCACGCTTCACCAAATCGGAAAACGCCTGGTCTTTCATCTGCTCGCCTGCGTCATCCAGACGCATCGGGATTTTGCAGATATCGACAAATTCTGTTTCCACGCCGGCGCGTTTCTTTGTTTCCTCAAAAACGAAGCGCGCCGCGTGTTCACTGCGACGTCCTTTGCGCACAGTCCCCAGAATTACGGGAATAAAGAGCGACGCCATTGCTTCAAGTTTCTGAAAAAATTCGAGATAAAATCAAGCCAGCTTCCCCCATTTTATTTTTAGGCAGAATTAACAGAATTCTCAGGATTACTTCTAAAGTCCCGTTAGTTCCTGTAAATCCTATGTAGAATTGTATCGTCAGCACCGCCGATGGCCGGACTCGAACCACAGCGGCATGTCTGTTGTTTCAGTGTCTCCGACTGCGTTTCCCGCAAATGTCCGCACCGGGCCGACGTACTAAATGAGATACTGGGAGTGGATAGCCGTGAAAACTCGAATCAATTTCTCAGCCCCAGCGCAGAAAACCGCCGAGCACCTCGCAGCAGGTAAGTCCGTGAAGATCGTGCCGATGATGGGATTCGAACCCATACCTCGCCTTCGCGAGAACGGATTTTAAGTCCGTTGCGTCTGCCATTTCGCCACATCGGCAAATACTGCTAAATAAGCGACTTGTGTGGAAAACGTGGATTTGATGGGAATTCGTGTTGACTTTATGGCAGCATTTTCGGCATGAAAAAGCCAGTTTTGAAAGTCCGTAAATATCGACACAGCACAACGCACCCTTTCCTACTCGATCTGCGCGCTTACGGCAAGGGAAGGAAGGTTCTTCAAGACGCGTGCCGAAGCTGATGCTGAGCGTTTACGCCAGCTCACAACGTTGGAGCGCCACGGCCGGGAAGCAATTGGCCTGTCGCAACGGGGAGTTGTCCGACTTCATCACCGCAAAGCGAAAACTTGCGGATTATGGCGAAACTATAAACGAAGCGGTGACTTTCCACATTGATCATTTGGAGCGTGTGCGCCGTCATGGTATCGCGGTCAAGAAGCTGGCAGCGGAACTACTTGAAGCGAAGCGTAAGGATGGCCGCTCTGACATTTATCTGCGCGATCTGCGCAACATTCTTCGTGGCCCCGATGAAGCCAACCCATCGCTATTCGCAACAACGTTTGGTGATCGCGCCATTGCCGGAATCACAGCAGATGAGTTAGACCATTGGCTGAGGGCGCTACCTGGTTCACTTAAGACACGCACGAACTTCCGGGCGAATATTGGTGTGCTGTTTAGCTATGCGACCAAGCGCCGCATACTTGAGTTTAATCCCATCTTACACACCGAAAAGCCTAAGCTACCTGACAATCCCCCTGAGATATTCACAGTGGATGAGTTACGGGCACTCCTGGAAGCGGCGCAGCGCAACGAACCGGACGTCGTTCCCATGCTTACCATTGGTGCGTTTGCTGGATTGCGGGACGCGGAGATTAAGCGCCTCGACTGGAGTGAAGTTGATCTAGTACGCGGATATATCGAGGTTAAAGCCGCAAAGGCAAAAAGCGCGAGGCGTCGCATTGTTCAGATGCAGCCGAACCTCACCGCGTGGCTTCGGCCTTACAGTGAAATGAAAGGCCGCTTGGTTCCCGAAGGATATAGAGGCAAACTTGAGCGAGTCCGCAAGGCTGCCGGGCTTACCCAGTGGCCTCTCAACGGGCTACGTCACAGCTTTGCAAGTTATCGGCTGGCAGCGGTTCACGATGCGCCACGCGTGGCGTCTGAACTCGGACACACATCCCCGGTGATGCTCTACAACACGTATCGAGAGGTTGTGCGGCCGGACGAAGCGGAACGCTATTGGCAAATCACGAGAGCGACAGAGGCCGCGAATGTCGTCGAATTTGCTAACGAGGCCCAGGCGTGAACCGCGAGGTATCACGAGCGCCGACACTGCAAGCCTCGGCCCTTATATTTGTGAGGCTTTGCTATCTGAAACCCTGATAATAGGCGCTTGGAGGACCCGCGGATAAGATTGTAATGACAATTCAATCCGCCCGCAGTGCGAGTGGCACAGGCCGAAGTTTACGTTAAGCGGGTTGGGCGCGTCGCCTCCGGCCCGCGAAGAGAAGTATTATGCCTGCAGGGAGCGCCAGCCAGAGCGTTGACATCGAATCGGACACCGCCGCTTGCACGGCTAGCGCGTCCAAGTTATTCACCGTTTGCCCGACCATTGTTACGTTTCCTGCGGCCAGATCAATCGTGGCGAGATAGTTGAATGCCGTATCCGCGGGGCCATTAGTCACAAGGGCCGGCCCAAACGGTCCGTGTCGGACGTCGGAAAATAGCACGCCCGTTGCTGGATCGAAGTCCATTCCGTTGGCACGATCTTCTGAATCTGGATAGTTAATCGAAGTGACAAAGGTCCCCGATCCGTTGGCCTGATTCACAATATACGCGGCCTCGATATCCACCTTGTAAAGAGTATCAGTAAGTGAAAATGCGAGCGCATTTCCGGCAGGAAAACTCGAGATAAATCCGATGTCTGTGGCCGCCCCAGTGGAGGTGTTAATGGTGTATACAGTGGTGATGCCGTCAATGGCGTAGAGAGTTCCATCACTTCGAAAGGACATATCAGACATCGCCCCGGGCCTTATATCGACACCCAACGGACCCACCGCTGTCGCAAGTCCGGTTGCTGTGTTGATCGTGATCAGATCGAAATCGCCAGAGACTGGATCTGCTCCGATTCCGTAGAGTATTCCGTTAAGTGGATTAAAGTCGATTGCGCCAACGCGATCAAAACCCGTGGCGCCGACCGGGGTAGCCGCCCCCGTCGTGGAATCGATGGTGTACAGCGTTGCCGGACCCTGAGCGCCAGAACTGCCCGCAGTGCCATAAATCGTGGCGGCGGATAGTGAGAGTGTCCACCAGCAAGGCTGTAGAGCAATCATGAGCGTTGCAGAAATTCTTGGCATAATAGAATTCTTAAGGAAGTGCGACGAAGGAGTCAAGCATCACTAAGATGCTCTACTTCTTTCCCAACGAGGGATGGTGCAGTCACTCGCGCCGAACGCGCAGTGCACGATCATCGATGACCATTTATTGTAGGCGATAGCGTGTTACGCCTATCGCGTTGGTACGGTTTCAGTGAAGGCCTCGCCACCTACAACCAGAACAATTCGATGAGGTCCGACGTGAGTACGAAACCAGCTCGGAATCGAACGACCAGTACGGCGCTCCAGCTAATTATCGCTTACAACGCGCGGCGCAGAATCAGCTACCTCAACCCGAGCAGTCACCTTCTGCAACCCAACGGTCAACGCTTCGATCTGCTTCTGCTGCTCCTGCACTGTGGTCTCAAGGGTTTGTACCTTGCGATGCTCTTTCAGGAACTCGTTGAGCAACATCGCGTTCACCGCGTCGTAGCGCACGGTGCTGGCCTTCCCATCTTCGTCATGAACTACTAGATCGGGATTCACCTTCTCTACTTGCTCCGCTACTAGCCCAAACTGCGGTACGCCGTCCGGATCAAGTTCCTGCTTGTAACGGAAGGTATTGACCAGCGCCAGTTTTTGCCGACACCGGCTTTTCTGGCGGGGGTCGCGCCAATATCATGAACGCGCACGGCTGCGGTTGGATTCCGGCAGCAAATAGGAACGATTCGCGCATTGCGGGCAAAGCCGCGATTCATTCCCGGTTAGCTTTGCGTGACAACGGCCTGCCGGGATTGATCGTGTTCCGCACCTGCAAAAATCTCATTCGCACCCCGCCCGCGGTGCCATACTCGAGTCAGCATCCCGAAGGCGCTGACACCGAGGCTGAGGACCACGCGTACGACGCCCTAGGTATCTGCTAACCAAGCGTGAATTTCATTTCCGAACTGTGAAGGTGCGCGCCCTACAAAAATGCTATAGCTCTAATTTTGCGACACTTACGATGAGTTCCGTTAATTTCAACGAAGCTGGAATTCAGACCCCCGAGTAAATCCGTTCTTCGTTGTTGACAAAACTGGTGCTGCTCAATCATGATGTTCTAGAAATTATAAAAGATATGGTGGCT
>JBKPMO010000192.1:0-12722 GCA_046732175.1 Verrucomicrobiota bacterium
CCTCGAGCGAGCCAAAACCAAGCGGATCTTCGGGACCAAGATGCGCTCAGTTATCAAACAAGCCGACGAAGCAGGTATCAAGAACATCGTGAGCCAGCAGTTTGAAATCGGACAGCAGATTATCTCCGCGGATTTGGTGCCAATCCTCGAGCCGGAAATTGATATTCACTGTCCGGAAAAAGAAAAAGCAGAGCAATTACTCAAAGCAGCCATTCTCGGGAAACTCAACGACTTGCCGGTTGGTCAGTTCGTCATGCTCAAGCTCACGCTGCCGGAGCAGAACGATTTCTACGCCGAACTGGTCAAACATCCCAAAGTTTTGAGGGTGGTTGCGCTTTCCGGCGGTTATTCGCGGGAAGAAGCAAACAGTCGCCTGCGCAAAAATCATGGCGTGGTCGCCAGCTTTTCCCGCGCACTGGTTGAAGGGCTGACGGCTCAGCAGTCTGACGCTGAGTTCAATGCCATGCTCGATAAATCCATTCAGAGCATTTTCGCCGCCTCGAATACCTAACCGGGACGTATTGGCAAACAGTGACGCGGAACGGCGCCGCAGTGCGAGCGAGCGCGAAAACGAAAATAACTGGGAGCGGCGGCTTGCAAGCCGCCGGCCGGTAAAACGAGGGCGACTTGGAAGTCGCCCCTCCCAGTCAGAAGAGACCCGCTTGCGGAGAGCGCCTCCCAGTCAGATAGGCGCTTGGCACAAGCCCCTCTACAATTTAGAAGAAAGTCGTGACGCTTACTCTGGAAGAGATCGCAAAGTTGTCCGGCGGAAAGCTGGAGGGGGATCCCGACACAAAAATTACAGGTGCAGCTTCGTTGGCGGAAGCGACTGCTCACGAAATTTCGTTTTTCAACAATCCGCGTTACCTTCCACAGCTGCGCAAGACCGTCGCTGCCGCTGTCATTGCTCCGCCTGATTTCTCCGAACAAATCGGTGCCGCCGTCATTCGAGTACAAAATCCGGCGAAAGCATTCGAGCAGATTGTCATCAAGTTCGCGCCGCCGCCGATAAAATTCGCGCCGGGAATTCATCCGAGCGCGGTCATTCATCCGCGGGCAAGATTGGGCGATGGCGTTTCCATTCAACCATTAGTCGTGATCGAAGCGGGTGCGCGTATCGGATCAGGCGCGGTCATCGGCGCCGGGAGCTACATCGGACACGACGTTGCCATCGGAGATAGATGTATCATTTATCCGCGAGTCGTTATCAGGGAACGGTGCCGGCTTGGGGCCCGGGTAATTCTGCACAGTGGGGTGGTGATCGGCGCCGACGGATTCGGTTTCGAAATGACCGCGAAGGGTCAGGAGAAAGTGCCGCAAATCGGAATTGTTCAAATCGACGATGACGTGGAAATCGGTGCTAACACGACCATCGATCGGGCGCGGTTTGGTCGGACTTGGATTCAATCCGGAGCGAAGATTGATAATCTGGTGCAGGTCGCGCATAACGTGGTGATCGGCAAGGACACGGTGATAGCTGCGCAGACCGGAATCGCTGGGAGTGTGCGAATCGGCAAGGGAGTAATGATCGGTGGTCAGGCCGGAATCATTGGGCACATTGAGATCGCCGATGGCACGATGATCGGGGCACAGACTGGTGTCTCAAAGAATCTGAACGGCGGTGTATGGTGGGCGACACCGTCGGTACCGCTGAAGGAAGCAAAGGTGCAATTGGCGTGGGTGCGGCGGCTGGGAGAATTTTTTGAGCGGGTGAAGAAGTTGGAAAGCAAGGTGAAATAGGAGAGCCGGGGTGGCGAGCCGGGGGGTCGGCCGTTTCAAGTGCTCAGGGGGAGGCCGTGGGCGACTGCGCCTATGGCCAAGCGCAGTTTTGGCGCATAGAATTTCCCGGTCGACAATGGATAACGATTTTATACTAAGGCGTATTATTTGGATCCGGGAAAGCCTGGCAAGGTTGCTGCTATTGTAACTATTGAATTTATAGCAATGCAGAACCAGTATCCCGCCGCCGAATTCCTCCTCGTCGATAGTGACCCAAAGCTTTCCGAGTTTCTCGCCGCTTATCTCTCCGAAAGAGGCCATCCTTGCACTGCTTCGCCCCAAGCAGACAAGGCCCTCGATTGGCTTGACCAAAATCGCTGCGAAGTGGTCGTTGTCGATCTCAAGTCACAAAACGGTACCGCAACCTCTTTGATCGCGTCCGTTCGCGCGATCGATTCCAGACTGCCAATCGTAGTGTTTACCGAAAAAGGTTGCAATGAGGAGCAAGTCCGCGCGGCAATGCGCGCCGGTGCGAGTGGCTACGTCAGTAAAAATTTGCCGACGGAACAACTTTATTGTGTGCTTGCGCGAGTGCTGGCAACGGCCCGATACAATGCGCGGCGCTTCCGGCTGCAAAGAGAATTACTTGGCGCAGCCTAATCCGGCACTGCTTCGTCAATCATCGCCCGCAGATTCGCGATCGAGATACATTCAGCCCCGAACGCGGTCGCCGTCTCCTGTTCCAACAAATCCGCGGTCGCCACAGTCAGTTCAAATTTCTCGGAGTACTTGCTCGCGAGTCGCTCGATAATCGCGTCGGCCGTTTGTCCGGCGCGCGAATAAAAAACCTGGACGCTGTGCGGCTCGGATTGCTCATTGGCGGAGGTTCCCTTACCATCGAAAACCACGACAACGCGAACACCTGTGTAATCCTGGTAATCGCGAAGTTTTTTGACAAGGGCATCGCGGGCGAGTGAGCTGCGACGGGCGTGCAGCCGTTGCAATTCCGGCCAGCCGAATATCGCGCTGTGACCATCCACGATCAAATAGCGAGCGCGCACCGGACGGTTATTCCGCCGCTGCCGCCGGTGGCGATGGTGCTGCCGCGGCCTTCTTTGGTTTGGCGCGCGCCGGCTCCCGCTGCATGGCTTTGAGTTTGGCTTTTCTGCGTTCGAGATAAGCCTTGCGGCGTTTGCGCTTGGCGCGGACGCGGTGTTGTTGACCCATGCGGATGATCTATAGGTTGGGCTTGAGCAGTGTGCAACCCATTGGGGCTTGTTGCCATGGGCTGGTAGCCGCCACCTGTGGTTTCTTATTGCTAATTGGGCCGGTTTTCGTGTAAAAAGTTACCCTCGCCAAACTCGCACCCGTGAACTCTCCCAAGCTGCTCATCACTGTTTCGGCATTTCTTCTCCTCGTTTCCGCTGTCTTTGGTTTTCTGAATGGAAGTAAAGCCAAATCCCTCCGTAACGAGATGGCACTCGCCAAAAATCAGAAGGAAGCGGCCGATCACGCGCGTCAGACGGCGGAGAAAGTTATTAAGGCCCGCGAAGCCAAGGTTGCGGCGGAAGAAGCGAAGCTTAATGAAAATGACGGCCGCGTAGCCAGCGCGGAAGCGGAATTAGTCAAGACGCAGACCGAGAAATCTGATTTGCAAGCAAAGCTGCGGGCGAACGAGGCGCAGATTTCGGAATTGCAAAGACACATCGAAGAGATGAGCAAATCCCCGGCGAACCCAAACCCCGGCGCCCCGTCGGTGGCAGAATTGCAAGCCCAGCTCGATGACGCTCGCAAACAGTTGGAGAACGCCGAGCACGAGAAAACATTCTTGACCGAGAAATTGCAGCCGGGGACCGGCGAACGAATGCGTGGACCAGAGGTCATGGTGCAAGAGCGTCGCGGGTCAGCCTTGCGCCCTTCAATTCGTGGAAGCGTGCTGGCGGTGAATCAGGCGTATAATTTTGTGGTCTTAAATCTCGGCGATCGCCAGGGATTGGAGCCGAATGCCGAAATGCTGGTGCTGCGCGATACCACCATCATCGGAAAAATTCGGATTTCGTCGGTTGAACCTTCGACAGCTATTGGCGATATTCTCGGAAACAGCCTGGCGCGTGGCGTCCAGGTGCAACCCGGTGATACTGTTATTTATGCTGGCTCGAATTCCTAAACGAACGATTTCCATCTTGGTGCTGTTGGCAGGTTGCGTCGTCTTGGTTGGCTGCGCTGCAGAAAAGCAAAACGTGGCGCTGGTCAATGATCCCGATGCGCATAGCGAATCTCAGATACCCTGGAACAAACAGGAGAAGTGGGAGACCCAAAGTCAGTTCACCGGAATGACGGATCACCGGTAATCTGTCGTAGCACGGCCGTCTCGGCTGTGGAGCCAACGGGCATCCCGCCCGTTGACATCAAATCAAAAACCCCGGTGGTATGGTCGCGTCGTGCACAGGCATCTTGCCCGTTGTGGTCTCGCCGCCACGATTTGATCTACGCCGCTCAAATCCAAAATCCCGCCGGAATGGTTGCGTTCTTCGGTATCACAACGATCCCATCACGGATGTAATAATTCTCCGCGTCGAAATTCTCTGGTTTGCCTTCCGGCGTGATGACGACGCCATCGGCGATCCGCGCATTTTTGTCGATGATGGCGCGATCGATCACGCAGTTGCGTCCGATCCCGATCGGAATTGTCTCCGCCGCGCGATCGCTATTGAGTTCAAAATAATCGGCGCCCATCACGACGCTATTACGTATGGTGGCGCCGCTTTGAATGATGCTGCGAACACCAATGACGCTGCGCTCGATATGCCCATCCGAGATAATACAGCCGTCCGAAATAATTGCCTGTCGCAATGTGGCGCCGTTAATTTTGCTGCCAGGCAGAAAACGTGGATGGGTATAAATTGGCGCCTCCGATTCGAAGAAACTGTATGCCGGCACGAGGTCGGTGAGATCGAGATTGGCTTCATAAAAGGCGCGGATAGTTCCGATGTCTTCCCAGTATCCGTCGAAAATGTAAGCGCTCACATTGCGCGTTTGAATGGCGGCGGGAATGACGTGCTTGCCGAAATCCACCAAATCGTTGTTAAGACAATCGATCAGCACGTTGCGATTAAAAACGTAAATGCCCATCGAGGCCTGAAATAATTCCTCATCCTCGCCGTGCCCGATGCCCGCGAGTAAAGCGCGATCCATTTTCAGGACATCGAGCACTTTTGCCTCCTTCGGTTTCTCGACGAATCGGGTGATGCGTCGGTCTTCGCCGCTGAGCATGATTCCGAATTCCGACGCTTGATCGCGTTTCACCGGTTTGGTCGCGAGCGTGATCTCCGCGCCGGAGCGAATATGCTGATGCAGGAGCGAGCGGAAATCCATCCGGTAAAGCTGGTCGCCGCTGAGGATCAGATAAAATTCGTAGGGAATTTCGAGGAAGTAACGCATGTTTTGCCGAACGGCGTCGGCGGTGCCCTGGTACCACTGCGAACCTTCGGGAGTTTGCTGGGCCGCCAGGATGTCGACGAAGCTGCGCGAGAAATTGTCGAACTTGTAGCTCGCCTGAATGTGGCGATGCAGTGACATGGTGTTGAATTGCGTGAGCAGGTAGATCGAGCGCAGGCCGGAATTGAGGCAGTTGCTGATCGGGATATCGACCAAGCGATATTTTCCGCCAAGCGGTACTGCCGGTTTGGCGCGGTCCTTGGTCAAAGGAAACAGCCGGGTGCCGGCGCCGCCTCCCATGATGATAGCGAGGGTCCGCTGGGTCGTCCCCGGCGGAAGCGCAGGCGTTTGCATCTTTGCTAATGTGACCGTAAACGGAATCGCTGCCCGCAAAATTTTTTGTCGTGCCAGCTATTTCTTTTCCTCGTCGGCGCGTCCCGCGCGCTACTGACTCAACGGAAAGGTAGGGGCGATTGACCACAATCTTTCCGAGCCGGACCGGCGTTGCGGGCGGTTCGGTGAACCGCCCCTACCAGCGCAAAATATGCTATACTTTCGCTTCTAAATTTATGTGTGGAATTGTCGGCTACGTCGGGCAGGCGGAAGCGGCGCCCATTCTTCTCGATGGTTTGCGGCGCCTGGAATATCGCGGTTACGATTCCGCCGGCGTCGCCGTCGTAAATGGCAAACAAATCGAGACGCGAAAATGCGCCGGACGCATCGCGAATCTCGCGAAATTGATGACGGAACAACCGCCCTCGGGAAGCTATGGCATTAGTCACACCCGCTGGGCGACCCACGGAAAGGTGACCGACGAAAATGCGCATCCGCATTTCGATCAGAGCGGAAAAATCGCACTCGTGCACAACGGCGTCATTGAGAATTACGCCGCGCTCCGCGAACAACTCGAACGGGAAGGCGGTCACAGGTTTGCTTCCGATACCGATACGGAAGTGCTAGCGCACTTGATCGGCAGCATTTATGAGAAAATCGACGGCGCGGATTCCAAAGCTCGTCTCGTTAATGCTACCCGGGCAGCGCTGAAACAAGTGATCGGCACCTACGGCATTGCGCTGGTTCATTCCGATATCAAAGACTTCATGATTGGCGCCCGGCGCGGCTCGCCTTTGGTCCTCGGAGTCGGCAAAGAGGAAAATTTTCTCGCCAGCGACGTAAGTGCCATCGTCGCTTACACGCGCGACGCAGTTTATCTTAACGACTTTGATATCGTCGCAGTCTCGCGCGACAAATTCGAAATCAGTTCGGTCGGGGGCGAATCCGGCAACTACCAGATCAGCAAGGTCGAGTTCGGCGCGGAAGAGGTTAGCAAGGGCAATTTCCCACATTACATGCTCAAGGAAATCTTTGAGCAGCCGCACTCGGTCCGCGATGCCATGCGCGGACGGCTCAACACCGAAGAATGCACCGCTAAGCTCGGTGGGTTGAACATGACGGCGGCCGAGTTGCGCGACGTCTCTCGCGTCGTCCTAACAGGATGTGGGACTGCATTGCATGCTGCGCTGGTGGGCGAATACTTGATCGAGCAGTTGGCCAATATTCCGGTGGAAGTGGAATACGCCAGCGAGTTTCGTCATCGTAACACCCCGATGAGCGGCAATACGCTGGTCTTCGCCATCAGCCAAAGCGGCGAAACTGCCGATACCCTCGGCGCGTTGCGCGAAAGCCAGCGCAAAGGATTTCGCACGCTTGGAATCTGCAATAACGTCGCTAGCACGGTCGGACGGGAAAGCGATGGCGGCGTTTACATGCACGCCGGCCCGGAGATCGGAGTAGCAGCGACGAAATCATTCACCTCACAGGTCACCATTCTGGCGTTGATCGGACTGCTCCTAGGGCGGATGCGGCATCTTTCTACCTCGCAGGGGTCGCGCGTGATCGAAGCACTGGAAGCGCTACCGGACGAGATTGAATCGGTGCTGAAGCTGAGCGATCACATTCGTGCGATCGCGAAAAAATATGTCGAGGCCGATGGGATATTGTTCTTTGGCCGGCAGTTTAATTTTCCGGTGGCGTTGGAAGGCGCGCTGAAGATGAAAGAGATCACCTATCTCTTTGCCGAAGGCCATCCCAGCGCGGAATTGAAGCACGGCATCATCGCGCTGGTGCGGCCGGATCTGCCATCGGTCTTCATTGCGCCGGACGACGCTGTGTTCTCGAAGAATCTGAATAACATCGAGCAGGTTAAAGCACGGAAGGGGCCGATCATCGTTCTGACAAGCGGCGACGGCGCGAAACACCTAAAAGGAATTGCCGACGACGTCATCGAGATTCCGCGCGCGCCGGAATTCACTGCACCGGTTTTGACCGCGATCCCACTTCAGTTGTTCGCCTATCACGTGGCGGTGGAACTTGGTCGCGATGTCGACAAGCCGCGCAACCTCGCCAAGAGCGTGACGGTAGAATAGGAGCAAGGCATCAAATGCCAGTCCGGGCCGGACCCTGTGGGGCCAACGGGCAGCGCCTATTTCCGCGGTTCGTCTTTCGATTTCTTGCCTTCGCCTGGGCGATAATCTTCTTCGGCGGCGGCAAAGGCTTTCTCCAGGCCGACCATGTCTTCGCCGGGACGCAGGGTATCGAAAGCTTCGGATTCTTTGCGTAGTTCTTCTTCGGAATAGTTAGCGGCTTTGATCGAGAGACCGATGCGACGTTCAATCTTGTCTACTTTGATGACACGCGCCTCGACTTCCTGCCCGACCTTGAGCACGTCTTTGACCTTAGCGACGTGATCTTCGCTTAGCTGAGAAATATGAACGAGGCCATCGATATCGTCTTGCAATTGAACGAACGCACCGAAGCTCGCCAGCTTCGTTACCTTGCCCTTAACCAGATCACCGATCTTGTATTTCTGATCGATATTCTTCCACGGATCCTCGGTCAGTTGTTTAATGCCCAGACTGATGCGCTGGTTGACCTTGTCGATGTCGATGACGACAGCTTCTACTTCGTCGTTCTTCTTAAATACTTCACTCGGATGATTAATCTTTCGGGTCCAGCTTAAATCCGAGACATGAATCATCCCGTCGATGCCATCAGCCAGTTCCACGAAGGCGCCGTAGGCGGTCATGTTGCGAATATGACCTTTAACGCGACTGCCGATCTCAAACTTCTTCTCGATCTCGTCCCAAGGATTGGGTTCGAGCTGGCGCAAACCGAGCGAAATTTTTTGCTCTTCCTTGTTCACGCCAAGAACGACGGCGTCAACTTCTTGGCCCACACTCAAAATATCGGACGGGCGCATGATTCGTTTCGTCCAGGAAAGCTCCGAAACGTGGATCAAACCTTCCACGCCTTCTTCCAGTTCGACGAACGCCCCGTAAGGAACAAGGTTCGTGATCTTGCCTTTGACCCTCTGACCGGCGGGGAATCGTTCTTCGATCTGGTCCCACGGATTCCTTTGCGTCTGCTTTAGGCCGAGCGAGACCCGTTCCTTTTCTTTGTTAATATCGAGGACAACTACTTCCAGCTGCTGACCTACTTTTACCATCTCGCTCGGATGCCCGAGCCGGCCCCAAGTCATGTCGGTGATATGCAGCAAACCATCCATGCCATCGAGATCGATGAAGGCGCCGAAATCGGTCAGATTCTTGACTGTGCCGACCACGCGGTCGCCGACGTTCACGCTTTCGAGGAATTTTTGCCGCTTCTCGCTTCGCTCCTGTTCGATGATTTCCCGGCGGCTTAGAACAACGTTGCGACGATCATCGTTTATCTTAACAATCTTGAAATCGTAAGTGTTGCCGACGAACTGCTGCAAATCCTTTGGCGGAACAATGTCGATCTGTGAGGCCGGCAAAAATGCTTCCACCCCGATGTTCACCATCAGCCCGCCTTTGACCACGGACTTAACCTTGCCCTTGATCAGACCGTCGCCCTGAAAAACGCTGGCGATCTTGTTCCAGTTCTGGCGGTAAGCCGCTTTCTCCTTGGAAAGCACAACCATGCCTTCATCGTTCTCGAGGCGCTCGAGCAACACGTCCACTTCGTCGCCGACTTCCATGGTATCGATATTATCAAATTCAGCTGACGGAATGACGCCTTCCGATTTGTAACCGATGTCCACCAGCACTTCGCGGGGGCGAATTTCCAGGACACGCCCTTTGACGATGCTGCCTTCACGAAAGTCGCGGAGCGATTTCGCCAGTAATTCCTGCATTTGAGCCATAATACCCTTCTTCGAGCGATGCAGCGCAACCGCACCGGCGAAAATGGGATGTCACATTAGGCGGTGACCGCAGATGGGTCAACTGCGTTTGCGGTCCGAGCGGGACTGGCGGTTTTCTCGGGATGACGGGAATGGCCCTACCGCGAATTCGTTTCCCGAAACCGCTTTGTCCGCGTAATCTGCTGTCTTCTCCTTTGAGGAACATATCATGGCTTCGGAGTCCTCCTCAGATGCGGAACTCGAGCTGGGGCATGTCTTGTTCATGGACATTCTTGGCTACTCGAAATTGCTGGTCGATGAGCAGAGCGAATTAACCCGCCAGCTTAACCGAATTGTTCGCGACACCGATCAGGTGCGCACGGCAGATGCGAAAGGGAAGCTGGTCCGTTTACCGACCGGCGATGGAATGGCATTAGTCTTCTTCACCAGTCCGGAAGCGCCGATCCGTTGTGCGGTGGAGATCAGTCGGGCGCTGAAAGAAAACCCGGCGATCAAACTACGAATGGGCCTTCACAGCGGTCCGGTCAACGCCGTACCGGACGTGAACGAGCGGCAAAACGTGGCAGGTGGTGGAATCAATTTGGCCCAGCGGGTAATGGATTGCGGTGACGCTGGCCACATTCTTCTTTCCAAGCGTCTCGCTGAAGATCTCTCGCAATACGCACGCTGGCGCGACCACCTTCACGAGCTCGGTCAGGTGGACGTGAAACATGGCGCAAAGCTAGATATCGTTAGCTTCTACAATGAGAATGCTGGAAATGCGGAGCTGCCGGAGAAGTTCAAGCAAGCAGCTAAAGCGAGTCGCGCCGCAGTTAAGCGCCGGCGCACAAAAATGCTTGTCGGTGCTGCGACACTCATTGCGATCGGTTCCGGCATGGCGCTTTGGACATTCGTGCATCGATCACCTTTTCGAACGGTGCCGGTTTCTGATAAGAGTATCGCCGTTTTACCGCTCGAAAATTTAAGCGAAGAGAAAGAGAACGCTTACTTTGCCGACGGCGTTCAGGATGAGTTGCTCTCAAATCTCGCCAAGATCAAGGACCTGAAAGTAATTAGCCGGACGTCGGTGATGCAGTACAAGGCCGGAATCACGCACAATCTTAAAGAAATCGCGCAGCAACTCGGCGTGAGCAATGTCGTGGAAGGCAGTGTGCGCCGATCCGGAAATCACATGCGCGTTTCGGTGCAATTGATTGATGCGCTGACCGACCGTCACATTTGGTCGGAAAATTACGACCGCACCCTGGCCGATTCCGTCACTCTCCAAGGGGAACTGGCCAGTGAGATTGCAGCCGCGGTTGGCGCGACGCTCAGCCCACAGGAAAAAGCGCGCGTAGAAGCAGTGCCGACGAAAAACACGGCCGCTTACGATGCCTATCTGCGCGGACGCGCACTTGCGGCCGGCTGGACAACTGACTTCTCGAACCAGGAGAGCGCGGCGCGAGCATATCAAGAGGCGGTGACTTTGGATCCCAGCTTCGCCCTGGCATGGGTGTATCTTTCATCGGCGGATAGCAGCCTTTACTGGAATGGAGTTGATCCAACTCCCGCGCGATTGGCGGCAGCCAAGGAGGCCGCCGATCGCGCCGTCGCGCTCGATCCCAATTTACCGGAGATCCATCTGGCCCTCGGCTATTATCGCTACTACGGGCTCCGCGATTTCAAAGGAGCACTGGAGGAGTTCCAGTCGGCAGAAAAAAGCCTTCCTAATGATGTAGCGGTCTTACGTGCGATCGGCTTGATTCAGCGGCGCTTCGGGCATTGGGATGAAGTCATCGCGGTGATGCGCCGTGTCTTTGCGCTCGATCCGCGAAATATCGAGTCAGCGGCAATCCTCGCGAATGCTTACGCAGCCAAGCGTAATTTTTCCGATGCTATGGCCGTGGCTGATCACATTCTAGCTGTCGAACCGGCAAACATAAACACTATCTGGTTCAAAACATATTGTTTTTGGGCCATGGGAAATCTTGAGGCTGCGGACCAGTTTCTCGCGAATATTAATGCTCCGTTACACCTTCGTGGCCACCAGGCCGAGAACATGCATCGCCACTCTGAAGCTTTGGATCTTTTTTCGAAAGCATTGAAGGAGGCACAGGGGGATGAAAAAAGAGGGATTCTTGGCGATATTGGTAGAACCCAACGGCACCTCGGCAATGTGGCCGCATCAAAAGCAGCCTACCAACAAGTGCTCGAGGAGTTCACCCGCGCCTTGAGCAAAGCAGAACCGAATAGCGGGCCGGCGGCGGAACTACATTCTGGACTAGCTGTCGCCTATGCCGGTTTGGGCGACGCAGCCTCTGCTGTATCGGAAGGACAAAAGGGGATGGCGTTGCAGCCCACTTCCGAAGACCCGTTCGAAGGCCCGCTGCGCGAGGAGGAAATGGCGCGGATCTACGCCTTACTGGGCAATGCCGATCAAGCGATTCCCATTCTTAAACGCTGGGTTCAGGTTCCATCAGCAACTTCAATCACACCGGCGCTGCTGCGTATCGATCCGATTTGGGATCCAATCCGCAATGATCCGCGGTTTCAGGAATTGGTGGCGGAGAAAAACCCGTGATTCTGCGAAGTTCCGGCTGATGCCAGCATGTCAGACTGCATCGAACGTTGAGCAATCATACCGTTCTTGTCGCTTCTAACATTAAGCTTCTACCGTTTTTCACATTTGACGCGTATCATTTACACTCGACCTCACGGGCGAGCGGCTTATGCATATGACAGTTTGAAATGCGCGCTGAAACAAACGCCGGTCTTGAGATCGGGCACGTGTTGTTCATTGACATTGTCGGTTACTCCAAGCGCACGGTTGATGAACAGAAGGAACTAGTCACCCGACTCAATGAGTTGGTGCGAAACACAGCCCAGTTTCGTTCCGCCGACGCAGCCCCCGGCAAACTCATTCGCATTCCGACCGGCGATGGAATGGCACTGGTATTTTTTACCTCGCCGGATGCGCCGGTGCATTGCGCAATCGAAATCAGCAAAGCTGTAGGGCAGACGCTCCCACCTGCCGGGGAAAAGAAGCGGCAAGCGGGAGCGCTTGCCCTACAATTACGGATGGGAATTCACAGCGGTCCGGTCGATCGGCTAGCTGATGTCAATGAGCGCACAAATCTCGCCGGCGCCGGAATCAATGTGGCGCAGCGAGTGATGAATTGCGGCGATGCCGGCCACATCTTGTTATCGCAGCGGATTGTGGACGACCTTGCACAGTATGACCGCTGGCGGCCGCTCCTGCACAATCTTGGCGAAGTCGAGTTGAAGCACGGTGTTCGTCTAGGAATCGTTAGCCTTTACAATGGCGGATTTGGAAACGCGGCCATGCCCGCTAAGATCAAGCAGGCTCAGGAAGAGCGCGCGGCTTTTCGTCAACGTGCGGAAA
>JBKPMO010000193.1:0-6961 GCA_046732175.1 Verrucomicrobiota bacterium
GGTTCCTCCATTTCATGGCGCGATGTGAATAATCCTCAGCCGCATTGTCAATCCCGCACCTGCGGGAAAGCACTTGTATGACGATGGGCCGTCGGCAGATTGCGCGCAATGAGTGGGCCGGTCATGCTGATCATTCGCGACGGCTGGGGCATCAATCCCGGCGGTCGCGAACACGCCACCGAAAATGGCGACGCTACGTTGCTGGCACACACCTACTTTCATGATCAGCTCTACGCTAAATACCCCATGGCGAAGTTAAGTGCGAGCGGGGAGGATGTCGGATTGCCCAAAGGACAAATGGGCAATTCCGAAGTCGGACATCTCAATCTTGGCGCGGGCCGGATTGTCTACCAGGACTTGACGCGAATTAACAAGGCGCTTGCTGCCGGCGAACTTGGCCGCAACAAGGTTGCCCAGGAGGCCTTTGCAAAGGCGCGCGGCCATCGATTGCATTTGCTCGGTCTGGTTTCAGAAGGAGGCGTGCACAGTCATTATCGTCATCTCCTGGCGCTGGCGGAAGCAGCGCATGCTGCGGGAGTAAAGGAAATTTTTGTTCATGCGTTTACTGATGGAAGGGATGCGTCGCCGACCGGTGGCGCAAATATTTTGCGCGAGTGCGAGAAGGCACTGGCGAAAAGCGGCGCGCAGATCGTCACAGTCGTTGGCCGCTATTTTGCGATGGATCGTGATCGCCGCTGGGATCGGACGAAAAAGGCGTGGGACGCAATTGTTCATGGCCAGGGGGAGCAGACCACGGAATCGCCGGCTGACGCCCTGGCTAGGAAATATCGCGAGGGTAAGACCGATGAATTCATGCCCGCGCTGATTTTTTCACATGCCGGAGAAGAACGTGTACGTGACGGCGATGTTGTGCTCTTTTTTAACTTCCGCGCCGACCGCGCACGTCAGCTTTCGCAGGCGTTTTTGCTCGAGAATTTCGATGGCTTCGATCGCGGAAGGTGGCCGCGAGTTCATTTCGTGACTCTTACTCAATACGATGTGACCTATCCCTCGCCTTACATTTTTGCGCCGGAAAACCTGGTGCACATTTTGGGCGAAGTCGCCAGTGCCGCCGGCAAGACGCAATTACGCATCGCCGAAACGGAAAAATATCCGCACGTCACCTATTTCTTTAACGGCGGAATCGAGCGCGCGTTTCCGGGCGAAGACCGCAAAATTATCCCTTCGCCCAAGGTCGCGACCTACGATTTGCAGCCTGAGATGAGCGCGCTGCCGGTTACTGACGAGGTTTGTGCGCGAATGGCAAACTATCATCTGATTATCTTGAACTTCGCCAATCCAGATATGGTTGGTCATACCGGGGTGGTAGAAGCTGGAATCAAAGCGGTTGAGACGGTTGATGCGTGCGTCGCCCGGATTGTCCCTCAATTACTTGAGCTCGATGGGAAATGCCTGATCACTGCGGATCACGGCAACTGTGAGTTGATGCGAAACCCCGACGGCTCGCCCAACACCGCGCATACCACCAACCTTGTGCACGTCATTTATGTGGCCAAGGACGCCGCAAGCTTTTCCTGCCAGGGTGGAATTCTGGCAGACGTCGCGCCGACCCTGCTCTTTTTGCTTGGCCTGTCCCAACCGAAGGAAATGACCGGGCGGAACTTACTCGCCCGCAAATCTAAGAGCCAGCGACTTTAAATTTAGATTAAGTGCTCGATCCATTCGTGCAGGATACGCGCTGCTGTGTCCTTAATTTGCGTTTCTTTTACGGACAAGATCGGCTCCGTGCCGCGGACACCTGATCGAACGTAATTTCCAATTCTTTGTTCAGGACACGGGTGCGCGCGCCGGCGATTCGTTCGAGCAATTTTAGACGATTGCCTGGAGTAACATCATGCCAAAGCGGTTTCCGCGCCAGGACCAGCTCGTCATCAACCTCGATCAAAGCGCCCCAGCCAAAAGGAATCTCTGGTTCTTTGAACAATCCATTTGGTAAAACGAGAAAAAAAAGATTCGCGCAACGATACCGAGTCAAACGCTCGAATTTTGTGCAATCGAAGAGCCGATTCTGCAGCACACCGAGTTGCCGCAGGACGCGGGCATAACCGCGATGGTTAATAGCAGCAAAGTTGTATGAATCGAAGTCGGAGAAAAGCGAGTCGGGAATGCGCAGCGCCGGATAGTGAACCCGCAAGTTTTTCTCCAAAACCTCGCGGCGTCGAAAGACTTTTTCCAACTGCTTTGTGGTGACAGCACTGCATCCGTTGTCGCGGCGCAGATCTGGGAAAGCCTGTTTGCATTCAAAAACCGCTGTGGTGCCGATCTCTTTCCCGTTAGGGCGATAAGCTGCAATATCGGCGCGAAAGCGGCAACGGGGCAGGCTTACTTCCACGGCGCAGGCACAGTAGCCACGCGCTTGTGCCCAGATCAGGGCCAGGCATTTGAGTCGCGTGTGCGCAGCTGTCTCGCCGCGAGCCGGCGAACCGGAGCCGAACTGGCCTGGAGCTGTCGCCACCGTTATTCCTTCACCCATTCCATCAGTTCCAGCGCCCAATACGTGACGATGAAATCGGCACCCGCGCGCTTGAGCGATGTCATGATTTCCAAGACGGCAGCGCGTTCATCGATCACGCCGTTGTGGACGGCCGCTTTGACCATCGCGAACTCGCCGCTGACATGATAGACCGCAGTCGGCCGGCCAAATCTTTCCCGCACCCGCCACAAAATATCCAGGTAAGGCAAAGCGGGCTTCACGAGAACAATGTCTGCGCCCTCCGCCAGATCGAGCTCGACTTCGCGCAAAGCCTCGTCGGCATTCGCCGGATCCATTTGATAGGAGCGACGATCGCCAAACTGCGGCGGACTTTCTGCGGCGTCGCGGAAGGGTCCATAAAAAACGGACGAGAATTTCGCGGCATAACTCATAATCCCGGTCTGCTCGAAACCTGCCTGGTCGAGCGCGGTGCGAACGGCACCGATCCGGCCGTCCATCATGTCGCTTGGAGCAACCATATCCGCTCCGGCAGCGGCGTGTGACACCGCGCTCTTCGCGATCAGCTCTACGCTTTCATCATTCAAAACATGAAAATGCTCGCCGTCACGGCGAGTTACGCCGCAATGGCCGTGGCTGGTATATTCGCACAGGCAAACGTCGGTCAGCACAGTCAAATCCGGCGCGTGCTTTTTTATCTGTCGGACGGCGTTCTGAACGACGCCGTTTTCGGCGTAAGCTTCTCTGGCCTGTTCATCCTTCGATTTCGGAATCCCAAAGAGAAGGACGGCCTGCACACCCGACTCATAGGCACGTTGTGCGACGCCCGCGATTTCTTTCCCGGCATATTGGCGGACTCCGGGCATACTTGCGATCTCTTTCGCGGATTCGATTTTCTCACTTACAAAAAGTGGCAGGACGAAGTCGTGGCGGTGCAGATTTGTTTCGCGAATGAGATTGCGAATCGCCGGAGTGCGGCGTAAACGGCGGGGACGATGAACAAGCACAACACGAGGGTACGCGCGGCATTTCCCGCTCGCAAGCGGTGGACAAAGCCGGGCTTTCTCCTCATCGACGTGAGCAATTCTTTCACTAAACTGGCCTTTGCTTCGCGATCTCGAATTGAAGGCGCCTCGAAAATTGCCACCCCCTCCTTAAACGCCGGTAGGATCGCGAGCATCCTCCGCCGACGAGATGCCGGGACCGTCGTCGTCTCATCGGTGGTTCCGAAGAAAAATCGCGAAATCAAACGCGCCGCCCGCGGGCGCAAGATGATTTGGCTGACGGCGAAGACCCGATTGAACGTGCGCATCGATTATCCGAATCCGGGATCGATCGGTGCCGATCGTCTGGCCAACGCGGTAGCAGTAGCCGAGCTTTACGGGTCGCCTGCGATTGTAATTGATTTCGGGACGGCGGTGACATTCGACATCGTGGCCCCGGGCAATGCTTACATTGGAGGTGTGATTGCCCCGGGATTGGAAGCGATGACAAAATTTCTTTATGATCGCACCGCGTTGCTGCCGCGAATTTCCCTGCGCGAACCACGAAGCGCGATTGGCAAATCAACGAATGAGGCAATGCTGGCTGGCGCCATTTTTGGCTATCGCGGCCTCGTCCGCGAAATCTTGCAGCGAATCATTGCCGAAAAATCGTGGAGTGGCCAGGTTCGCATCGTCGCGACAGGTGGGTATGCAAAATTGATCGCGCGCAAGTTACCGGAAGTGGACATCGTGCACGAAAACCTCACCCTGGAAGGACTCCGGCTAGTTGGTTGTATGAATACGAAATTCTGATCCAGGGCCTGTTTTGCAACAGTCGAATGCCGGTAAAATCGCTAAACGCCCAGGTGGATTCGCCGGGTTTCGCCCTCGGAAATTTGTTCCGCGAATCGGTAGAAATAACTTGTCAGCTTCCATCACCAGTAGTTCTATCTTGCCCAGCATGAAGATTCGAAAACTTGCTGCGATTTCATTGCTAGTTTTTGGGACCCTCGCTGCGAACGACGTCGCGCCTTCGAATTCGGAGCTCGAAGCGATGTACGACAGAGCGTATCGCGCGTTTGACTCTGCCAATTATGTGCAGGCATTAAAGCAATTGGATGCGATTGACGCACGGAAACCGGATCTGGCGGCATCGCAAAATTTGCGTGGCGTTATCTATATGCGCCAGGGCATCTACGACAAAGCCGAAGCCGCATTGTCGGAAGCAAACAACCTTGACCCGAAATTTTGGAATGCGCGGTTCAATCTGGCTGAGATTCCGTTTCTGAAAAAGGATTGGTCGGAAGCGCGGAAACGTTTTCAGGATTTGCTCACGACCAATGCAGCCGAGTTGCAGGGCGAAGCAACGCAGCTGATTCAATACAAGATTTTGCTGACTTATCTGCTGGAAGGAAACGACACCATGGTCGATTCGATTCTGGCGAAATTTGAGTTGTCGCCGGATACGCCGGCAGTGCATTACGCCAATGCGGCGATTTCCCTGCAAAATCAGAGTATTCCCGATGCCAAGAAATGGATGACGGCAGCGGAGAAGAATTTCTCGCCGCAATTAAACAAGCTCTTCGCCGAGTCGCTATATGAAATTGGCTGGTTGCAGAAGCAGCCGGGACAACAGCGGCCGGCAGTGCAATTGCTCTCGCCCGAGGAACGCACGAGCAAGGCGAAAGCACTGGCCAAGACACAATTCGAGCAGGCGCTGCAAGCTTATGAGCAGCACGATTTTGAGTCGGCTTCGAAATTGGCGGCCGAAGCCGACGAGACCGATCCAAAGCAGCCGCAAATCTTAAACCTGCGCGGCGAAATTCTGCTGGCGCAACAAAAGAACGACGAAGCTGAAACATTCTTTAAAGACGCATTAAAGGCGGACCCGAAATTTCGCGAAGCCCAATTCAACCTCGCTGATGTTCCGTTCCGAAATAAGGATTACGCCACGGCGCGCGATCGCTTTCAGGCGTTATTGAAGCAAACCCCCGGTGGAGACAAGAACCACGCCGCGCAACTGATCAACTTCAAGGTCTTTCTCACCTACCTGCTGGAAGGAAAGGATAGCCGCGCTCAGAAATTGATGGAGCAATTCCAGTTCAGCGGTGATACCCCGTCGCTTTATTACGCGCAGGCCGCGTGGGAGTTCCAACACAATAATCCGGAAAAGGCGAACGATTGGATAACGTCGGCGCGAAAGATTTATCCGTTGGCGTCGAATGATCTCTACGCGGCGGGATTTTATGATTTGGGTTGGTTGAAGAGCGCAGCGGCGATTTCGTCGCCGGCCCCGAGTGCGGCTGCCGTCGCTTCCACTCAGACCGAATCGTCGGGACCTGCGATCGAGCCGAGTCCGATTCCTGGCGCGGAATTGAAAGCCGAGGAGGGAACACAATTGGCACTGGCACAAACACCGGCGCCCGATGCCAAAGCCAGCGAAGCGTTTGTCAATGCAAAGCCGGCGGAGGTGATCGTCTCGAATGCGCGGGCGACTGGTTCCTCGGCCCAACCGGGGGATCTCCCGGCTATGCCAGCAGTAGCCGGCATTTCTGTCGAGTCGGCGGCGTCGAACGCAACACCAGCTCCAGCGCTGGCTCTCGCAACTTCTACTGCGACCCCGGCAGCCGTGCTTGCAACTCCAGCGCCTGAGGTTTCCATCGCCCCGAATCCCAGCCAGGCTTCAACGCCTCAAGTGGCGCCAGCGACGCCCGCGCCTGAGCTTGCCGCGGCAGCTCAGACAGCGACACCGGCGAAAACCACTGCCAGCGCTGCAACGCCCGCGAACACCTTGGCGCCGGAAAAAGTCGCCCAATTCACGCCGTCGCCGTCGTTTGGCGAACGAATTAGCTCATTCACTGGACAACGGCCCCTAGTGTTTTGGCTCTTTATCCTTGGTGCGATTGTTTCGGCAGGGGCGTGGCTAGTGATGGAAGGTCGTCGATTGATTGGCAGGACGACAATTGGGCATCGTCCCGCGACGGTTACTGGCCCTTCACTGCACGACGATCAGGTGGCTGACGAAGAGATTCCACAGTTGCAAACTCAAAGGCGATTCGTCGGTGGGCCGCGCCAGGTGTCGGTTGAACTGAAAGCTTCTGAACCCGCCCTCCGGCGCGCAGTGATCCCAGTGGCAAAACGGATGGTTGAGCCCGTGGCTGCTCCAGCGATTGAGCCAAAAACGGCGCCCGCTGGCGGTCGCACCGTCGAGCCCGCCTACGTCGATTTCGACGAATCGTCCGTGGGACCTGTCGTCGAACAGGCGCCAATAAACGGTAAGACCGAGGTTGCGCCCGAATTTCCCGTAGCTCCGCCCATCTTCGTCGAACAGGTGAACGAACCGGTTGCGCTAGAGTCCGAGCCGGAACCGGAAGTAGAGCCGGTGGCGGCAATGACAGTAGCCGAAGAGACGCAAGCCGCTGAATCAATCGAGTCAGTATCCGAGCCAATCGAGTCAGTATCCGAGCCAATCGAGGCGGTTTCCGAGCTGATCGGGGCCGAAACGAGCGTTCTCGAACCGGAGCCC